>NZ_JAIOSW010000259.1 GCF_021107415.1 Desulfobacula sp.
CTTGTGGACAGGGCCACGGCATCTATTGTGATCATGGCAAGCCGGGACGGTGGTATGGATATTGAAGAAGTGGCAGCCAACACCCCGGAAAGAATCATAAAAGTTCACGTAGATCCCTTAATGGGAATTCAAGGGTACCAGCTCAGACAAGTGGGGTTCGGACTTGAGATTCCGACCGCTGCCATGAAACAATTTTCAGGGCTTTTATCCAACCTGTATCAATTTTTTATTGCCAATGACTGCTCCATGGTTGAAATCAATCCATTGATTTTAACTTCGGATGATAAGGTTCTGGCCCTGGATGCCAAGGTGGATTTTGATTCCAATGCCCTTTACCGGCACAAAGATTTGATGGCATTAAGAGACCTTGATGAAGAAGATCCCCTGGAAGTTGAAGCATCAAAATTTAATTTAAACTATATCAACCTTGACGGCAATGTGGGCAATATTGTCAATGGCGCAGGGCTTGCCATGGCCACCATGGATATCATCAAGAATGCCGGGGCAACTCCGGCCAATTTCATGGATGTGGGTGGCGGAGCCAGTTCCGAACAGGTTGAAAATGCATTCAGGATCATCCTTGCCGATGACAAGGTCAAAGCACTTTTGGTCAATATTTTTGGCGGTATACTGCGATGTGATATTTTTGCCCGGGGCGTTGTGGATGCTGCCAGGAAAACCGGTATCAATATCCCTGTTGTGGTTCGCATGGAAGGCACAAACGTGGATGAAGGAAAGAAAATTCTGGCGGATGCAAAGCTTAATTTAATCAGTGCCGCTGACCTTTCCGATGCAGCTCAAAAAATTGCCGCAGCAGTTAAATAGTGCCTGACCGAAAACCTGAAAATTTTTTTAAGTACAAGGCGGGCGATAATTTTAGCTGCAGGAATACATTGAGTATTGTGAGGATTAAAATTATCAACCAACGCAGTAATTGGGGAAATTGGCGGTTTCCGGTCGGCACGTAATAGAGGAGATCAAAAGTGAGTATATATGTCAATAAAGACACAAAGGTTCTTGTACAGGGAATTACCGGCAATGAGGGCAGTTTCCATACAAGAGGGTGTTTAGAATATGGAACAAATATTGTGGCCGGGGTAACACCGGGTAAGGGCGGGCAGAAAATGGATGATGTGCCGGTATTTAATACGGTCGAACAGGCCGTTGAGGCGACCGGCGCCACAGCATCCCTTATCTTTGTCCCCCCACCGTTCGGGGCAGATGCCATTATGGAGGCAGCAGACGCGGGTGTGGAACTCATTGTGACCATTACAGAAGGGATTCCCATCCTGGATATGGTCAAGGTAAAAAAGTTTCTTGCCACAAAGAACTGCCGGCTCATCGGACCCAATTGTCCGGGCATTATCACACCCGAGGAGTGTAAAATCGGTATTATGCCCGGCAAAATTCATAAAAAAGGAAATATAGGCGTAATTTCACGATCAGGAACGCTGACCTATGAGGTGGTTGATCAGCTGACAAAGCTTGGAATGGGCCAGTCAACCTGCATTGGTATCGGCGGCGACCCTGTGAATGGAACTAATTTTATAGAGGTACTTGAAGCCTTTCAAAACGATGATGAAACCACCGGGATTGTCATGGTTGGCGAAATCGGCGGAAGTGCAGAAGAAGAAGCAGCAATTTATATTAAAGAAAATCTGACCAAACCGGTTGTTGGCTTTATCGCCGGCCTTACCGCACCTCCCGGCAGAAGGATGGGGCATGCCGGAGCCATTATATCCGGTTCCAGCGGTACAGGAGCAGCAAAGATTGCGGCATTCAAAGACAATGGGATTCATGTCTGTGAAAATTTAGGTCAGATCGGCCGGATTTGTAAGGATGTATTTTAGCATAACCTAAAGGAGGTTAAGAAAATTGGATAGTTATATTATCGAATCAATTAAAAAAAATAGCAGAATACCTGCAAGGCTTGATTTTCTTCAAAGCGGGACCGGCCTGATTCTAGGGCTGTTTATGTGGGTGCATATGCTTCTTGTGGCCAGTATTATCCTCGGGAAAGGCTCTTTTAATTTTGTGGCAAGAACCATGGAGCTTGCCTTTTTGTCCGATACCGGGCAAGGCTTTCCCATAGCGGTGTTTTTTGCCGTTTTTATCGTATTCACACTTTTTATCATCCATGCATTGCTGGGGGTCAGAAAGTTTCCCATTTCCTGGAAACAGCACAGGATTATTACAGACCAGATGCAGATGATGAATCATTCAGATACCAATTTGTGGTATATCCAGGTGGTTACAGGGTTTATCATGTTTTTTGCAGGATCGGTTCATCTGTATGTCATGCTGACGCATCCAGGCTCCATTGATCCCTATCTGTCGGCGGACAGAATCATTTCAGGAAATATGTGGCCCCTTTATCTGATTCTTTTGATCTGTGTTGAGCTTCATGGTACCATCGGCCTTTACAGGCTTTGTATGAAATGGGGATGGTTTAGCGGAAAAGATGCCAGAAAATCAAGAAAAACGCTGAAAGCACTTAAAAACAGACTGACCATTTTTTTCTTGACCATTGGTGTTCTTGCTTTGCTGGTGTTTGTTGTTATTGGTATCAACCACAGGGATAAAGTGGGTGAAAGATATAATAAACATGAACCAGCAGTTGAACAGGTCCGGGCAGAAGAAGTAATTCAGGCCGAAGAACAAGTACCGGTAGAAGAACAAGCTCAGATAGAAGAACATGTCCAGGCAGATGAAGAGATACCGGCAGAGGGCCATGAACCAGAAGAAGCTCAACCAGCTGACGTAACACATCAATAAGGGGTAAGCTAAATGAAAGTCATATATACGGATTCACTTGTAATTGGCGGCGGGTTGGCAGGACTTAGGGTTGCCATTGCATCCATGCAGAGGGGCGTTGACACCATTGTTCTGTCTCTGATTCCTGCCAAAAGATCTCATTCTGCTGCAGCCCAGGGTGGTATGCAGGCAAGCCTTGGTGCATGCATTAAAGGCGATGGGGATGATGAAGAAATTCATTTTGCAGATACGGTAAAGGGAAGCGACTGGGGATGCGATCAGGACGTAGCCAGGATGTTCGTAAACACAGCACCCAAGGCTATTCGCCAATTATCTGCCTGGGGTGTTCCCTGGTCAAGGGTCAGGCGCGGTGACAGGGGCGTTGTTATCAATGGGAAAAAAGTCACCATCACTGAAAAAGATGAGGCTCATGGCTTGATTTCTTCCCGGGATTTTGGCGGTACAAAAAAATGGAGAACCTGTTATACGTCTGACGGCACCGGACATACCATGCTTTATACCATGGATAACAAGGCTATCCAGATGGGCATTCCAGTTCATGAGAGAAAAGAAGCCCTTGCCCTGATCCATGAAGACGGGGTCTGTTATGGTGCTATTGTAAGAGATCTTATCACAGGTGAGCTGATTGCCTATGTGGCAAAGGCAACCACCATCGCAACCGGCGGTTACGGAAGGCTCTATGCCATTTCCACCAATTCAGTTATTTCCGAAGGGATAGGAAATGCCATTGCTCTTGAAACAGGGATTGCAACCCTTGGAAACATGGAGGCGGTCCAGTTCCACCCCACAGCTATTGTGCCTGTGGGTATTCTCACCACTGAAGGATGCCGCGGTGATGGCGGCCTTCTTCTTGACAAAGATGGATACCGGTTTA
>NZ_JAIOSW010000003.1 GCF_021107415.1 Desulfobacula sp.
AAACTGCCAATGTGCCGCCTGTCAATTCCCGACCCTTCGTCGGTAAGAGTGCTTTTGCTCATAAAGGCGGAGTTCATGTCAGTGCCATCATGAAAAACCCCATGGCTTATGAACATATTTCTCCGGAACTTGTCGGAAACAAGCGGCGTGTCATTGTTTCAGAGCAATCCGGCAAGAGCAATATCGAATATAAAGCCAAAGAACTTGGGGTGGATCTGGGTAAGAACGATGCCATCGGCTACCAGATTGTATCCAGCATCAAGGACCTTGAAGATTACGGGTTTGAATTTGATGCGGCAGAAGGCTCTTTAAAGCTTATCATGGAAAAACTCACCGATCAGTTTGTCCCCTATTTTGAGCTTGAATCTTTCAGGGTAGTGGTTGAAAAAGACAAGGAACGCCCCTGTTATTCCCATGCCATGATAAAAATCAGGGTGGGTAATAAAACCGAAATTACTTCGGCAGAAGGCGAGGGGCCTGTCAGTGCTCTGGATAATGCATTAAGAAAAGCGCTTACCACCATATTTCCGCAGATCAATGACATGCACCTGGTGGACTTTAAGGTCCGTGTCATTGACGGAATGGATGGAACCGATGCAAAGGTACGCGTTCTGATTGAATCACGGGATGAAAACAATATTTTTTCAACCATCGGTGTTTCAGAAGACATCATAGAAGCAAGCTGGCAGGCATTGGCCGACAGCTTTCAATATAAACTCTCACTAGACAATAAAAACAAGGTAAAATAAAATGACAACAGACAACCAGATTATTATTTTTGACACCACATTAAGAGATGGAGAACAATCACCCGGAGGAAGCATGAACCAGGCTGAAAAACTGCGGATTGCCACCCAGCTTGAAAAACTGGGTGTCAATGTGATTGAAGCAGGATTTCCCGCCGCATCAGTGGGTGACTTTGAAGCGGTCAAGGCTATTGCCGAAACGCTTAAGGTTACTCAGATTGCAGCACTTTGCAGGGCAAGTGATGACGATATCAACCGGGGATGGGACGCCATTAAAAATGCAGTACACCCAAGAATCCACACCTTTATTGCCACATCTGAACTGCATATGAAATATAAACTCCAAATGGAAAAAGAACAGGTACTGGAACAGGCAGTCAAATCCGTAAAACTTGCCGCATCCTATACAGACAATGTGGAATTCTCAGCAGAGGACGGGTCAAGGTCTGATCCTTCGTTTTTATGCAAAGTGTTTGAAGCGGTTATTGATGCAGGTGCCACAACGATCAATCTTCCGGATACGGTGGGATACGCCATCCCGGAAGAATATGGTGAGCTTGTTAAATATGTAATGGAAAATACGCCCAATATGGATAAGGCCATATTGAGTGTTCATTGCCATAATGATCTGGGACTTGCCACATCCAACACTCTTGCCGCCATAAAAGCAGGAGCAAGACAGGTTGAAGTCACCATCAACGGTATTGGAGAAAGAGCCGGGAATACTTCGCTTGAAGAAGTGGTTATGTCTCTGCACACAAGACCCAATTTCTTTCCCCATACCACATCAATTGATACCACAAGAATTTATCCCACAAGCCGCCTGGTCAGCATGATCACAGGTATCCTGGTACAGCCGAACCGAGCTATTGTGGGTGCCAATGCTTTTGCCCATGAAGCCGGTATCCACCAGGACGGTGTATTAAAAAATCCCATGACATATGAAATCATGAAACCCGAGACAATCGGCCTTAACAAAAACAACCTGGTACTGGGGAAACATTCGGGACGTCATGCACTCAATTCCCATATCCAGGAAATGGGATACGATCTTTCCAAGGAAGAACTGGACACGATCTTTGAAAAATTCAAACGCCTGGCTGACAAGAAAAAAAGTATCCAGGATGAGGACATCGAAGCGTTGATCAACGAAGGAGTATTAAGAAGTTCGGAAGTTTTCAGTCTTGAATATATCCATGTATTATCCGGTAATACGGTCTTTCCAACCGCCAGCATTCAGCTGAACATCAATGGCCGTCTGGTCCAGGGGGCAACTGAAGGAAGCGGCCCCATTGATGCGGCATACAATATTATTTCCAAGCTGACAGGGACCAAATCCGAGCTTTTAAGGTTTACCATCTCTGCTTTGACCGAAGGGACAGATGCCCAGGGTGAGGTAACGGTCCGGTTGCAGGAAGACGGGATTGTGGCCTTGGGAAAAGGTGCTGATCCTGATATCATTACTGCCAGTGCTTTAGCCTATATAAACGGCCTGAACAGATTGGAATACTTAAAGGAACATCCGGTTGTAAAACCTGAAAGCCTTTAAATCAAAAATTTGGGGGAAACGGCAGGGGGGTTTATATGCAATCCCCTGCCCTCCCATTAAAATGTTTTTTCCTTGACACAAAAAAAACATAAGACTAAAAAGAATAACGGTGTTTATATTTTCAATACTAACTAATTGGAGACAAATTATGAAAAACATGGTTAAACTTACTGCTTTATCGGTTCTTTTTTACTTTTGTTTTATTGCCTCAAGCTTTGCCCAGGACACTTCCATTGTCGGGAAGTGGAAAACCATTGATGACAAAACCAATGAGCCCAAGTCCATTGTACAAATTTATGAAAAAGATGGAAAATATTTCGGCCAGATAAAAGAATTATTCCGAAAACCCGGTGAAGATCCTGATCCTGTTTGCGACAAATGCCCGGATGACGATCCCCGCAAAGACCAGCTGACAAAAGGGATGGTCATTATTCAAGATCTTGTTAAGAAAAACGATAAATACACTGGCGGCACCATACTGGATCCCAAAGAAGGTAAAATCTACACTTGTACAGTATGGGTTGAAGAAGGCAAGCTTATGGTCAGGGGTTATATCCTCTTTTTCTTCAGAACCCAGACCTGGCACAGAGTCGAATAGTAAGCTATCCGATTTTTTTAATCGTGCAGAAGCTGTCATAATATGCAGCCTGTTTACCCATATCTGAAATCTCGGGATTTGTTAGATAATTCACTGCACCGCTTTTATGCCACCATCCCTGGTAAATAAAAGCGGTGTTATCACAAATAGCTTCATCAATGCATAACCTTACCTTTAATTTTGCTCTTTCTCCTTTTACAAATACGTAAGCTTCCTTTTCAACAGCAAATTTTTGGGCTGTTTTCCGGTTCAAGTATACTTTTGGCACTTCATCATTGAATGCAAACCCTTGAGAATGCATGGAATCAATCGTGTGGCAGGTCAAAAGCCTTAATGGGAGCTGATCATTCCCACAACTGGGTTCAATAAAGGTTGGGAGCGGTGAAAGGCCGGCTTGTAACGCTTTTTCGCTATAGAGCTCAATCTTCCCGGAAGGGGTTTCAAAAACTTTATTTTCCCAGGCAATTTCATGGGTTTTTATCCTTAAATATGAATCAGGTAATTGGGCAAACCTTTTTCCAAGCTTTTCCAATAAAGGTTGCACACTTTTTCTCAAATAGTCTTGGGAATCCTTGAATCCAAGATTTTTCAACCCGATCTTTTTTGCCAGTTCCAGGTAAAATTCAAACTCAGGCATAAGTCCTTCAGGCGGATCAAGCGCGTTTTGCGAATAGTTCAGCACAGGAGAATACATGGATGTCGCAAAAAGATCCTCCTGTTCAAACACAAAGGCTGCAGGGAGAACGACATCAGCCTGTCTGGCGGTATCCGTCATGAAATGATCAAATACTACCTTAAACCCAACCCGGGAAAAATTTTTGACTGTTTTTTCAAGATCTGGACTCTGGGTCAAAGGATTTGCACAGGCAACAAAAATGGCCTTAATAGGCGGGTCCTGAACTTGTTCTAAAAATTGTCCTAACTTTCCAATAGTAAAAACACGCCTGTTCTCTGCATATATCCCACTTTTCTTATCTAAATCATAGAGAAATGGACTGATGGATTTTGCTGCATAATTCACACCGCAGCCCTTTTTGCCGATACTTCCTGTAATGGCTGCCAAAGCATCAATGCACCTGATATTATTTCCACCATTGTGATAACGCTGCATGCCAAACCCGATATAGATGGATGCCGTTTTTGACCTTGCATACTGCAATGCCATGGTCTCGATGGTTTTGGCACTGATGCCGGTGATCTGTTCTGCTTTTTTAAGAGTAAACCCTGCTGCATATGCTTTAAACCGGTTAAACCCCAAAACATATTTTTCAATAAATCCTTTATCATGAAGATTATTTTCAATGACTATATTGGCCATGGCAAGGGCAAGAGCCCCGTCCGTTGAAGGCCTGATTCTGATATAATCATCAAATGCTTTAGCAGTTGCTGTCTTCACAGGATCAATAACAACAATACGGCTGCCCTTTTTTTGGGCCTGTTTAAGCAGTTTATACAGATGGATACTGGTAAATTTAGGATTTCTGCCCCAAACGAGAGTGGTCGCAGCATTTAAAACATCATCAGGAAAATGCCCTCTGGGATTGCCGAAATCATATTGCTGTGCAGCAATTCCAGCCCCCCAGCAAAGGCTCCCTGTGGGCTGTGTCACTCCGCCAAAACAATTAAAAAATATACTTTGAATCCTGTTTTTAATACCCCCATACCCATCACTGGTATAATTTAAAATAGCCTTGGTTCCAAATTTTTGTTTAATGGACACAAGTTTATCAGCAATGATATGAAAAACTTCTTCGTAAGAGGCCTTAACAAACTGATCGTTTTTTTTTATCAGAGGATGTCTTATCCTGTCCGGATGCAACATCCTTTGAACAAGATCTTTACCTTTTTTACAGGTAAATCCCTTTGTAACAGGATGATGACGGTCCCCTTCAAATTTAATAATTTGTCCTTCTTCAACCGTGACAACAAACCGGCAAAGATCCGAACAATCCATTGGACAGGAGACACTTATTTTTTTTTTCATTGAATCACTTTTAAAAAATAAATATAATCAATTTTAAACCCTTAAAAATTCTGTGTAACCGAATCTTTAGCCCCTGTCAATACATACCTGAAATCCTGTTCAATCAGGAGTTTTTCTTGCGGTCATTTTTTTTATGGGCTAAGATAGATAATTTACTAATTTTTAGCATAACACGAAACCCCACGGAGAAGGATCATGGATTTAGAAAAATACAAACAGGTGATTTCAGATGCCATTAAAGGTGAAATTGAAGCAAAAGAATTTTGTAGATGTTGCCTATCCTGAAATCTGGTAAGATAAGCCTTTAACGCAGGTTTAATAAGCCGACAATAACATCAGTTGACTGGAAAAAGGGTTCCTGGGCATCCGATACAATAGCTTCACATTCTATAAAGGCGATGGCAAAAATTTGTATTGCCGGTGACTGGGCACCCATTCGTGTCTTTAAAAAAATTATGGATACCCGTCCGGAATCCATATATGGAGATCTTCTGCCCATTCTCAGGTCTGTGGATTTATCCATTGTTAATCTTGAATCTCCTTTGAGTGACCGAGGAGATGCGGCCATTAAAAGCGGTGCTGTATTCAAAGGTAAACAACGCCACATAAAAGCACTGAAGGCTGTTCCATTCGATGTGGTCACCCTGGCAAACAATCATGTGTTTGATTACGGGATTGATGCATTTAAAGATACCATGGATATTTTAAATCATCATCATCTTCAATGGACAGGGGCAGGAATGTCCATTGAAGAGGCCTGCACCCCCCTTGTAATTAATGTTAATGATATTAAAATTGCCATTGTCAATTTCAGTGAAGGAGAAGATCTCACATCAGCAGGGAAAGAACCCGGTGTCATGGGGTGGGATTTGCCCAAAATTGAAGATACAATTAAATCGCTTAGACCAAAAGTTGATTTCATCATTGCCGTTTCACATTGCGGTATTGAATATATTCCCTTTCCACCGCCTTATGTTGCTAAAGCTTTTAAGCAGATGGCCAGGGCGGGTGCCGATATTGTTATCGGTCATCACCCCCATGTCCCGCAGGGTATTCAATTTTATAATAATATTCCTATTATTTATAGCCTGGGAAATTTTGTTTTTTATCAGCAGACTGATCTTTACTACCGAAAACTGGGCTATCTTGTAAACCTTAAATTAAACAAAGATTCTCTTGTATCCCTGGAGCTTATTCCGTATGAGATCCATGATTCGGGGCTCTCTCTTTTAATAGAGACGGAACTTCACGCTTTTTGGAAAAAATTCAAAGAAATCTCATTGCCCCTGCATGATGACAAAAAACTTGAAGAAGCATGGCATGGTTTTCTACACTATTATGGCATTAACGGATTTTTCAATGAAATATCCATGATCACAAAAAAAATAAAAACAGACCCTCAAAAAGGTGCTGCAATGTTTCGTAACAGATTGACCACACTACAGCATTATCATCATTGGAAGGATTTTATGACTCATCTCGTGGAGGGAAAGCTTGAATCATCACCCCAGTGGTCACGGTCTTTGATTGATGAATGGCTGACCTGCAAAACAGATGGTTTTAAACTTAAAGAATAATTTCCATGAATCTTTCAAATAAGAGACCAGGCCCTTTGAAAAAAACTATTCTGGTAACTGATTCAGGATTAGGCGGCATGTCAGTCTTTTCCCGGATTGCAGCCCATCTGGCCAATAAATCACCATACCAGGATGTCTCAATGATCTATTTCAATGCATGGCCTGAACAGAACAGGGGTTATAATCATTTTAAAACCATGGACCAGAAGGCCGGGGTTTTTAATAATGCATTGAATGCCATGGAACAATTGAAACCGGACATAATTCTCATAGCCTGTAATACGCTTTCTGTGATTTATCCTTTTACGCCTTATAGTCAGAACACCGGGACCATGGTTTCCGGTATCGTGGATCACGGCGTTCAATTGATCCATGAAAATCTTATGGCAGATCCGGACAGCCATGTGATTATATTTGGGACACCCACAACCATTGCTGAAAAAACCCATCAACAAAAGCTTATTAAAATGGGGATTGGTCCTGACCGAATTACCAGTCAGGGATGCACAAATCTTGCAGGAAAAATTGAGAGAAATCCCTTTGGCAGCGATGTAGCAAAAATGATCAATGCCAATGTCTCAACTGCTACTTCAAAGATGTGTCAACCCATAGGAAAGGTATATGCTGCACTTTGCTGTACACATTTTGGATATTGTCAGGATCTTTTTTGCAAGGCTTTATCCAAACATGTAAAAGGAAAGGTCATCATTCTCAATCCCAACGAAAGAATGGCCGATCATGTAATGAACGACCCGGTGATGGAAAACCCGGTAATGGAAAAATCAGAAGAAACGAATATTTTTTCTCCTGACATTGACATGCACGTTGTCTCCAGAGTTTTTTGGGAACCCGAAAGAATTGATGCCTATGTCAGGCTGCTGAAAAATGTTTCTCCGGAAGCGGTCAAAGCCCTGGCATGCTATGAATGTAATCCAAATCTGTTTAAAATTTAAAGTTAATTTTTCTCTTATATATTGAAAGGTTGCAAAATTAATGAAAAAAGTATTAATTATCACAGGCCCGGCAGGTGACGCCCAGGGCTGGGGGGATATCACTGCCACCCAAAGTATCAAAAAAGCAATTGATGATTCCGGAAAAAGTGCAAAGATTGCCTTTGTTAACAACATGGATGAATTTTACTCAAGTCTTGAAGAGAATAATTTTGATATTGTCTGGAGTGCTCTTTATCACATTTCCGGCAAATCAGAGACCATTGGCATGGGCAATGGTGATGAAAAATGGCTTGCAGATATTTTTGATGACAAAGGCATCCCCTATATCGGGCCTGATGCGAAAACCATGAAGGAATTGATCCATAAAACCAGCACCCATAAAATATTGGAAAACAAAGGTATTTCAGTTCCCTACCATTATCAGCTTGAAACATCAGATGACCTTCCGGACATGGTTTACCCGGCTTTTGTAAAACCCAGCTATGAATCAAGGTCTGTTGGCATCAGCGATGAAAGTGTTGTTAATTCACCTGAAGAACTGAAAAAAAGAATAGATTACATTGAAAGTCGGTTTGAACAGCCCGCCCTGGTGGAAGAATATCTTCCCGGAGATGAATATACGGTTCTGATGCTGGGCAATGGAGTGCACCAAATATTTTTACCCGGTAAAGTAGTGGTAGATCCTTCCATGTATGGCAAATATCCCATCTTGAGAAGTGATTTAAGAGGGGTGGGTGTAACAAAAATAAAACCGGTTTCCCAAATAAAAGAAGAACTGATTGAACTTTGCCGCCAGGCCATGGAAGCATTAAACTGCCTGGATCATGTCAGGGCTGATATGCGCCTTGATGCCGATGGCAAACCCAAAATCATTGAAGTGAACGGGATACCCGGCTTAAAACCGGTAAAAAGCTGGAGTCCCCAAATTTTTTCTTTATATGATCCTTCTTCTGACGGACCCATGGAAGAGTATCGAAAACTCATTGACCATATTGTAACTTCTGCTCTGGCACGTTACAATTTAGAGTAATGTGACCTTTTTTGCTGCTAAATGATCCAACCGCTTTTAAATATCCATATAGATATTTAAAAGCGGTTGGTTTAAACAGGTTTCTTAAAAAGGAAGCCTTTTTTCCAGGCTTTTTTTAACGTCTTCATCCCGATACGAAAACACATTGACAGGAGATCTTTTAAAAACTTTTTCAGCAACAGCACCCATAATGCTGTTTTTCAGGTTGGAACGGCCCCTTGTGCCCATGACAACAAGATCAGGCGCTTCTTTACTGATAACTTTTAAAATTTCCAGAACCGGTTTTCCAATCTTAAACAAGACTTTAACCTTGTCATTATCAATTTTAGCTTCATCTGCCATTTTGTTGAGCTTTTGTTTCCTGTCTTTGCGGATCTCTTCAACATAGTGCTCTGCATCAACATCATAGCCCATGGAAACTATACTTTCCACTGATTCAATATCCCTTGAATTAATGATACTTAAAACAATAAGCTCGG
>NZ_JAIOSW010000442.1 GCF_021107415.1 Desulfobacula sp.
ATGCCAAAGATGATTTTTTTCATTTCCATGTCCGTGTATTGATTCACACCGCCATTGTACCATATGGAGCCCTCAAGGCCCAGAATATTCAAAGATTTAAACCGGCGAAGTTTTGCATGAATATTCTCACATCCCACAGGGTTGGATGGTGTGTAACGGATATCGTGGTTTCCTTTTACATACAAGAGAGGTTTATCAAGCCTGTCCCTTAAAAACGAGAGGTATTCCGGGGCCAGGTCGCCACAGGAGATGATGAGATCCACAGGTTCAAGGGTTTTGTTTTCAACCATTTGAGTTAATGATTTGTCAACAAAATCCGAAACCGTCAGGATTCTTATATTGTGAGGTGTTGTCGAATTTGTCTTCATTCCCTTCTTAGATGGGCAAACCATCTGATTTCCAGCTTTTTTATCAGCCAGATAATTATAAAGGTAATGGCCATATAAAAGACCGCTGCCGTAAGAAAGGCCTCATAGGGACTATAGTATCTTGAATTGACGATTCGGGCAGCACCTGTAATATCAATGATGGTGATGACACTGGCAAGGGAACTGCCATGGAGCATGAAAATAATTTCATTGCTGTATGTGGGCAAAGCTCTTCTGAATGCACTGGGCAGGATAATTCTGCGGAATCTTAAAAAATTTGACATCCCGGCTGCCTTGGCTGCTTCTACCTCCCCATGGGGGGTGTTCTCAATGGCACCCCGGATAATTTCTATTGTATAAGCACAGGTATTCAGGGTAAAGGCAAAAAGGGCACAAAAATAAGCCTCTTTAAAAAAAAACCATAAAAAAGAAGCTTTTATGGGTTCAAACTGGCCCATGCCATAGTAGATGATAAACATCTGAACCAGAAGGGGTGTGCCCCTGAAGCAATAGACATATGCCTGGATAGGGCCTGAAACAGCTAAGTTTTTTGATGTCCTGAGCACTGCCAGGGGAACGGCAAAGATCAATCCGATGACCAGAGAAATTGATACCAGGATCAGGGTGTTTTTAAGACCTTCAAAATAAATATCTAAATTTCCAAATATAATTGAAAAATCCATGGTCAATCCTTTATGATCCCGGCACTGTATTTGTTATTGAGCCAGTTTAAAATCAGGATGGAAATTGAAGTTAAAATCAGATAATTGATGGCTACAACTGAATAGAAGGTAAAGGGCATGCGGGTTGCCCCTGCTGCAAGGGCTGCCATCCTGACCATATCGTTCAGCCCGATAATGGATACAAGGGCTGTGGTTTTCATCAGGACCAGCCAGTTGTTACCAAAACCGGGAATGGCATGGCGGACCATCTGGGGCAGTAAAATTCTTGAAAATACCTGGAAACGGGACATACCGTAAGAGTATCCGGCCTCAAGCTGCCCGTCTGGAACCGCTAATATAGCCCCCCTGAAGGTTTCAGCCATATAGGCTCCAAAGATAAATCCAATGGTGGACACACCCGCAACAAACGGGTTGATGTCAATATACTCTTCATATCCTACCATGGGACCGAGCTGGTTGATCAATACCTGACCGCCAAAGAAGATCAGCAGCATGAGAACCAGGTCCGGGATGCCCCTTATAACGGTTGTATAAGCCGTGGCTGCCATATTCAATGGCCGGGAGCCAGATAGCTTTGCAAGGGCAGTGATAATGCCTAAAAACATCGCAATCACAAGGGAAGCAAGGCACAATTCTATGGTGAGAATTGTGCCTTGCAGTATACTGGGTCCGTATCCTTGAAGATTAAGCATTACTCTCCATATACGTTAAAGTCAAAATATTTATCCTGAATTTTTTTATAGGTTCCGTCTGCACGGATCTTGTCAATGGCGGCATTCAGTATGTTCACAAGCGCCGTATCCTGTTTTCTGCAGGCAATTCCCGCGCCAACACCAAACCATTTGGGATCGACTAAGTCGGGACCGGTAAACTCAAAGTTTTTGCCTTCGGGTTTTTGCAGGAAACCGTCTGAAGCTGCAATGCTGTCCGCAAGGAATAATTCGATTCTTCCGGCTATAATATCAAGGTATATCTCATCCTGGGTACCGTATCTTTTAACAGTGACGTCGCTGCCGTAATTATCTGTCAGGTATTTATCATGGATGGTGGCTCTTTGAACCCCAATGGATTTGCCTTTGATGGCAGCTTTGGAAAATTCATTCATCAGGCCTTTTTTTACAACAAATTTTGCAGGAGTCTGATAGTATTTATTGGTAAAGGCAACTTTTCTCTTTCTTTCTTCAGTAATGGACATGGAAGCAATGATACAATCATATTTTCTTGCAAGAAGTGCCGGGATAATACCGTCCCAGTCCTGGGCAACCAGCACTATTTCAGCACCAGCCGCTTCTACAAGGGCTTTGGCAATATCAATATCAAAGCCGTCCAGTTTTCCGTCAGGTGTAACAAAACTGAAAGGAGGATAGGCTCCCTCAACACCAATCCGGATTTTTTTCCAGTCTTTGGCAAAGAGAGTTCCTGCTGCAAAAACAATACTTAAAACAACCAACATTGATAATAATTTTTTCATACCGACTCCTTTTTTAAAATCAGGTTAAAATAAAATTCTATATTTATTCGCTTACGGCTATAAATTCCCGAAATCGCTGGGATTTCGGTGTTTTAAATACTATTGCAGGCTCACCATCTTCCTCAATTATTCCATCGTGCAAAAAGATCACACGGGAAGAGACATTCCTTGCAAATCCCATTTCATGGGTCACCACGATCATGGTTCTTCCCTCCCGGGCCAGTGTCTGGATAACCTGAAGCACCTCACCCACAAGTTCGGGATCAAGGGCGGAGGTGGGTTCATCAAAGAGCATGACTTCGGGTTCCATGGCAAGGGCTCTGGCAATGGCGGCTCTCTGCTGCTGCCCGCCGGAAAGCTGTACCGGGTAAGCGTCTAACTTTTCTTTTATGCCAACCTTATCCAGATAATACTCAGCTTTTTCAATAGCCTGGGCGCGGGGGATTTTTAAAACATGGATGGGTGCTTCAATAACATTTTCAAGAATGGTCATGTGGCTCCAGAGATTGAACTGCTGAAAAACCATGGCAAGTTTTGAGCGGATTTTTTCCACCTGTTTGATATCTTTGGGTCTGTTTACACCTTTTCGGTTTTTTTCAAGCCCAATTTCTTCTCCGCATACAGTGATTTTCCCGGTGTTGGGCATTTCAAGGAAATTGATGCAGCGCAGCAGCGTACTTTTCCCGGACCCGGAAGATCCAAGGATGGAGATGACATCTCCCTTGTTTGCCGTAAGAGAAATTCCTTTTAATACTTCGATATCACCAAAGTTTTTATAAAGATTTTCAACTGATAATGCTATTTGATTTTTTTCCATGAATTCTTGTCACCATCATTAATATTTATTCATGTATATCCCAACTCTGCTAGTATTAAGCTTAAAATTATAAGTCAAGGTTTTTATTCTTTTTTGGTTTTGGCAAACGGGAAGGCGTCCTGCACTTTTTTCTCAAAATTTTTTTGGGTTAAATATATATATCCGATTTCTGATAAAATTTTAACGGTTTTTCCCATCTGCTCCAAAGCAAAGGAAGAGATGGCACATTGTGTAAACTCTTTAGAATGGATAACTACATCCTTTTTTTCTCCGGTAATATTGAAAAAGGCGTGTATTGCAGGAACCTCATAGGTTACATCGCCAAAATCCGAAGAAGCTCTTGATGGTTCCATCCATTCCGGTTCCATGCCATAGTTTTTTGCAAGTGTCATAAATGCTTTGTTTAACTCATTGTTGGGTTTTCCGGGTTTGTAAGGATGTTTTATTTCTTCTATTGTGACGGTTGTGCCTGTCATGAGAGCCGCACCTTTTGCAATATTTTCAAATCGCTCTTTCATGGACAATAAAAAATCCATGTCAAAGGACCGCAGATAAAAGTCTGCCAGGGCATAGTCCGGGATAATATTGGGCGCCTTTCCACCGTCTTTAATCACACCGTTAATCCTGCATGTTTCAGGAAGCTGGTGCCGCCAGGCATCCACACCATTGAACATCAGGCGCACTGCATCCAGCGCATTCAAACCCTTTTCAGGCGCTGCTGCTGAATGAGCAGACTGCCCCTTAAACTCTATTAAAAATTGCATGATGCCTGCCGATTCCATAGACTGGGATGTGGGGTGATCAGATGGGTGGGCCATAAGAACTATGTCGACATCCGTGAGGGCTCCTGCCTGAATCAGGTCAATTTTACAGCCCCGCTTCTCTTCGGCTGGTGTACCCATTACAGTAACACTTCCTTTAAGATGGTTTTTTGAAATCAATTCCTTAAGGACAATTCCGGTGCCAAGGGCAACACCGGCGATCAGGTTATGACCGCATCCATGTCCGATGCCGGGCAAGGCATCATATTCAGACATGACGCAGATATTGGGACGACCTTCACCAAACGTCGCATTAAAGGCTGTGTCTAATCCTTTATACTTTTTTTCAACAGCAAACTGCCATTTTTCAAGAAGTTCCACCTGAATCTTACAGGCCAAGGTCTCTTCTTCGGACAGTTCCGGTGTGTCATGGATCTTTTGAACGATACGTTTAACCTCTTTTAGATAACTATTATAATAACTGCTTATTATGTCTTTCAACTTTTCCATGTCAGCCCTCCATCCTTTTATAATAACTTGCGAAAACCATTGAGTTAAGGTATTATAATGCCAGCTTGTTGCTACCCAGGTAACAACTGAGCAAAAAATAATATAAAAGTCAAGCAAATAAATAATTGATTTCCCCAAAAAAAGAAGTCTTTTTTATGAATAATTCTTGCCATTTCAAATTATTATGCTAAGTATTAATCTCACTTATATGGTATTAATTTTATGTATGAGGGTTTATCGTTATTTAACATGGCTTTTTACGGGATACCGGCCTTAATTAAGGGACTATAAAAAGTCAAACATTAATTTTTAAGGAGAAAAAAGATGAAAAAAGTATTAATCTCATTGTTTGCAATGGCTTTTCTTTTAGTGTCAGCACCTGTATTTGCAGATGATATTGAATTGGCCAAAAAATCAACCATTGAAACAATTCTTCAAAGCAAACAACTTCGTGTTGGTTTTGAATCCGGGTACCTGCCGTTTGAAATGACCAATAAAGATGGTAAATTCATGGGTTTTGACATTGATATGGCAAAAGCGCTTGCCAAATCAATGGGTGTAAAATTTGTTCCGGTAAACACAGCATGGGATGGGATTATTCCAGCTCTTGTGACGGATAAGTTTGATATTATTATCGGGGGTATGACCATTACCCAGTCAAGAAACCTTCAGATCAATTTTTCTGATCCTTACATTGTTGTGGGACAGGCTATTTTGTTGAATAAAAGACTTGAAGGCATCGTTAAATCATACAAAGATCTGAATAATCCAAAATATACCATTGCTTCAAGACTTGGAACAACCGGAGAACAGGCTGCCCAGAAACTGATCCCAAGGGCAAAGTACAAATCCTATGAAGCGGAAGCAGAAGCAGCCATGGAAGTTATCCAGGGAAATATAGATGCGTTGATCTATGACCTTCCTTTTATTGAAAAAATGCAGGGTCAGCATGGTGCGGGTAAATCTATTGCACTTAGCACGCCTTTTACCTATGAACCCCTTGCAATGGCCATCAGAAAGGGTGATCCTGACTTCATGAACTACCTGAACAATTTCTTGCGTCAGTATAAAGGTGACGGACTGTGGCAAAGATCCTATGACAAATGGTTAAAAAGTTCCGACTGGTTTGATAAGGTTGCAGAATAATCATTTGATATAAATGTTTTTTTTGGGCCGACAGGAAAATTTCTTGTCGGCCTTTTTTTTGATTACGCTAAGATTTAAGGTTTAATAAAATAGATGGACTCAAAAATATCCAATATTCAAAGATTGAGTAATCCGACTGCCTATTCGTTTTCAGTGGCAGGTTTTGTTGCATTGATGCTGCTGATGGTCGGCTCAGTATACTATGCAACATCAACGGTTGACTATATCTGGAGATGGTACAAGGTTCCCAAATACTTTATGTATATTGAGACAGTGACCATCTGGGCAGACTCCAATGGTGAAGTAAAAGAAATCAAGGCAAATGGTGATAAGTTTGATGTGATTATCACAGATGACTTAGGCGATCACACCTATACAGTACCTAAGGGCTCATTTGATCTTGATGAAGGGGATTTTACATCACCGGGAGATAAGATTGCCGAATATGAAGGCGGTTGGAAGCCTGGGCTGCTGGCAATTGGTTTATGGATCACAATGAAAATCAGTTTTATCTCAACTATTCTGGGAATTTCTCTGGGAATTATAGGCGGCGTGGCAAGGGTGTCAGACACCCCGATTTTAAAATGGACTGCCATTACCTATGTGGAAATTATTCGGGGGTCTCCGTTGCTGGTCCAGATCATGATTGCCTATTTTGTCCTGGGTACCACGATTAATAAAATTCTTATGATGAACGGTCTTCCCAAGTTAGATCCTGAGTGGTACGGCATTGCAGCGCTTTCTGTTTTTACCGGGGCCTATGTGGTGGAGATTGTCCGAGCCGGAATCGGGGCCATTCATACAGGGCAGGTGGAAGCTGCCCGGTCAGCCGGTATGACCTATTTTCAATGCATGTATCATATTATTCTTCCCCAGGCATTGAAAACCATCCTGCCGCCCCTGGCAGGCCAGTTTATCAATTTGATAAAAGATTCCTCCCTTTTGGGTATGATTTCCATCAGGGAATTGACCAAGGCAACCCGTGAAGGTATTACCACCAGTCTTCAGACATTTGAATTATGGATTCTGTGCGCCATTCTTTATCTGATGATAACCTTTACACTTTCCATGTGTGTACAATATCTGGAACGGAGGACTTCGACAGGATGATAGAAGTAAAAAATATATATAAAACATTTTACGTTCCCCACGAGGTCAAAGCCCTTGTAGATGTTTCAAATGAAATTAAAGCCGGGGAAGTGGTGGTTGTGATAGGGCCTTCAGGCTCAGGCAAGAGTACTTTTTTGCGATGCCTGAATCGTCTGGAAACAGCGGAGCAGGGACAGATCCTCGTGGAAGGTGTGGATATTTTTGATCCAAAAACCAATATCAATAAAGTACGGGCTGAAATGGGGATGGTGTTCCAGTCTTTTAACCTGTTTCCCCATCTGTCCATCCTGGGAAATGTGACAATTTCCCAAAAACTGGTTAGGAAAAGAAGTAAAAAAGAGCGTGAAGAAAAAGCCATGGCCATTCTTGAAAAAGTTGGCATAGCCGATAAAGTCAAAGCCTATCCTGCCAATCTTTCAGGCGGACAGCAACAGCGCGTGGCCATTGCAAGGGCTCTTGCAATGGATCCTAAGATCATGTTGTTTGATGAACCCACATCTGCCCTTGATCCTGAAATGATCGGAGAGGTTCTGGATGTGATGAAAACCCTTGCAAATGAAGGTATGACAATGGTTTGTGTCACCCATGAAATGGGATTTGCAAGGGAAGTGGGGGACCGCGTGATTTTCATGGATGAGGGCCGGATCGTTGAACAAGGAACCCCGGAACATTTTTTTGTCAATCCTGAACACGACCGGACAAAGCTTTTCTTAAAGCAGATTTTGTAGATAAGAATCCATATAAGTTGAGCCAAAAAGCCTGGAATTTTTTTCCAGGCTTTTTTATGGTCTACTTAATTTAATGTCAATTCCGCTTATGATACTTTTTTCAGTTGACCATCATTCCTGAAAATTAATTTGCTATATACTACAATATATTGTAAATTGGTTTTTCACCTTTTCACGGGTGCAAAGGTGAACTCGTATTGTTAAAAATACAAAACCCATAGTTTGATATAATTCAAAAAAAGGATGTTTGTTCGGCCTAAAGTCTCATTTGGAGGGAACCAACCATGAGTACAATTTCCATACCACCCGTTGTAATGGCAACTTTGATGTTCTACGTAGGATTCTATCATTTTTTGATTTACCTCCGGAAAAAAGATAATCGTCAAAACCTAACATTTGCCTTCTCCTGTTTCAGTGTAGGTTTATATTCTATCTGCTGTGCAGGCCTGTACAGTGTTTCCTCACCGGAACTTGGCGTCGAATGGCAACGGTTTCAGGTCATTACCCTGGCGGTGCTGGGTATCACATTCCTTTGGTTCATTGCTGATTATACAGGCCAGACAAACAAGAAGATCGTAATGGGATTCACTGTTTACTATGTCTTTGCTGCCTTGGCAGGGTTGTTTATCAGAAGTGACCTGACATGGACAAGTGTGGCTTCCATAAAGGAGATTCGGCTTCCATTCGGATATGATATCAGATACGACGAAATGACCCCGGGCGTTTTAACCGATCTCCAGGGCATAGTGGGGTTACTCTTTTTCATATATATTTTTATGGTAAGTCTGAAGTTCTATAGGAGTGAAAACAAAGAAAATGGAATGCCGCTGCTGATAGCCATAATCCTACTTTTTGCAGGTCTCATGAACGATACCTTTGTGAGCAGTGGAGGCTATAATTTTATTTATATTCTGGAGTATTCCTATATCGGAATGATATTGGTGTTTACATTTTTTCTCACAAACAATGTTATAAAAGCGGGCGAAATAAAAGTTGCGCTGCGCGAAAGCGAGGAGCGCTTTCGCATGCTTTTTGATGAAGCGCCTGACGCCATTTTTACCTTTACTCTGGACGACCGCATAATTGACGCCAATGCTGCGGCATCCAAGATGCTCGGCTATGAACGCAAAGAATTCAAAACCATGACCGTAGCTGACCTTCAAGCCCCGGAAATTCGAGGTAAAGTGGGAAGTGTGCTCAGGAACGAACTAATCCATGGTAAATTCTTTGAGGGTTTAGATATACATAAAGACGGCACTATTATACCAATTGAGGTACACAATCACAAAATGCACATCAAGGGTCAGGATATAGTTCTATCGGTGGTCCGGGACATCTCCGAACGTAAGCAGGTTGAAGAGGAATTAAGAAAAAATGAAGAAAAATTAAAAGCAATTTTTGAGGCAAACCCTGATCCTGTTGCAGTATACGATATCAATGGATATCCATTATATTTAAATCCTGCCTTTACTGAGAGCTTTGGATGGACCTTAAATGAACTGCAAGGCAAACGTATTCCATTTGTACCTGAGGATCAGCAAGAAATTACCCATTTAAAAATAAAAGAAATTTATGAATCCGGGAATTCTGTTCGATTTGAAACAAAGAGATTATCCAAACATGGGAAAATCATTGATACCTTCCTTAGTGCTGCGATAATAAAGGATCTTCAAGGAATAAATAACGGCCTTGTTGTTAATTTGACGGATATTACCGAACAAAAAAAAATAGAAGCTCAACTCAGGCAATCCCAGAAAATGGAGGCTATTGGTACCCTTGCCGGAGGAATTGCCCATGATTTTAATAATATTTTATCTGGTATTTTTGGTTATACCCAGCTGGCGGGAATGAACCTCGATGATCCTGTAAAAACAAAGAAAAATTTAGATCAGTTGGGTAAGGGTGCTCAAAGGGCAGCTGAATTGGTGCAGCAGATCCTGACGTTCAGCAGACAGGCGGAATACAAAAAAAAATCACTTGAATTATTTTTTATCATCAAAGAAGCTGTCAAATTTTTACGTTCTTCAATACCCACAACCATTGAAATACAAGAAAAGATATTATCCCGTGCAATGGTATTGGCAGATCCTACCCAGGTACATCAGGTTGTTATGAATCTTTGTACAAACGCCTACCATGCGATGCTTGACTCAGGCGGAACCTTATTTGTGGAGTTAAATGATGTAGAAATCACACCGCAAAACCATTCCACATTGAATTCATATATCCCGGGTCATTATGTTAAACTTGAAGTGAGGGATACAGGTCATGGTATGAACAAAAAAGCCTTGGAAAGGATATTTGACCCCTATTTTACCACAAAAGATACTGACAAGGGTACGGGTCTGGGGTTGGCTGTAGTTGATGGTATTGTCAAAGAGCACAATGGCTATATCAAAGCATATAGTAAGGTCGGCCATGGTTCCACATTTCAGGTATTCTGGCCCGTCATTGAAAAAAAAAGTTCCCATGATTTTTCAAAAAAAAAAAAAATAAGTTTGCCCAAAGGGACTGAACAAATCATGTTCGTAGATGATGAAATAGATATCCTTGTCACATCACAAAAAATCCTGGAAAGCCAAGGCTATAAAGTAGCAACATTTCAAGACGGGATATCAGCATTACAGGCCTTTACTAAAAACCCGGATTTTTTTGATCTTGTCATCACGGATATGACCATGCCTCAAATGGCAGGTGACGAACTGGCTGTTAATATTTTAAGAATCCAGAAAGAAATTCCAATTATTCTTTGCACAGGGTTCAGCGAAACCATGTCTGAAGAAAAGGCGGCATCTTTAGGCATTAAGGGTTTTCTATTAAAGCCGGTTTTAAAGAAGGATTTTGTTCAAAAAATATGTGAGGTACTGAATAAAAATAAAAATTGAAATTGTAGAATAATAGTTATATGGATCACTAACTTAAGAAAGAAGATGTTTATGGATACAATCACATTTTGAGGAATAGCTCTATGAAGGAATACACCATTCATCCCATTGTCATGGGAACAAAAGTTTTTGATAAAAGTATGATGACCTATCAATATGGTCAGGGTGAGCAGTATACCATTCCCATCTATACATGGGTGGTAAAAGGCGGTGATAAAAATATTCTCGTGGATACAGGGGAGATGAGCCCAATCCAGTCAAAGGAGAGGGAAGATGCCATTGGCGGTAAAATCTTTACCTTTGAACAGGGGCTTGAGAAACACGGCCTATCACCATCGGATATTGATATTGTCATTCATACCCATCTTCATATGGATCATTGTGAAAATGATTATAAATGCGTAAATGCCAGATTTTATATCCATGAAAAAGAACTTGAATCCGTTCATGATCCCCATCCCCTCGACTACCGCTATCTGGAAGATTATATTGACGATATTGAAGAAAACGGCCAGATTAAAATCATCAGGGAAGACTGCGAAATTCTGGATGGTATTCGTGTTAAACATACCCCTGTTCACACAAAAGGCGGATTAACGATTTATATCCAGACAAAAAAGGGCACAGCCGCTATTACTGGATTTTGTGTGATTGATGAAAATTTTAATCCGCCGCCTGAAATAAAAGGCATGGAAATGGATGTAATTCCGCCGGGAACCCATGTGGATGTTTATAGAGCCTATGACATTATGAAACAGGTTCAAAAAGAAGCCGACATTCTCATTCCCCTGCATGAACCAAGGTTTGCATCAATCGAATCAATTGGCTGATCATCACCTGAAGGTGAGACGGAGCATTCATGAAAATTCTGGTGATAAATACAGGCAGTTCTTCCCTGAAATATAAATTGTTTGATATGAATGGCAATAGGGCAATGACCGGTGGTATTGTTGAGCGGATTGGTGAGAAGGAATCCGGGATCAGTCACATGGTTTTTTCAAAAGACGGAAAAGAAACGGTTTATATAAAAAAAAAGATTGTAGACCAGAACCAGGGAATGCACGAAGTTGTATCCTTTATTACAGATGTAAAAACAGGTGTGATTGATGCGATCAAAGAGATTGATGCCATTGGCCATCGTGTGGTTCAGGGAGGGGAAAAATTAAAAACCGCAATACTGATCAATGATGAAGTCAAAAAAACCATAAGAGATAATAATAAACTTGCCCCATTGCATAACCCTTCAAACCTGACGGGGATTGAGGTTGCAGAACGCATCTTTCCCGGTAAACCCAATATTGCGGTGTTTGATACCAATTTTCATCAGACTATGCCAGATAAAGCATTTTTATATGGCCTTCCCTATGAATTGTATGAAAAATATAAAATTCGTAAATACGGGTTTCATGGGACATCGCACAAATATGTGGTTAAGGAAGCATCAAGGCTTATGGGAAAGGCCACAGACCGGATAAATTTAATCACACTTCATCTTGGCAATGGTTGTTCTGCCTGTGCAGTTAAAAAAGGAGAATGTGTGGATACCTCCATGGGAATGACTCCCCTTGCCGGTATGATGATGGGGACTCGTTCCGGGGATATTGATCCGGCTATTGTTGGGTATCTTCTGGAAAATACAGATATGGACATAAGACAGCTTAATCGGATGATGAATAAAGAGAGCGGTTTAAAGGGTATCTGCGGCTTGAATGATATGAGGGATATTCATGCACAAGCCCAAAAAGGAAATGAAAAAGCAACTCTCGCACTTGAAATGTTTTCTTACCATATCAAGAAACAGATCGGTGCTTATTTTGCAGTCCTTGGAACGGTTGATGCCATTGTTTTTACAGCAGGGATTGGCGAAAATGACCATATCATTCGCTCAAAGGTTTGCGATAATCTTTCATCTTTTGGTGTTGAAGTTGATTTGAAAAAAAATAAGGTTTCATCTTCAAATCCTTACTTGATTCACTCTGAATCAAGCCGCGTTCAGGTATGGGTGATTCAAACCGACGAGGAACTTCAAATTGCCAGGGAAGCCGTTCAGGTGTTAGGTAAGGACTAATTTTTTTATATTTATTGCACAAGGCAGGGTGGTTTAAAAGATCCGCTCTGCCTTGTGAACTATTTACCAAATTCCAAAGCAAAATCTTCAAGATCAGAACCTGAAAAAATACCTGACTCAAACCCATCTATGAAAATTGCCATATCTTTCCCATCATTATCCTGATCCTCTGCATCAATACCAATGCTGAAATCAGGGTCTAAATTAGACACATTTGGATCTGTATTATATTGGTATTCCTTGATATTTAAAAATAAATCCAGGTCAGGATCATTCAGTGAGTCATCAATAAAGTAGTTTAGATTGTGTTCAAATTCCCAGCCGTCAGGCATACCATCTGTATCAGAATCTGCGCTGCCCGGAAAAACAATCTCATCGATCCAGGCCTTATCACCTCCTCCAGAGCCTGATTCATCTTTTTCATAAACCCATGAAAAATGGTGCATACCATCTGCCAGTGCATAGTTTGCATAAGAATATGGTATGGTTCCAGACCATTGATCCTTAAGTATTCCATCCACATAAAATTTTAGATAATCTGATCCAGACTCTGAATCAAGGGAGTATGCAAAGCTGATCTCCCCTTCTTTGCAATATAAATTAATTTCAAGAGAAGTGATCTGTTCCTGCCCAATATCCCTGGATTCAGCTGAATATACTCCATCTTTAGGATGTACATCCGTAACTGTCCAGTGGTTATTGCCGGATGTCAGCCATGGATATTGCAAAAGATCACCGGTTTCAAAACCTTCAAGCTCTATTTCTACATGAGGTGCTGAATTATCATCATTGGGGTCTGTACCTGCAATCAATTCTTCAATGTTTGAGAATCCATCTGAATCCAGATCTTCGTCAGGATCATTTATGCCGTCACCATCAGTGTCCTGTGAAAATGGTGCCACTCCATTAACATCTCTTTCCCATACATCTGGAAGACCATCATTATCATTATCTGCATCGCATAGATCTCCCTGCCCGTCATTATCACTGTCCAATTGAAGAGGATTGGGTGTTCCCGGACAATTATCCCTGTTATCACACACATAATCACCATCCAGATCACTGGTGCATATTTGTGTTCCCAATGCAAGATATGAAACCGGTAGAACTGCTGTTCCAGGAACACCGGTATCAGGAGCAAGCCGTATATCAAAGCCTTCACTGTCAAGATTTTGTATCACGCATTCAAATCCAGGATCTCCCTGGCCATTAATATTTACAAGAAGATCTGGAGTTGATGAAAAGGGATCATTAAACCAGACTCTGGTCCACTCATCACTTGAAACAAATATTTTCCCGGCCTCACCAAGTTTGCCAGCATCCTGTAAACTTGCTGCCATCCAGACCAGTGTCTCAGGCTCCGGATCAGGAGGATATATATAACTGGAATTGGCATCCTGTCTGAGCCGTACCTGGAAACCGTTTTCACTGATTGATCCCATTTCAATATGAACAACAGCATTATGGAGCCTGGTATTAACCGCTGCCCAGATCAAGGGGGGCTGGATAAAAGGGTGGTTAAAATTAATCTGGAGCCAGCCCATGATAGGTATGGGAAGCCTGCTCACACTCCCTGTTTGAAATCCCCCAGGTGCTTTATTTATGGCAAGATAGGAACACTTATCCTGATCTTCTTCACCTCCCGGGCTGTTGCTGGCCCTTACCTGGAAACCATCCTTTTCAATAGTTTTAAATGAAACTTTGCTGGCAGCTTCATATCCATATATGGATGTTACAAGATTGCCGAACAAAAGGGGGATATCTTCAAAATCTTGAGCAGATGAAAACTGAACGGCAGTGAAATAATTTACTGCCGTGTATCTGGTATCATGCCAGAACGGCGGTGGATCAGGCATCTGGGGATCAGTATTGGAATTCCACTCTTCCTGATCAGAAATATTATCTCCGTCACTATCAACAACATCCGGGTTACTGGAAAAGATATTCTCGACACCGTTACTCAGTCCATCATTATCAAAGTCACTATCACAGGCATCCCCTTTTCCATCCCAGTCTCCATCATTCTGATCACTGTTAAATGTTTTAGGGCAATTATCCTGCCCGTCAGGTACACCGTCCCCATCTGTATCGAGCAAAAAAGGATTTGAAACATATGACAGGGAATCAGACAGATATAACTCTCTTATGTTTGACAGATCATCCTGATCTGAATCTTCAAACGGATTTGTAGCTTCACAGAAATCATGGGGTAGGCGATCAATTACAGGTTTAGAAAAGAAAAGTAAAAGACGGCTCAAATAACTTGCTGCCGGTTCCTGAAAAATTGTGGATACGATTTGTTCAATATCCTGATCAGGTGTTTCATAAATATCCAGAACAGCCTGCCTAATATCTGGAATTCCCTGACACTCTTTTACCGCCGTTAGACTGTAGTGGATATCTTCCATGAGAAGATTCATATTTCTGGGTTCCTGAACATCATTCTCTTCACTGGTTAATTGAGAAATATCAATTTGTTGGGATATGATATGTTTTAATGCTGAAACCAGAGTTACTCCGGGAGTGTGATTTTCTCTTCCAAAGGCAAGAAATGTTCCCGATTCCTGGTTTGAAAGAAGTTCAAACATCCTTTCAACCACAGCAATATCTGAATAATGTTCCGGTCGAATATCAAACCCTTCAATATCCTGAACAAGATTTGCTCTTAAAAACTCCTTGAACTGGGACATCCAGGTTTCAGGGGAATCCCATGGCCAAATCTCGGGTTCCATATCTGCTGGTTCAAGGCTGCTCACATTCGGTATGTAACGCTTTACAACAAAGCCCGGAACCGGGCTGTCATCACCTATTGCATGACCACTTCGAAAAAAAGCTTCCGTTCCCAGAGGTATCCGTGCCTCATATTCTCCTGCTGTAGGAATTTCACCTTCATACAGACTTGATCCTGACAGGGTTTGAATGGAAAAATAACGATTTCCTATTGGGCCGGACAGATCATAAACAACCCCGGAAAGCTTTGCTTCCACTTCGTATAAATTATGTGTGCTTGGATGATCTGATTCTTCATTTTCATTTGTATCCCTGACATATTCATCATAATCACTCCAGCCGTCACCATCTGAGTCAGTTGTTTTTGTTGGATCAAAATCCATTATAGCCTGTTCAAAATCAGAGATACCATCTTCATCACTGTCTTTATTTACATCACCTGCATCTAAAGGGTTAAAGCCATATTCAATTTCCCAGGCATCAGGCAGGCCATCTTCATCAGTATCTATGCTTTCAGGTTTTTTATTATTGATAGTATAATAAAATGTTTTCTGTGTAATATTCCCTGAATCTGATGCCTCAATCTCTATCCTTGAATATTTATAGAGGAATAAAGAAATGATATGGGTTCCGGGTTTCTGCCACAGACCGTCATTTACTCTTACCCTGAGATCCGGCGTTCCGCCATGAACACTGGCCTTAACAGTAACAAGGATGGTTTCATTATAGATACCCGGTGCAGGGGAGATGGATATACCCGGATATCCATCGGGTATGGTAGTGTCATAAACAGGAAATCCAAAACTGTAAACAGAGACGGAGGGATAATCTTGAGGAGAAGGAGTGGTTCCGTGATTTACCATATTGGGGATGGCAATATCACCCGGTTCAAGGACGATTGGTGTTTTATCGCTGTCTGTCATCTCTGGGGGGTCATTATCCCAGGTCTGCCACACGACATTGCCGGTATCAAAACCCTGTGTCCAGTCCGGGACATTATAGCTTGCCTTGATTTCATCGTTGTTTGAAAAAACAAAAACGTTTTCAGCTGTCCAGGATGTTGAACAGATTAATAATACCCCAATAGCCAGAATTGAACTTAGTCTTATGTATGATTTCATAAGTTTAATCCTCTCCACTTCATCATTGAATCCAATTTGTTGTATAAATACGATCAATCTCCCCTGTACTGTGATTTACATCCAGGATTTTGTATCGCACTCTGACCAATTCAGTACGAGGATAACGATCCACAAAAACAAGGCGCAATCCCGTGATAAGATTTTCATCAATATTTCCTATACCTGTAATTGCGGCACTTTGAAAATTTCTTAAAAAGATATAGGGATCATGCATGAAATAATCATTATCTTCTGAATAGCAATGGAGTTTTTCCAGAAGCGGGCTTACCTGGACATAATCCTTACCCTCCTCCTGGCGGTACACGATAAATGAATCCATGGAAAGCAGTCCCTGAAGCAGAGGACAAAAATTGCACAATTCAAATTCAGTTTCCTTATCCATAATACATCTTTCCACTCCATTACATTCCAGATCAATAAGCAGTTTAGAGATTGTCTGAGCACACCGATAAATCTTGTTGCCAATACTCAGGTTTGAAAGATCATCTGACAACACAATAGCGGGGATATATGCCAGGGGTGAATCACTGGAATGATCTCTTATAATAAAGGCAGTTTTTAACCTGTCAACATTTTCCGGCAGATCAATATTGGGCCATGGCAGAATCTTTGTTTTTTGATTTTGATTCTGAAGGATCTGTATATCATCCCAGGTTCCACTTTTTTGTTTGGACCAGTCACTGGCTTTCATGGTCAGATCAACTGCCCTGACACTGAAATACCATTTTTTATTCAAATCATTGTCATCCCTGAGATAAATTTTGTGAAAAAATCGGCCTTTGCCATCCTGTTCAAGGTTGAAACTGGTTTCATAAAACTGATTTTCACTGTTTTTCATTCTTACAGGGAATGCGGCAATCCCATCGGTCTGGCAGGTCCAGAAAATTGTGAAATATTTTCCCTGATCATCTTCACCCGTTTCAATGTCATCAATTATCGGGGCAGGAAAAGGTTCAGGATTTATCCAGCCGCTGGTGTCATCGGATGTAATTTGCTTTCTGGGAAAACAGTCAAAAAATTTCATTTCCGAACCGACATGATTTTTACTGAATATTCTGGACCCAAGACAGGCATTATCCGGAACAATCCAGTTCAGCCCGGGAATTGCCTTACAATCAGTTGTATTTTCAATGGAAAAAAATGGACTCATTTTGCCATTAATCCTCAGATAGAGGCGTGCTGTTTCAAGTTTACCTAACTCTTCGGAAAAATTAGGACAAAAATAGAAAGTGTCATCGGAATCATCATCCTGCCCATCATATGGATACAGGGAGCAAGTTTCTATATCTTTTGTCAATGTGATACAACCGTTATAAATATTGCAGTCCTGGGACAGATCAAAAAGATCAGACTCAGTTATGAGTTTATCATTATGATCAAAGAACCTGACAACATAGTCACAATCACCAGGATTGCCTTCACATCCATTTGGATCACAGCTGTTAAAAAAGGTGGATGTAATCTCAATCTCACTGCCTGTTATTTTCTTTTTTCCATGAAACCTGTACCTGTATACTTGATCTTTAATATCATAGTAATAGGAATAGATACCAATATATTCAACTGTATTCTCAGCAGATATATCAACCTTGATCGTTAATATGGCATCATCTCCAGGTTGACCACAGCTCCCTGACCACTCTGCACTAAAATTGCACTTTTCTTTGAATAAATTTGAAGTATTCTCTGGCTGTGTCCTGTCATGCAGAACCACTCTTACAGGCGGGGAAAGATTGCCAATATTATCGTTTTGATCTATTGCTGCAACTCTGTACCAATACACCTTGTCATACACCAGCGTTTCCTGAATTTTAAATCTTGTAGCTTTTTTGTCAGGATCATGGGGAATGGTTCCTGCAATGGGAAGCTCTCCAGGAGGTTTACTTTCTTTATTGCACGGATTAAACCCTTTGTCTTGTTCAATACTGTCCGGCCAGCCATCCCCGTCAAAATCCGCCCCCCATTCTGTTGCTTTTTCCGGAGTGTCAAATTTAAAGACCCTGTATTTTTTGATATCCAGATCAACGCAGACATCTCGTTCATTGCCTTTGCAAGCCTGATTTCCCATTGAATAACACACCTTTGTGTCATCCCCATGGCAGATGTTTTTTCCTTCACCATAGTTTCGTAGCCAGCTTTTTTTTGTCATGGTTTCCCACTCCAGGAAAAAATCAGGGGGAGCAGGATTTTCTGGATCAAAATTATTTTTTTCTTCAACAGTTCGGATACGCCAGGGAATTGGGGGAGCCTGCATGTCCTGCACCATTGCATATGACTCTGAGTCAAGCCCTTCTATTTTGACCAGATTGCCTTTGGAATAGTGCCCGGCAATATCAATGGCAGCAAGATAATACATGAATTCATCCCCCCTTGCCCAACCGGCATGCTCTGACCCGTTATCTTTTACAAGATAGCTTTCCCTGCCTTCAGAAGAAGCAGGACCGGAAATAAAGATGGGATCTTCATTAAGCCTGTGAAGTCTGCCTGCATTAATATGAGTTTCAATTGCTGCTGTATCCCTTGCTTCTATATCGCCAATCACACCTGTATCATCTTTTGCAGCCCAGAAAATATCATATCCATAGGTCATGACCTGAAGGCTGAGTTCACTGGGAGATGAGGGGATATCCCAGGTCATGTGGATCAGTCTGTCATCAAGATTTTTATCATATTCCGAGCAGTCTATGCTGTTTTGAGAAACAAGAACCTGCCTGAAATTGGTGGGTTCAGGCAAAGCAGTCATCTGACTGGGATCAATTTCAGGGGTTTTACCGGCAGGAAGGATTTTTTGCGTATTTTTTTTTATGATGGATAAAAGATATTTATATCTGTTTTGGAGTTTAACATTTTTATCAACATATCCTAAGGATGATGCCACTGCAATACCTGGAAATCTTCTTAGCAGCAGCATCTTTTTTAACGCATTATAATCATCTTTATCTTCAGGATTTAGCACAGGGAAAAGAAACTTATAAAAATTTTGTATATTTGCATCATAACCCCAATTGATTAAAATCTGCAAAAGATTATTAAATCGTTTTTCAGTGGTGCTTTCAGCTATCCTCTCCTTGAGATTTTGTTCACATTGAGACTCATTACCGATAGGGCTTTGATCCGGCAGGAATGCCGGAAAGGGCAGGGGCAGTTCTGCATAATCGCCATATCCGCTTCCGCTGTTTTCAGAACGGTACAATTTGAACTGCTGAATGTCTTCAAAAATATTTCCTTCAAGTGATCCCCATTCAAGAATGATTCTGGATTGATCATAATCATCTTTTTCCACAAGGGATAAAAAATAGAGCTTTCCATTGGAATAGGCTGAACACGGGAACAAAAAAACAAAGATGATGCACAGCAGGAAAAAAGTTGGAAGTCCTGATTTTAGATTTGTTTTTGCATAGTATAACATATAAAAGCTCCTATATTACAGTGCAGTAAAATTTAATATATTTTTATCCTTTTCAGCGCTAATAACAGCATTTTACTGTTGGTTTTTTAATATCCCACTGATCATTTTTATAACTTGCTTTAAATTTGGAATCAGCAGTCTTGCACCAGTCATCATCCCTGGCATCACTGATGTTGTCCCATTTTCCAGGAGAACAGTGACCCACTCCGCAGGCGGCCCAGGCATTGCCCTGGAAAGAAAAGCCTGAATCATCATGTTTACCCTTCATTTTAACTTTTCCCTTTATGGATGCCATGCAGGCAAGAGTTCCATAGGCAGAGCCGCCCAGAATACCACCGATTTTCAGATCCGGGGTTTTTAATACCCATGAACCGATATCTGCTCCTGCTGCAATTTTTATCCAGCAGTCATTGTTGTAAATAGGTATTTCAGCCGCTCCCCGAAGATAAATACCTTCAAAAGGAGAAATTTCTCCAATAAAACCTGCTGCTTCAGCATCAAGTCTTCGAAGCACATCAAAATTGCAGGATCTGCCAAAAAAAACAGCCATTTTCTGGATATTGTAATCATCAAAAACAGCTGCTCCCCTTGCACCAAAATAATTTTCATCCCTGCCAAATCCTGCCTCCATGCCAAGGTCATACAGCTTAAAGCCCGGCTGTCCAATTTCTCCGCGAAGGTAAATATTGCCGAAAAGACCAACCGGCATCATTATTTCATCAACCCTGCCAAGGGTAAACCCAAGAGCAATCTGCTGCAGTGCAACATCCTGCCCCATGAATTCACAGGAGAGATCATATGCTGAAATAACAACATCCACACTGCCGGCACTGCCATCACCTTCGCCGGTACATCCGGTTTTATAATCTTCACTGTTCCATGATGTAACATCAAGGGCAGCACTGAAAGAGGAATCTTCCCATGATCCTGAAAAAATAAACTCTGCCCCAAGATGGAGCCTTTCAAGTTCGTCCTGGCTGACAATGCCATATCCGCTGATGCCCACCGACTCAATAAAACCCCAGTCTGCAAGCTCTTCGGTGTTTTCTGCCACGGCATTGCTCACTGCTGAATTAACTGCACTTAAAGCCGCCTTGAGAAGCCGGTTGATCTGATCAGTTATCCACACAAGAACCACCTCATCAACTTCATCACTTACATAGCCCACCAGAGAAAACACAAGATTATTAATATCCACAATTTGCTCTTCATTCATCACGCTGGTTTTAATCAGGCTTCTGATATCATTGGATGTGGAATTGGCAAGAAAAGAGATGCTGCCTTGTGAAATTTCATGCATGATATTGACAAGGCAGTTGTCAGTGATAATACAGCTAGTTGTCCAGGCAAACGGGGCAGCCAGCATATTTAAAAGTTTCGCCTGACCGAACACTGTTAAATATGCATCCCCTCCAACTTCAATATCAAAAGCATCTGCCAGTGACTCTGCCAGTCCATCAAGCTCGTCTTGACCAGCTTGAACCAGAGAAGCCCAATCCCAGGATCCGGCAGGAGGAAATTCGCTCTTTGATAACATAGCCTGGTGCAAGGCTCTAAACTGCATCAACGCTGTGTTAATTTCATCCAGGGAAACTGTGGCATGATTTCTCACAGCATCATTGAAAGCATTGATTTTGTCGTCTAAATCAAGCCTCAAAAATTCAAACGAAATATTTGGTTGTTCCAAAAATTCATCCAGATTGTTTTCTGCATTTACAATGTAACCTTCGACATGATCAATGGCCTGATCAATGTACATCTGGGCGGTTTCCATGGTTGAAAAAACATCAGACAGATCCTCGGTAACACCGGCAGCGGTTACTGCTACTCTAATGGCAGCAGCTATCATTTCAAGATCAATGAAAGCTATCTTGTCCATGACATCATGCATAGAATCCATTGTTGTTGAAACCACGCCTGTAATTGACAGGTCATCTTCGCCAGTAGCAAACTTCACCAGTTGGGGTGCTAAACCGTTGTTCAATGCATCAATGGCAGTATTGGCAGCATCAATATTGTTTATAATTACATCTGTTATGCTGGAAGGCTGGGTGAAAATATCAGACTCCAGCATGGATTTTGCGTTTTCAAGGATTGAGATGGTCTGCTCAACACTTGCCTTGACTGTATTAAAACGAAGGATCATATCGCTGAGAGTATTCTCATCTGGAATACCATTTACGCCTGGATGACCAGGAAGGAGAAGGTCATCTCCGTGGTAAACCATTAATGCTGCCAGCGGGTTACGGTCCTGAACGATGTCATATAACTGAACCATATTTTCCATGGTGCTCAAATTGAAAATATCTTCAAGCTGTGTATGCATATCTGTGAGAGGGTCAATATAAACTGATCTTAAAAGAGTATTACTCTGCTGAACATTTTGCATTGCTTGAGTAAATATTTCAATTTCCGAACTCAGTTCATTTTTAATCCTTTCATCAAGGGCATCTCCAAGCTTTTCCAGAATATCACCGCCTGTAAGATCATGCATTTTCTGTTCAGCCCGGGCAACAGCCCCGTAAATATCTTCCAGGCTGAAGTCAGGGCTCCACATTCCATCAAATGCATTACTTAAAAAATCATCCAGACCTGACGGCAGATTATCAATACTGAGAAAATCAAAGGAGATATTGTCCATGGATGCATTCATACCAAAAGAAAGTTTGGTTCTTTCAGGTGTAATAAAATCTGCATTGGAATTGAGTTGAATGATTTTTACTATCTCTGTATATTTTTTAAATCCCTTAAACCATGGATTTTCATTGCCAACAGCATGATTATATGCTGCTTGAAAATTCAGATCAATCACTCCTGGTCCCGGCCAGGAGTATTTAAATTCCGGGAAAAAATGCTCATCCTCGCCATACGCATCCTTGTGAAGAAGAGCCCAGTAGTCTTCCTGAACATTTTCTTCTTCCTGTATTCCCTCATAATCATCTGGTATGCCATCAAAATCCTGATCCGAAATGGTTTCATCATTAAAAACATAGATTCCGAAATCGTTAATAGAGATTGGATCATTGTTCTCCAGTTCAAAACATATTTTTGCATCATTAAACAGGGGAACATCCACATCTCCTGCCAATACGGCAAATCCTCCCGGCTCAGGAATGTTGCCGGGATCATAGGACACCTGGTTCAGGTAAGCTCTGTTAAGCCTGGTGGAGAATCCGGGTTTATCACCGGAAAAGGGCTTGTCAACTATGATCTCAACAGCAGATGTAATCCGCTGCTCTTTGATGGAACCATCCGGCATGTACCTGCCGGACATGGTTATGGGCTTGTTTACACCAGCCACATGATTTCTTGAAACAAGTTCAAGCTCTTTTTCGCTGTTACAGTCACCTGATGAAGTGTCTGATGAATTATTTTCAAAGGAGATACCCGTCAGCAGTATTGGCATTTCCCAATAGTAAAGAAGCTTACAGGCTTCGTCTTCAAGGCCATCTTCATCATTATCACGTGTATCCCCGCCACTGGCAGACAGGAGTTTTAAAGGATCGTCAGGATCTATATTGGGCCAGGTTCCTTCATCTTCGGAATCTATCGTACCACCGGCAAGGTTGCCATTGCATGTCAAACCAAGGCTTAAAAAATCAATCTTCATACCATGGCTGCCGCCCACCAGGCCATGGAGTCTTAAATTGCCATCAATCAATGTAACATCGTCCAGAACATTTCTGTCCTGGCGGAAAGCAAAATTGTTAAAATTCAGATTGTAATCATAAATCACCACCGGGCTTGGATTAAAGTTCTCAAAAGTGGTGTTAAACACACCTGTTAATCCTGCCTGGCGCAGCACATATTTAGATACAGGGGTAATCTCCATGGAAACCTGTTCTTCCCTGCCGCTGAATCGGACTTGAAGTAAAGGATCCCCACTCTCGTTGAGCAAATCCCCATTACCGGGAATGGGGTGTGCGGTTCCCTGCTCCTGCCATAAAAATTCCGGACCCAGGTTCAAGCCGGCAAAAAAACCATTCCCCAGCCTGGCAGAGTCGTCATTTCCATGGTGGAGGATATGAAGTTGGGGATATTTATCTTCATTTGTAAATGTGTATGACCCGTAAAGTGTCTGGGCTATACCATGTAGTTGAGGTATCACAAATCCCGGGGTGACAAACACGGTATTTATGCCGCCGTCATCCCTGTCAAAGGTCGGGACGCTGTCTTCAAATCCACCCCAGGAAATCCGGGTTATATTGGGACTTTCTTCCTCTGGAGCCGGCATGGCACCTGACATTGAATATAATGCCCCCTGGGGTGACATGTAGGTACTTATGGGTTCTAAAAGGTATGTAAAATATCCGCCTCCTGCACCGCAGCTCCCGCTTGGGCAGTCCCGGTTAAACTTCATGGTGACACCGGTGATATCAGGGGTGTTGGCAGCCTCACCTTTAATTTGATTATTAATGACCTCTACATCCCAGGCATTAAAATCAATTTGAGACCTTGGAAAAAATAAAGGCTCATTGCCGCCTCCTGAAAATCGCAATGCATTACTTGTATTGATCCCATCTGGTTCTATATATACTGGTGCTCCAGCAAATCCTCCTTTTGAAAATAGAATATCATTACTTGGAAAACCTTCATTGCTGCGATTATCATCTTCTCCTATAACACCAGACTTTGTCAGGAAATCATGGACGTACACCGGTTCAGGGCTTTCTAATCTTAAACCTTGATCAGAATTGCCCATGTCAAAAATAATACTGCCTGTTTTAATGTAAAAAGGCAGACCATAGCCATGGAAATAATGTTCACCACTATCATTTAAAACAATTTCATCTATGGAAGAGGCAAAACTGCCCGGCCCGAATTGAAGCAGACGGACGCCCAGTGGACATATCTGAGCTACATGATCTGGAGACGACCCTTTAAATCTGTGCACAGACACAGATTCCGGAAGAGAGAATTCAGCAGTATCATATTCAGCACCGCCATTATCCATTGTCATACTGAAAAAAGAAATTTCAAATTCTGATATTATTCCTGATACATCGCCGATATTAGCAGTACCGGATACCACTCCAAGATCAATATATCCATTACTTATGTTTTTAATTTGTGTACACAGAGAGACGGCTGACCATTGCCATGGTTCGTTGCCCATGATATCTGCACTGCCATTGATATTAGTAAAATAATAATCGCCGCCCTGACAGCTTAGATATAATGAAAAATCGGTAAACTCCACATCAATCCCGTTAAAACTGATATTCCCGAAAAAAACATGGTATTCAATATTGGTAGTATAAGTATCATATGTTATTGTTGGATTATCCTTATCATCTACCAGGGTCATGCCAATTTCATATGTACCTGTTTTCAAAGAGAAAGAAGAAAAAACAAGATCTTCTTCCAGAGTCTGAACACATCTTGTCCTGCTGGGCAATGTGAGCTTGGTGCAGCCATTTCCTATAGTGCCCCAGCTTTGAGGTAAAATTGGAACATAATCAGATTTTATTATGTTTGTTTTATATTTGATCCAGTAAACAAGATACAGATCCTGGGGAGGCGATTCAGTTGGAAGATATTCAAGGACAATATCAGTTAAAATATCAATTTTATCAGGGCTTTCACCTCTTAAATAATGACTGCTGCCATTATCCACACTTGTGGTTGAAAAACTTATGGTCATTGCACTGACCACGGAAGGTAAAAGAAAACACATCAGCAAAAAAATAATACCATATCTGAAAAACCGTTTTTCCTGAATCATATTATAACTCCTTTTGAGATAAACATTTGCCTGTTGTTCATCGTTACATCCTCCAAATTATTTTGAACACATTCGAAGTTTTCCAAAACATAAACAGCCGGATTACCATCAAACATGTGGTAACCCGGCTGTCATTTCGACCCGTGGCTTTCCGCCCCTGGAAAATCCAGTGTTGGCTTTTTCAACTTGTTTTGATTCTGGTTGGCAATACTATTTTGTAATTGTCACATGTTAAAGCCTTTTAAAAGATCCGCTCTGCCTTGTGAAGAAGGATGGAATCAAATTGGAGGTGCCCTGTTTAAAATATAAACGGCAATGATATCCATCCTAAGTAAAGCCTCTAAAAAATTTGTCTTTTAATTTAAAGAAACTAAAATTTTATTTGCTTTCCAACCTTTAGGGTGAGCTTCAAGCCCTGGAAGAGACAAATAAATTATTTTTCCGTCTGAAAATTTTTCATAAAGAACATAACTATCCCGGGTAATGGGGTACACACTTCTTCTTTTATTCAATAAAGGCTGATCAGAAGCCACTGTTTTTAAAAACTTTCCTTTTTTTGTGTATTCTGTATATGTATTATCGTCTTTTTTTATATACCTGTGGCCGGTTAAAGTATCAAAATAACCGTTTCCGGTAACACAAGGTTCTAATTTGGTATAGGGAAGATGTTTGGTGCTGATTTTATATAAATTTTCAATATGAAACCTTGTTGATGATTTGTTAACCACTCAAAGATTTCAGCATCTCCTTCATTTGATCGAATGAAGCAATTGGATGAGTTGAAAATCCACAAAAAGGACTGTATTGCTGTACCATTTTAGAAACATCGACTTCGCTTCCTTCTACAATACAAAACCCATTTCTTTCACCGACAAAACACCCCCAATCTTTTGTTATCCCTATTTCAATATCCTGTTCAATAAAATTCATCAAAGCTGTAAACCCTTTACCGCGTTCTTGAGGGTCAACAGGAATAAGAGATGGGTTCAATTGCCAAAGCATTAAATATTTTCCCATGATTCACCTTCTATTTTATGGTTTTAAAAAAATGTTGTTTGTCATTACAGCAGTTACCATCAAGGAGACATGGCATCACCTTGATGGTATGAAAAAGAAATTTAACACGACCGGTTTTTTGTATTATCAGACAATAATTTTTATTCATATTTTGATTGTACCTTCTCGTGTTTCAGGCATTCCAAATTTTACAACATGGTCATAAATATTATTGTGGATTTTTTAAAAAATCCATAGGTAGAAATACTGATATTGGGGGGTAAAAAATACTGAAAAGAGGGTTAAAAAATTTTAAGGGGTGTCATCAGGGTGACCTTTGTTCCCCTGCCGGGTTTGGATTCTATGGAAAAACTACCGTTGTGATGATTTATTCGTTCCTGTATGGAAAAAAGGCCAAAGCCATCTGTTGTTCTTTTTGAAAACTGCAGTTGTGCTGCATCAAACCCTATCCCATTGTCTTTAATTATAATCTGTATGCTGTCTTCAATACGATTTATAAAAACAAGGATTTTTTTGGCTTTTGCATGCTTGATGATATTAAAGAGGAGTTCTCTTGCTGCCTGGTATAAGAGAATACTGGAGGTTTCATCCAAAGGCTTTGGTCTTTCATCGTCAAGAAATTCTATAGGAATATTATGTAATTGAGATTTTCGTTCGCAAAGAGAATCAAGAGCAGCTTCAATACCGAGTTCATATAATTCCGGCGAACTTAGATCAAAGGTTAAACTTCTGGTTTGAACTATGGTCTGTTCCGTGATTGTGACGATATCTTTGATTTTTTCTTTTGTTTTTTCTGAAGTGGCAATACTATTCAACTCACTGAGTTTTATCCTTGCAAGGGTTAATGACTGACCAATCCGGTCATGAAGTCCTATGGCGACGCCGCGTCTTTGTTTTTCTTCGGCAAGAGCGATTTGAGACGAAAGTGCCCGCAGTTTTTCCTGATAAACCAGAAGATCCTTTTGGGCTTTTCTTCTTGACCAGGCATTGGTCAGGATATCAGTCACCATTTTTAAAATGATCACCCTTTTTTCAGTAAAAACATGACTTGCCCTGCTGTTTTCAAGGTAAAGCGCACCGGTTACCTGCCCATCATGGATCATGGGTACACAGAGAATTGATTTTGCCTTTTTTGTTTTTATATAATCATTTTCAGTATAAAGACCTTTATTTGCAGCGTCGGAAAGGATAATGGTTTGTTTTGTGCGTATCACATAATTTATAATTGCATCGGGTAATTCCGGGCAATTTTCAACCGGAACAGGCATGATCCCGGTTTGAACAGCATCATTGGAAGAAGCCCTGGCCTCTACCATGGGGAGCCCATCCCGTAAAAGGATTAAAAATCCTATTCTGGCACCGGCATTTTCTATCACAATATCCATGAGTTTATCCATGAGTCCCTGGATATCCGTTTCTTCGGCAATGGCTCTGGATGCTTTGATAATGGAGATAAGGTCAGGTTCTTTCATTGTAGATGAAACAAATTGATTTCCATCACTTTTTACCAGCAGGTCGGAATAGAGGGTTTCAAGATGTTTGACCTTGGGTTTGGTCCCCCATCTGGTAAAGCATTGATGTGCTTTTCTCATATAGGCTGCTGCGATGGTATTTTGTTTTTTTTTGAGAAAATATTTTGCTGCACATTCACTGGCAATGGCCTCTAAATGCGTAAATCCGTTTTTTCTTGCAGAGTCTATGGCCTGGTCATAAAGGCTGAATGCTTTTTGAGCCTGTCCCTTCAATCCTGCCAACTCTGCTTGAATAAGGGCATACATGTTAAAAAAATTTTTCGGGGAATGTTTTGCTATACGTTTGAATTTTTTCAGGTTTTTTTTAACCTGTGTCAAATAGGCTTTCTGCTTTTTTTTATCCAGCTCAGGATATAAGGCAAGCATTGAAAGGGATTGAAAATAACAACAATATGGGCTGACGAGCATACCGATGGAATTATTCAATAATTTTATTCCCGACTCGGCTGCCTCTACTGCTTTTTCAAAGTCATAAAAAAAGTACCCGATCATCAGTTTATAGACATGGAGTCCAATAAGATAGGAGTCTTTTTCTTTTTCCATCTTGGGCAATTCTATGGTTTCATCAAACAGTTTCCCTTTTATAACCAGAGGATCATCCACTTTTCCCATGAGAGTAAGCACATACTGAAAGAGTAGATTGTAACCGTTGATAGAGGAAATTTTTTTTGTCATTTTCAAGACATCCCCGTGTTTTTTAATTATCAAAAAGACTTTGGAAAGTGGTTTTCCGGAAAAAATAAGGTCCGACAGGTAGTGGTTCAGGGAAAATGAGGCAAACATAAGATCATTGCCGTTTTCCATACCGAATTTATAGGCTTCCATCAGATAGGGGAGATCTGATTTTAAATGATTTTTCCAATGATTGATCATTCCCCCGAAAATCATATAGGTCTTGCACTTTGTTCTGATAGTGTAGGGTTGTTTATGAATTTTTAAAGCCAGTTTTCCAAATTTGAAGCCCTCGTCATATTTTCCAAATTTTTCACACAGGACTGCTCCGTAAAGAGCATATGCATACCCGGAAAGTTCTGTTTCACCGTATTTTAATGTAAGATTTAAAATTTTTAATACCAGAAGAAAAACATACTCAGGTGCACCCAGAAAACTGGCATCGAAAAATTTGATAAAAATTCGGATAACCATTTTTTTTTCAGGATCAGATAACTTGGGCAGATGAACAAGGGTTTCAGGATTTTTTCCGATCAGATAAAACCGTGTTAAAACAAGCTCTTTTACAATCATCCAGGGTGCCACTTTTTCAGGCAGTCCCATTCCCAATATATCCAGTACTTCCAGCCCCTGAGCAATCGCCTCTTTAGCACGGCCTTGATGGGTAAAGTTTATCATCATGATTTCATATGCCCGGACCCTGTCCTCTAAATTTGAGACATTCTTTTTGATTTTCCTAAGACTCTGGTCGGCCGCCTCAATATTTTTAGTATAATACCCGGTTTCCCCGGCTAAAAAATGGAGCGCAAGAGTTAGCTCTGGTTCCGATGTCCATGTATCGGACCAAAGGAGATCCAGGCCTTTTTGAGCGAAATAAAAGGTAGCCTCAAAAGCAACCCTGGTTTTTGAAATCAGACCGGCCTTTAAATTCAGAGAGGCCAGACGGGTTTTCTTTTCTTTTGAAGACATCAGGTTCGTGCAATTGTTTAGGTGTTGAAGAATTTCAAAAACCGTATCATCGCTGGGATTGTCACATAGCAGGGCATTTCCCAGGTCATAATGAAGTTGCTCCCGCTCACTCCTGTTCATAGAAAGGTAGATGGTTTCCCTGATTTTATCGTGGGAAAATCTCCATGCCCCTTCAGTGTTTATCAGCAGGTTTTGGCCGGCCAGGAATGCCAGATCCATCACTATCTCTTTTTTTAATCCAGGGGAAACCTTTGACAAAAAATCTTCACTGAACTGCCCGGTCATGCAGGATGCGATATTTAGAATGCTCATTTGATGATGAGTCAGATTGACCATCCGTTCTTTTATTTGAGCTGCAACATTATCTGTGATATTCAGGTAATTTATTTTTTTTGCATTAAACTGCCAGACAGATTTTTTAAAATTGAATACAAGCAGTTTATTTCTGTAAAGTGATGTTAAAAAATCAATGATAAAAAAAGGATTTCCTTTGGTCTTTTGGGCAACAATCTCGGCAAGGAAAGAGGCATCTTCCATCCCCATCCGGGTTGAACCTGTAATCATCCCGGATATTTCTTGTAGATTAAGAGAATCAAGGGTGATGATGTCATTGTCTTTTTGCAGTTCCAAAATGAGGGAATATAATGGGTGCCTGGATGAAACTTCATTACTTCTGAAGGCGCCGACAATAAAAAGCCAGGGGATTTTTTCATTTTTTAAGGCTTTTAACAAATGTATGGTTGCTGCATCTGCCCATTGCAGATCATCAAGAAAGATAGTCACAGGGTATTCAGGTCGGCACACGGTTTTTATAAAATGAAAAAAACTTATTTCAAACAATGTCTGTGCTTCCTGGGGGTTGAATTCAGGCAGTTTGGGCAAAGGTCCTGTAATGGCGGTAAGTTCCGGAGCCATATCCGCGATGACCTGTCCATGGATTTTAAGACCCTGTTTCAGTTGGGTCTTCCAGAAACCAAGGGATTTATTGTCCTGAGAAAGGATCTGCTGTGCCATCTGTTGCAATGCCAGAACAAGGGCATGATAGGGTCTGTTCTGATCCAGGCTGTCGAATTTACCGGAAATAAACCTTGGGGTAACACCCGGGTCTTGTTGAAGGAAATTTAAGGTTTCAAACTCTTTGACAAGACTGGTTTTACCAATACCGGAATAACCTGTAACAAAGGCCATCTTGCCATGTCCCTGTTTTACAAGCTCAAACCATTGCCTAAGGGTGGAAAGTTCCCTGGTCCTGCCGTATATTTTTTCCTTTACCCGGAACTTGTGGGAAAAATCATACTCGCCCGGCAGAAAGGGTCTAATTTTCCCCGATGTGTTCAGCATTTCCCTGCATTTCTCAAAATCCTTTATTAACCCCATGGCACTTTGATATCGGTCTGTCGGGGATTTATTCATCAATTTTATAATAATTTTTGAAATCTGGGTTGGCAAATGCCGGTTAATCTTTTCCGGTAGAATTGGCTCCACTGCAATATGGCAATGAAAAAACCCAATGGGATCGTCTGCATAAAACGGATGATGTCCTGTCGCCCATTGGTACAGAACGATTCCAAGGGAATAAATATCGCTGCGAAAGCCCAAGGGCCAGTCTAATCTTCCTGTCTGCTCTGGTGAGATAAACGGGAGAATGATTTTCTTTAATTCTGAATCATCCATATCCATGGAAACAGGATTGGCCGGATCAGAACTATCAATCAATTTACCGTTTTCTATAAACTGTTTGCATTTTTCCAGTTTGATACTGCCGGTGGTTTTATCAATATGTATTAAGGATGGACAGATACTTTTATGAATTTGGCCCTTGCTGTGAATTTCATGTAAGACAGCCGAGATGTTTATGCTTAATGTTAAAAAAAAATTAATATTAAAATTATTTAGATTGTTTTTAATATTAATCATCTATTGAAATAAGTCCTTCTCTAATCGCAAACAGGGTCAACTCGGCGACATTGTTTAAATTAAGCTTTGTCATGATTTGCTGCCTGTGGGTGGAGATTGTTTTAATACTCACAAAAAGGCGGGCGGCAATATCTTTCGATTTGGTCCCTTCAGCGACAAGCTGAAGCACTTCGCGCTCCCTTGGTGTGAGTATTGATGAAAAAATATCCTGGTTTTCCAGTGAATTACTAATACAATCCTTGATCATAACACCATGAATTTGCGGGCTTAGATAGAATTTGTTATCTGCAACCAGACGGATGGCCCTGGCAAGTTCTTCATAGGCACAGTGTTTGACCAGATACCCGGCAGCACCTGCTTTGAGCATTCCTGTCACAAAACGCCTTCCGGAATGGACGGAAAGAGCAATTATCCTGATGTCGGGATTGTTTTTGCGGATCAGTTTTGCAGCATCAATTCCATTTAAGTCCGGCATATTGATATCAAGGACAACAATATCAGGATTGAGTTTATCGGCAAGCCTGGCAGCCTCGCGGCCATTATCAGTCTGGGCCATTACAACCATATCCGTTTCTTTTTCAAGCATTGAGCAAAGGCCTTCTCTAACCAGTTTATGATCGTCTGCAAGCAAAATGGTAATGCTCATGATATTTCCTCAAATAGATAATAAGGATAGAACTCTTCATTTACAAATTTAATGTGTAAAACAAAATAAGATCATCTAACGATGCATGAAACTGAAATAAGATATAATGTTGCTCTTTGTCAAGTATTGTTTGAGGCAGGTAGTTTGTTTTTAGCAGAAGAAAATTTTATTTTCAGTGTAACTTAAAAATTCGCTGCCATTTTCTGTAACATGAATAACACTTTCAATGCCTGCGGCAAATTCATTTTTAAATATGAATTTTGGCTCAATAGCAAAGACCATCCCGGGTTCTAAAAGTGTTTTCCTGCCCTTGGCAAGGATGGGGTTTTCCACAAGTTCCAGCCCGATTCCATGGCCGATAAATTTGGATTTCAAGTTTGGCAGCCCTAAAAACTGATCTTCAAGGCAAAGTTTTTTTGCGACATTGACGGCTGTTTCAAATATTTCATCCATGGGTATGCCCGGTCTCATCTTATCTAAAAGCGTATACAGGATCTCTATGGAAGCCTTGGAGGCATCCTCAGCCTTGTTCGGCAGTTTTCCAATGACAAACATCCTGGATTCATCACTATGATAGCCGTTTAAAACAGTGCCAAAATCAATCAGGATGGGTTCATTTTCTTGGATCCGCCTGGGGCCTGCGCCATAGGGATAGGCATTTGAAGTTCCAGTGCCGCACAGGGGGGAGTCCAGGGCACCTGGAAGCCCGCCGTTTTCACCGCTCATCAGGTGAAAAGGAAATACTTCCGAACGGTAATGCCGGTTTAAAAGTTTTCCGGAATGGCCCAGTGTCCTTGAATAAGCTTCAAACATACCGCAAAATTCCATTTCTGAAATTTCAGGTTTAATGTTGTCTTCCATAAAGCCAAAGGTCTGTTTTGAGACGAGGGCAGCTTTTTTCATCTGCTGGATCTCCCATGAAGATTTTATCTGCCTGCAGGCCTCAATTACGGAAGATCCGTCAACAAAATGGGTGTTTTTAAAAAGCCTCTTATAGAAATGAAAGTCTTTTACCGGTACCACGTCAAAAGCAAGGCCGCAGGTACCTGGATGTTTTTTAAAGCAATGTTCAACTAATTTGGGAATATCCTTTATGGATTCAATGGGTTCAATGTTTTTAAGGGCTGTTTCCTGTTGAGCCCGGGGAAGATATCGTTTTACAAACAAAACAGGATCCTGATCTTTTTCAATATAAAGATAGCAATCCTGGGCCGTGCCTGAAAAATAATAAATATCGGGTTTGTGGGTTAAAAACAGGGCATCCAGATGAAGGGCTGCCATTTGCTCTTGCACTGTATTAATCCTGGCAATGATTTCTGTCACAGGTGTCGGGTCAAACGCGTACCCCTGCCATTTGAGTTCCATGGGTTATTTTTCTGTAATTCGGACTTTAAATGTACTCATGCAATCAATAATATCTTCTGTTTTTCCTTCATCTGCCGACCAGAATACTTTTTGGGTATCTTCTATTTTCATCAGGCATTCAGGAAAGAAATCATAGTGATCATTATTAATTTTTAATACAGTCAATTTGTCATTGGGGAAAATTGGATCCGGGACATGCTCTATCACTTCCCAGTTATCGGGGATAATAAATTCGGCTGTAATGTTTACTTCAATGGTTTTCATTTTTAAATCCTTAAATATTAAAAATACGCATTTCTTATTCATACCAATGAGATTATTATCTTTCAAGAAGAATCCGTACTATTTAAAATCATTTGATTTTTTTAACTACTTATTATAGTTTTGGGTAATGGCAGAGAAAAATATTTTTGAAAAAATAAAACAATCGAATAATCTTCCTCCGTTTCCCCAGGTCATGCTGAGACTCATTAAGGCCTGTAACAGTGAAAAAACAAGTATTGAGGAGCTGACAGGGATTATTTCCACAGATCCTTCTTTGACCTCCCGCCTTATACAGATTATCGGATCACCATACGTTAATTTGCCCAAAGAAGTGAACAGTATAAAAACGGCTGTCGTCTACCTTGGAATGGATACGATCCGAAATATTGCCATCAGCACTTCAGCCATGCATTTTTTTAAGTTTTCAAAAGTGGTTCCCGAGTTTGATATCGGAAGGTTCTGGTATCATTCTTATAAATGCGGGGTGATCGCCAGAAAAGTGGCCGAGGAAAATGATATTTCCAACCCGGATGAATTTTTTCTTGCAGGGTTACTTCATGATATTGGCAGGCTGGTATTAATGCAGAATTTTCCTGATGACTACAAAGCCATCCTTAAGGCCTCTTCCAGTGAACAGCAGATTATAACCGCTGAATTAGAGATATTTGATGCAGATACCCCGCAGGTCAGCGCCTGGCTTTTTGGCCAATGGAATTTGAATCCCTTGATTTCAGATGCTGTGCTGTTTATCAATGAAAGTATTGAGCAAATTGAAGGTGCGCTTTCCCATGTAAAAATGCTGTTTATTTCAAATTTTCTGGCTGGACAGACGACTTTTGAAAAAATTTCAGACATTATTTGTTTAACAAATATCCCCCAGACAAGATTAGAACAGATTGCCATTGCTGCAGAAGAAGAAGTTTTAGAGATGTCCAAAAGCCTTGGTATTAAGATAGATGAAGCCCAGGATACTGTTTATGAAGAGTCGTTAACATCAGAAATAAAAGATCTGTCTTTGTTTTACGGCACCCTGCAAAATTTGTTACATGCCAAGGATATTGAGGCTGTTCTGGATATAGCACACAATGGGTTTAAAATTATTTTTAATATTCCCAGGGTGTTTTATTTTCTTTTAGATGATAAAAAAAATATTTTAACAGGATTTTGTAACAGCAATGATAAGTCCCACAAGATTATCAAAAGCATCGCTCTTCCATTATCAAATAAGCTGAGCCTCCTGGTAAAATGCATAAAAGACCAGAAGGTTCAAAACAGTTTAAAAAACAAAGCCAAAGAAAAACTTGCCATCTCAGATACACAGATTATTCGACTGCTCGGGGCAAAGGGCTTGTATTGTGTTCCTATATACTCGTCTAAAAAAGCATCCGGCGTTATGGCATTGGGAGTTGATGAAACAACAGCCAAAAGCCTTGAAGACAACAAAGGCCTGGTGAAACTTTTTTCAAAACAGACGGGTATCTGTATTCAAAGTATACGGTTTTATAATGAATATGCCGACAATATTCACGAAAAGAAAATGGAAGCCTATTCCACACTGACAGATAAGGTGATCCATGAGATCAATAATCCCATTTCAATTATTAAAAACTATATTGAAACCTTAGGGTTAAAGCTGCCTGACAAGCATCCGGCCCAGGATGAGCTTTTGGTCATCAGTGAAGAAATGAACCGGGTTGCCGGTTTGCTGGATAAGCTTCGAAGCTTTTCAAGACCAAAGATTGACGGGTTTGAACCGGTGGATATTAATCAGCTTTGTCAGACTATGCTTGAGATTTTAAAAAAATCAATCCTGCTGCCAAAACGAATTAAAGCCTCCATCAGCATTGATCCTGAAATTCCCAAAGTCAAGACAGACCCGAATGGATTGAAACAGGTCTTTATCAATCTTGTGAAAAATGCAGCGGAAGCCATGGATGAAGGTGGTAAAATCACCGTTACGACTCGATTTTTATCAGAGTCGGCAAAAATTATGATTGACGAGAAAAAGCGGATTCCGGGAAGTATTGAACTTATGATTTCAGACAATGGACCGGGGATTGATGAAAAAATAAAAGAAACGCTGTTTGAACCTTATATCACGACTAAGATAGGATCTGCCAACTCAGGCTTAGGGCTTTCCATTGTCCATTCCATTGTCAAAGAGTTGAACGGAAAAATCAGATGTGAGACACAGCAGGGCGAGGGAACCAGTTTTATCATTACTCTGCCGGTCAGCTCATCAAAAAGAAAATAAGGATAAAGGCTTAAGAGCATTGCAACATAAGAAAAATATAATGTCGAAAATGGTAGAACCGCTGAAAACCGGTGAACTTCTTGTCAAAGAAGGGTTAATACGTCTTGATGACATTAATTTGGCTCTTTCGATCCAGGAAAAGAGACAGGAGTCGTTGAGTCTGAAAAAAAGTCGCCTTTTGGGAATGATTTTATGTAACCTGAATTTGATCACACCAATAGATAATTATTATGTTCTTCATAAATATAATAAGCTTATGTCAATGCAATCGGCGATGGTTTCAAAAAAGATGCTTTCCCGCGAGGTGGTGTTAAGAGCCCAAAATGAATCACAACAACAAGATATCCCCTTCATCAGCCGTCTTCTTAAAAACGGGCTGGTTTCAACCATAGGGATGCAAAGATTGTTGTTTGATTTGTTTCATATCCCCTTCAGAACCATCAGTGATTTTGTCTTTAATAAAAAAGGTTCAAAAAAACTGGTTCAACTGCTGGATAAATTTAAGTCCCGGGAAAATAGGATTATCCCGCTGGTTTTAAAGGATAATACAATATTGTTTGGTATTACAGATCCTGAAAATATGCTGTTCATACGAAAGTTGAACGAGCTATTTCCTCAATACCGGTTTAAAGCCTTGTTTATTTCTTTTTCAGAGTTTTTAAAGTTTTATGAAATTATATATGCAAGCGACAGGGGGACCGCACCATCCAAAGAAAAACCTTTGGATCTTTCTTTGCTTTTAAGCTTTAAAACATCCATCAAAGATCCTGAACAGGAAAATGAATGCATCCAAACACTGTATGATCGATACGAATTGTTGCGGCACTTAATCGGGAACCCAAAGCGCGGCAATCTTCAAAATGAATTTAATAAATTTATTGTACAAACCCATAAGAGAATCACTCAGGAATATAAAAACCACAGTATTGAGTTTTCTTTGAAAAAGGAAGGCAGGGATGTGAAAATAATTGCATTTCCCAAAAACAGGTAAACTATTATGGCAAGAATCATTACAATTACCAGTGGAAAAGGCGGGGTTGGAAAAACCAGTATCAGTCTTAATTTGTCTTTGTCCCTGGCATCACAAGGATATAAAGTCTGCCTGTTTGATGCAGACCTTGGCCTTGCCAATGTGAGTATTCTCACAGGCCTCTATCCTAAAAAAAATCTTGAATCAGTGATTTCAGGACAATTTGGTTTAAATGAAATCATTATTAAAGATTATCAGGGCATAGATATTATTCCGGGAAGTTCAGGGGTAGAAAAAATAGCAGACCTGACCCGGACACAAACCGGCACCCTCATCAGTGCTTTTTTGGACCTTGAAGACTATGATTATTTTATTTTTGATACATCCGCGGGTATTTCATCCCAGGTTCTTTCCTTTTGTATGGCATCCCATGAAATCATCCTTGTGGCCACCTGCGAACCCACATCCCTGACCGATGCATATTCCATGCTCAAAGTATTGTCAAAATATCAATATGATTGTCCTGTCAAAGTTGTGATCAACCAGGTCAAAGCAGGCAAAGCCGCTCAAAAGGCCTATGCCCGGCTGAAAGAAACCGTAAACAAATTCCTTTCTGTCAAAATCGAGCCTTTGGGGATTGTAGTACTGGATAAGAATGTCCGGGCTGCGGTTATTTCCCAGACACCATTTTTTATGCTTTTCCCTGATACAATTGCCTCAAAATGTATCCATTCCATTACCAAAAAGCTGATAAGCAAAGCCAGCCGGACCGGGGACCTGCCCCTGGAACTTTTCTGGGACAAGTGCCTGTCTTTTCTTGAGAAACATCACAAACCCAAAAAAGAGGCTGCTAAAGAAAAAAAAGAAAAAGATCCAAAGATTAAAGAAGCACTTTTTCAAATTGAATCAAAGCTTTCCTCGTTGATTAAAGAAGTGGGTGACATCAAACAATTTCTTGAAACCCATGAATTTATCCCAAAGAAAAGCAATGAGAAAATACTCGTATTGCCCGAGCCTAAAGAAATCTCTCTTGATTTTGAATCCTGGCTTACGAAAAAGAGCCTTTCTCAGTAGCGATGACCATTTTTATCCATCCGGGAGATGAAAAATACTTACGCAGTTTTTCAACTCTTTTGGATCTCCTGTGCGTTTGCCTTTGTCATCGGACAGCTTGACAGTATTTTGCCAGGGTTTGTCCAAGAAAGTCCGGCATTTCGTCAGTTTTATCACCATATTTAACGGGGTAACCCCCACATCATTGGTCAGGTTGGTTCCAATACCATAAGCATCCCGAATTCTGCCATTACAATAGTGATGAATTTTCACTGCCTTTTCAACATCAAGACCGTCTGAAAACACAACGGTTTTGGAAGAGGGATCAATATGAAGCCTTTCATAATGCTTGATAATTTTGTCGGTAAAAAGAAAGGGATCCCCGGAATCCTGTCTGACACCATCAAATAGTTTGGCGTCAAAGGTATCAAAGGTGGATAAAAATATATCTGTTGTATAAGTATCTGTCAATGCAATGCCAAGATCCCCGTGAAAGACCTTTACCCATGCATCCTGGGCAGAAGGATTTGCCATCTGGTATCCATGGAGAATGGCATGGAACATAAACCACTCATGGGCAAGAGTACCAATGGGCGTAATATTGAATTGATGGGCAAAATGAACATTGCTGGTACCGGCCATGGTATGATTCTCATAGCTTAGCAAATCTTGAATTAACTGCTCGTGGTTCCTGGCAGAAAACCGCCGCCGGGTACCAAAATCAGCAAACTTAACGGCGTTGCTCCCCAGCACCCTGGCTTTATTCAGGTTAATCGCCTGCCTTGCCTGATCTGAGGCTGGTTTTTGATGGGTCATCTTGAAAAATGTTTCACTGATAATGGCCATTAAAGGGACTTCCCACAGAATAGTCCTGTACCAGGGACCTGTGATTTTTAATATCAAAACATCCTTATTCTGCTTGATTGTCACTTCACCAGGGTCATATCTATAGGATTCGAGATAATCGAGGTATACAGGGGTTAAAAAATAGCATTTTGTTTCAAGAAAGGCTTTCTGATCCAAGGACAGCTTAAGCTCAGCCATCATTTCAATTTGGGCTTTAACTTTTGAGGCAAACCCGTCCGGGAAAGGGGTCAATCCCCGGTTGATAAATTCATACTGGGCCTGGGCTCTTGGATAAAGCATGTGAACCGCCTGCTGCATGGAAAATTTGTAAAGATCGTTATCAAGAATACTTTGGAGCATGAAAATATAATTCCCTTTATATTTTAAAATTTAGACTCAAATTATAGGGTTTAAATCGCACATAATTTTAATGCTGCCTCCTCAAGGGTCTTGTCTTTTTTAGCAAAGCAGAATCTCAATACTTTGTAGTCATCTCTTTTTTTGTAGAATACAGATGGGGGAATTGAAGCGACCTTGTGCTCAATTGTGAGTTTTTGTGAAAACTGTGTATCTGCCATATCAGAAATTTCAGAATAATCCAGCATTTGAAAATAAGAGCCATGACAGGGAATGGCCCTGAACCGGGAATTTTTTAGTTTTGATAGAAATAAATCTCTTTTTTTCTGATAAAATGAGGCAAGGTTCATATACACGTTTTCATAATCCAAAAATTCTGCATACGCCAATTGTACCGACGGATTTGAAGAGAATGTAAGATACTGATGAATTTTTCTGAATTCTTCAGTCATGTTTTCCGGTGCAACGCAGTAACCAATTTTCCAGCCTGTTGCATGATAGGTTTTACCAAAAGAGCTGACAACAAAACTTTTTGCAGCAAGTTCCGGGTATCTTGACATGCTTTCATGTTTTTTCCCGTCAAAGATAATGTGTTCATAGACTTCATCACTCAAAACAAAAATATTATAATTTTCAATTATTTTCTTAAGTTCGGTAATATCATCCCGGCTTAAAACTGATCCTGCAGGATTATGAGGAGAATTGATTATGAGAAGTTTTGTTTTAGAAGATAACTGTTTATTTACCTGATCCCAGTCTATTGAATAATCAGGATGGATCAGTTTTATATGAACAGGTTTCCCACCGCATAATTCAATAGCCGGACCATATGAATCATATGCGGGGTCAAATATAATGACCTCGTCGTCTTTATGGACAACGGCCGTGATTGCCGCAAAAAGTGCTTCAGTTGCACCGGTTGTTATGGTAATTTCTTTATCAATATCATAAGTCGTACCATATAATTTTTCTATTTTTTGAGCTATTTTTTCACGAAGTGGTAAAACACCCTGCATGGGAGCATACTGATTAAATCCCTTGCGCATATATTTTTCCACAAGAGTTATAAGCTCCGGGGGTACATCAAAATCAGGGAACCCCTGGGAAAGATTAATTGCGTTATGCGCGTTGGAAAGATTGGTCATTATAGTAAATATTGTTGTTCCCACATTGGGAAGTTTTGATTGCAATTTCATTGTCATGCTTTTATTTTAAAAAGTTATTTGCAAATATGCGGACTACACCGATTAAAATTTGATTATACTAATTTTACTGGGATCGTCTGTCAAGACCCAATGAGGTTCAGACCCAAACCCTATCTATAGTTTGCTCTCAATTTGATAAGTTCAAACCTTACTCCGTACCAGAATGCTGCTGTTCGTCCGTTATGACCGGGTTTTTTATAATTTGAACTTTGGAATACTCTGCCTTCGGATAATTAGTGTTGACGTTTCTTATCAGGAAAAGTATGAAAAATCAGCAAATGTTGATGAAGTGTATTTTTGGTATCCATAAGAATCCCGGCTGAAGAGGTCTTGGAAAATGCAACATGTACAGGCTGAAATGCATGAAAATCTGATGATAGCAATGGATGGGTTCCAAAAATTATCCCAAAAAGAGATGGAGGTTGCCGAATTACAGATCAAGGAGATCATCGCCTTAAAATATCAGATGGAAACCATTGCAGATCAAAAAGGATATTCTCAGGCGTGCAAAGCATCTATTCCCATATGCAGGGGAGACTGCTGTAAATGGCATTTTCCGAGAAACCTGACCCATGTAGATTTTTTGATTGCAATATTTCATATGCCGGAAGAACAGCAGGCAGCGTTGGCAAAATTGATCTATAACAACAAAAAAAATCAGTGCCCTGTTTTACTTAAAACCGGATGTTTCTTATCATTTGAACAGCGGCCTGTTCTCTGTACTAATGCGTATCCCTGTTTTAATGACCGATCATATTGGATTGAAAAAGAGAAAAAAAATATTCTATTTAAAAAAGCCATTGATACACTTGATGCTATTGTCCAGTTTAAAAAATCTAATGACGTATACTTTTGATATCCTGAACAATTCCAGCCTTTGAATACTCCATACAGGGATAATTAGTCGTAACTCAAGTATAGTATTTTATGCTATTGACTCACACTCGTGAATAGGTTCACCGCAAAATGGACATAAGGTCATTTGATTTTCTTTTGTGGTGCCCTCGAAAAAAAACCATTCACCACCACATTCGGATTCGTA
>NZ_JAIOSW010000388.1 GCF_021107415.1 Desulfobacula sp.
CCACCAAAAAAAGTATCTATCAGATTATAAACAAGCTGACTTTCAAACACAACCAGGCCATGTCCTCTTAGTGGGTCCATTCGAAAGACATGAAGGCTTGTGGGAACCGGCAGGCTTCTGACAAATTCAGAAAATTTCAATGTATCAAAAGGATTGGCACTGACATCCACGTTGGTTTGAAGCAAGGAAGATAAGGTTGCCCGCACTTCCCTTGAAAGCCTTTCATTGATAACGTCAAAAGTGGGCATTCTTGCCCGGACAACCGTATCCTGGCTGGTAAAATCATAGACAATGATACCCTCAACAGGCTCATCCGGTTTGGCAGCATCGGCTTCACTTTCTACTTCACCTGAATCCAATCCGTCTAATAGACTGTCTACTTCGTCCTGGGATAATATTTCACTCATAATTTGATCACTGCATTATAAAATATGTAAAATAAATGTTTCTAACCGTGGGCTTTGGAAAAATTGAGTTAATCCGCTTGAGCAAATTATATTTGAGTATAATTTTGCCTTCGGGATTCCTCAGCGCAAGCCAGGTCATCTCTTCTACCTGCCCTATGATTATTTTCCTGATCCTGTCCTCCATTGTATAAACCTGCTTTCTAAACCTGTGATCTGTTAATTCCAAAGACAGGTTCATACTGATCAAAGCCATGGTTGAGCCTGCCTTAAGTTGAATGTATTCAAACGGTTCAAGATCAATGATATCTTCAAAAACAACCTCATCTTCCCGGACCCGCATTTCTTGAATGTCATGCTGGGTGGCAATTGTGTTCCGGACATCTTGATCTTCTTTGGGGCTTTCTTTAAAGAAGACCAGCCAGGCTCCTATGACAAGACCCATTAACAGGACTAAAGATACGACAATGATAATGATTGCTTTTTTGGATCCAAAAATATGTTTTAAAAAACCTTTTCTTTTAGCAAGAATCTTTTTCTTTGAAGATTTATTTTTCACATCCTCAATTTCATCTGGGGAATCCTCCAAAGCGTCATCTAAAATATCTTCCATGGAGTCATCATCAAAATCGTCCTCCATCTCTTTTAAGATATCTTCAGCCAAAACAGCTCCTGATATTAATGGTTAAATATTATTATTGTATATTTGGAAAAGCAATCCTTGTGCCAAGAGCGTTATGTTTTTTATGTTTACCAATGTCACTGCGAAGAAGAACTCTTTAAATGCAAGTATAAATATACTGCACAAAATTTGCAAAGGATTTTAACAGATACTCTAAAAAATGGTATTGTTGTGAAATAAGAAGATTGTGATATAAAAAAGGATGTCAATAATATTAGAAACCGTCAGGATAGTGACGGTTTCTAATATTTAAACACGATTTATCGTTTCATTTGAATGACGGTCTGCATCATATCATCAACGGTTGTAATGGTTTTCGAGTTGGCCTGGAATCCCCGTTGATTGACTATCATGGCAACAAACTCTTCAGCAATATCCACATTTGACAACTCAAGAGAGTTGGGTGCAAGAGTACCCAAGCCGTTTTCACCCGGTTTGTTTGTGATGGCGCCACCACTGGCCCGGGTTTCCCTGAAAAGATTCCCGCCTTCGTTTGATAGACCAAAATTATTTAAAAACTTGGCAAGTCCAATGCGAAATAAAGGAATCAGCTGACCATTGGAATAGATACCGGTCATGATACCATCTGATGCAACGTCTACTCCCTGAAGGTCTCCAGCCGCATACCCGTCAGCATCCTGAAATATAGTTGAAGAAGATTTTGAGTATTGGGTTGTTGATAAGGAATCGTTGACAAAATTGATTCCATCATACTTTGTTCCGATGTTCAATTTAATATCGGTTTCAGTGGTCCCGAATTCACCGCCCAGAAAATCTGTTGTAAATTCAAAATACCCGGTTTTTTTGATATCTTCCTTTGGGGTTTCCGTCCAGGCTGTTGATCCTTTTATATCAAAGGATATAACACTTCTATCATTAAATGGATGCGTGCTTGGGCCAAATTTTAAAGCTTCATCAAAAGAAAAAACAATATCGTCCTTGTCTGTCTCGTTGCCGGACCCGTCCAGGTCAATCACTGCTCTATTTTGGTCACCTTTGAGTGTTGCATTCGCATATTCTGAAGATGCAATATTAGGATTCGTATTAAACATTAACGTATCGCCTTCGCCTATTGTACCCCCACCGGCTGTTGTATTGAATAATAAATCGGTAGTTGAGTCTTGATCGAAATCTATCCCGATTCCTGAGGTAGTTGCACCGGATGTAGTCAGAACTGCATTGGCATATTCTCTGGGAGATGTCGGATCAATATTAAAAGCAATAGTTTGACTGCCTGCAGTCGTTAACGTTGTTCCGAATGCGTATCTTATGGCAGAAGCCCCGGACGAGGTACCTGCAATATCATTTCTCTCCCAAACCTGCAATTGTACCTGAGTATTGTCACTTGATCCGGTTGTGATTACCAATCCTGTGGTTCCGGTGCCGGCACTGGCACTCCAGGCTGATCCATCCCAAGCAAGTGTAATTGTTGTTGCGACACCAGCAGTTGTTGCCGAAGCCACAGCACCCTGTGAGCCAGCTGTAACAATGCTCAACACCGGATCATTTTGCGGTAAAAACGAAAAAGTTTCATTTGCAAAGTCCTCTATCTTTAGGGGCATATTCCAGTCCCATGCAGTGGTCCTTGCATCATATCGCACGTTAATACCACTTGAAACCATCGTTAAGTCCTCATAATTTGAAATGGTGACAGAAGTAGTATCAACATTGGCCGAATCATTTGTAGAAACACTTGATACAAGTGTACCCGCAGAATTTGCAGTTAATGGATTACTCCAATACCAGGTTTCGGTTAAAGGATTCCAGATAATACCCAGATCTGACGAATCTTCAATCATAACCCCTGGATCATTAATTGCAAGATTTGTATTATCATTGGCTGTATCACCTGAGTAAGTCAACCCCTCAATCCCCTGGATATGAAGATCATTTTTATTATTTATATCAAATCCAATGGAGTCTGTTGCAACGGCAGGCTGTGCAAATTTAATCCTCAAATCCGGATCAACATCTGCTGCATCATCCGGGGTTAAAGTCAGATAAATATTCTGGTCATTGGAAAAAACAATCTTAGCATTTCCATAATTTGTCGGCAAGTCAACTGCTGTGATCAGTCCATCGTTATTAACATCAGTAAAATTCCATGAACTCCCGTCAAACTCAAGGCTGAATCCATAACCATCCATGGCTAAAGCATCATAATCCACGATTTCATAATCAACATCATCATTCGTATTCACACCATTGGCGGAAAAATTACCGATTCTACCTGTAAACTTACTCATGGTTAAATCAAGGATATCACCCGAGCTTTGAGAAAATTTAATGGTACCTCTTGCAAGAAGCCCCTTGGAATCTGAATTCTGTACCAGATTTCGATTATCCTCATCAGGATTCATGGTCACCATATATTCCCATTCTGTTCCGGATTTTTTATCATAAAAAATAGATATATCATGGGTACTTCCCAAAGCATCAAAGGCTTTTATGACAGTCTGATATTCGTAATTCCCAGCATCAATGTGGGTAGTTTCACCCGAATCCCATAAATTTGAAAGGACCACTGCCTTGGAATTTGCATCGGCATCAAGGTTGGTGATGGCTGTAATTTCTTCACTCTTTTTAGGGGGACTTGTAAACTCTGCAAGCACCAGATCTGTAATTGATCCCACATCATCCCCTGTTTCATCATCCAGGTTCCAGCCCTGGACAATAAAGCCTTCCGGGTTTACTAATTGCCCGGCCTTATCAAAAAAGAAATTACCGGCCCGTGTATAAAATGTATTTTCAGAATTTGACTGGCGCATAATAAAAAACCCGTCACCCCCGATGGAGAGGTCTGTCGTATTACCGGTGGACTCAAATGAGCCCTGATCAAAATTCTGCGACACACTTCCCACGGCCATACCACGCCCCATCTGATCCGCACCAGCTTGAGTGGCCACAGCCTCATACAGGGTATCTGCGAAGGTTATCCTTCCTCTTTTAAACCCAATGGTATTTAAATTGGCAATATTATTACCAACGACCTGTAAGGCATTGCCCATATTTTTCAACCCACTGGTACCTGTAAAAAGTGAACTTGATAAAGACATTATACCTCTCCTATTTTTTTAAACTCAACTTTGTTGATTATTATATTTAAGTGATTCTTCATTTTTAATTAATTGCCGTAATGGATGATATGGCAACCAGTCTTCCGGTATCGTTCAGTACAAGATATTGACTGCCATTCATGTATTTAATGCCTGAAACCTCTTCTGACAGGGGTGTTTTTGCAAATCCATCAGTAGTTTTAGCTGTATAATAATATAAGCCGTCAGATGCCTTATAACCTGTATCTGCAAGGCCATCCCATTCAACCTTATTTTCTCCGCCGGTTGTATCGTCAGCCAAAAGAGTAATCGTCCTGACCAACTCATCAAATATATCATATATCTTCAAAGTAACATCTTGTTGAGAATCCAGATTAAAGGTTAACTCTTTACCGGAAACTGTACCATCTTCAACCATAACAATGGGTTCATTGGTACTGATTGTTCTGCCAAGATAGCTTAAGGTGGACTCAACAGACCCTGATCCGTTGTTTTCTTCAACATTAACCACAGAGGTCAATGATTTGGGATCAAGAAGAAGCCCTTGAACAACCAGATAGGGTTTGCCGTTATTATACGCAACCCCATCGACCTCTCCGGTAACGGTTGAGGGTACTTCGACAAATCCAAAGCCGGAATTGGCCAGGACTGTATATTGATACGATCCGTCTGTAACAGCTTTACCACCATTATCCGTGCCATCCCAAGAAATAATATGAGAACCGGAATTCTGCTGCCCTTCATATAAAGTTTTAACAGTTTTCCCATTCGTATCCGTTATGGTGACCATGATATCGGCAGGTTGTCCAAGATTATAGAACCCACCGGAAACCGTTCCTTTATCAACATTCATTACATCTATATTACCGGTAACCTGTTTTCCGATATACCCGACAACATCACCTTCGGAATTCTGACTGAATGATTTGGCAAGACTGTCCATGGAGCCATTCAGATTGATCAGCTGTTCAAGTTGAGAAAATTGAGCAAGCTGGGCAGAAAAATCCGTACCATCCATTGGATTTAAAGGATCCTGATTCTGAAGCTGGGCCACGAGCATTGTTAAAAAAGCATCCTGTCCAAGGGCATCTTCTTTTTGAGTTTTCTCCTTTTCATTTGATTGATAGGAAGTGGTGATTTGATCAAGCGAACTGTTTCCAGTAGTTCCTGTGGATATAATAGACATGGATATCTCCTTTTATGCTACAAAATGAAGCGACCTGCCCTGGTTTACGGCATCAAGAAGGCTTATAAGGTCATTTTTCTCTTCACCGCTAACAGGGTCAAATGAGAGTTTTTCCCTGCTTCGATTTTGTTTGCCAAAATTTCCGGCCTGGTTCCTGGCATCTGCCATGGATTGCTTAAAGTCACTGCTCATATCAACCTCAACCCGTTCAAGATTCACACCGGAATTTGAAAGAACGGTCCGAAGTTCATTCACATTTGATATTAAGATTTCCTTTGCAGCAAGATTTTCAGTCATAATATTGACCTTCATGCTGCTCCCGGTATTGTCTATTGTCATCACAAGCCTTCCCAGTTCCGGGGGATTTAATTGAATCTTTAATATATTTTCACCCTGGTTAATGGCCCTGACAAGACTTTTGCTTACCTGATGAGTGACATAGGCAGGCAGATTTTTAAAAGATGATTTTGTTTTTAATACCTCTATACTGGATTGCATCTCGTTGATTTTTGCATCTGAGGTTAACATCTGGTTTTGATCTGAAAGCTTCCCACTCCCGGACTTCAATTGCTCTAAAAATTCTTTGCTCTCTTTTAACTGATCGTTCATATCAACAGTCCCTGTTTTCTTTCCACCCAAAAGAGACTCCATCTCTTTAAAAGCATTTTCCAATTTTATATCTGTTGGGTGTTTCACAGTATTGCTTTTGAGTGAAAACAAATCTTTCTTGCTGGCTTTATCCTTGCCTGGCACAAACAATTCACTCTTAACAGGAACAAACAATTCATTCTTAAACTGATCTCTTATCTGCTCATAGGAAAATTCAAAAGCCTGTATTTCCGGCGCTTTATTCTTAAACTCCAACCCTTTGAATAAGGCACTAAAAAGATCGAAAGGTTTTTCATTGGCAACAAACTTTTGATCATTATCACTTGGAACTTCAGTGGGGGCTTGCTGCTGTGATATCTTTTGACGCAATTTTTCAAGGGAACTGACAAATTCATCCAGGGTAAGCACTGATGGTTTAGACTCGTTTTGTTCAAGATCAAGCTGTTTAAACAGCATCTTAAAATTATTATCATCCTTCCGGGTTTGATAATGATCCTGGGTATAAAAAGACTGTTTCTGAAGTGTTTGAAGTTTCTGAATAATGACATCAAGACTGATGCCTTTTTCACCCTTGTCAGCTGCGCTTAAAATATCTTGAATAGTTTCCCGGGAGATACCCAGAGAGTTCAGAATGGATTCTATAAAAGGGATCGCTGATATTTCAAGAAAATTTTCATAAGAAGGCTGAGTTTCTAATTTTGCTTCAAGAGGAAGATCAAAAAGTTTATCCAAAAGATCATCCAGTGTCAGGTTTTTGTTTTCCAATTCTTCTGAAAGTCCGGCCATCAAGTCATTGATTTCACTCTCCTTGAACCCGGCTTTTAACAACATTTTCTTCAATGCTTCAATACCGTCGGAATCTATTGAGATATTTTTTAAATCTCCTTTTGACAGCATTAAAAATATATTTTTTAATGCCAAAACAAAACCAATCCCCTTTTCCCGGCTCAATTTTCCTGACAAAGACTCTATACTGGAATCTGCTATGGGTTGATCCAAATTTGCCTGAATTGATTTTGTCTGGTCCGATTGTATTTGGCCCGATTGTATTTGAAGGAGCACCCCATTTTCATGATGCTCTATTTTCTCAAGTGTTTTGCTTAAGTTTTCTGCAAACGACTGCTTTTGAGAACCCGCATCATTCCCATTAAACATCACTTCCCTGGGAAGATCCTGCTGAATCATGTTCGAAAACGAATTGTTAACATCTGCAAAAATAAAATCCATAAAACACCTATAAATAGTTTTCTTTGCCAGATAAAACAGCAATGATCATGCCATATATCCATCAATTATGGTTTAAGCTTACTATTCAATATGTTACAATTTTTTAAAATCGAATGAATTATTAATTTTATGATTTTTTGGAATATATTTCCCAACAGAATTAAATTTATAGGAAAATATTACCGGATGATGGGAAAGGAGAAATCAGTGTTATTGCATATGGATTTTAAACTTCCCTGTGGACCGTCAGGGGTGAGGTGAAACTTTGCCCTAAACCTCGCTGGACATCCGTGTCCGGCTCACAGGTGAAACAGCTGCTCCCGGCGTCGTGCCACACAGCTATCAGTGCCTGACCGAAAACCTGAAAATTTTTTCGAGTACAAGGCGGACGAAAATTTTAACCGGAGAAATACATTGAGTATTTCGAGGATTAAAATTTGAGCCCAACGCAGTAATCGGGAAAATTGGCGGTTTTCGTTCGGGCACTATTTATCCCGGTCAAAGTCCCACCTCACCCCTGACTATGCTCGAATCTCACTGAAATTTGGATATGATATTTATATCTATAAAAATTATTCTTGAAGAATGGCCGGGAATGATGCCCTTGGTCTATATAGTGGAATGGAAATTTCTATTTTGAGGAATCTCATATAGCATATATGTGGTATTACCCAAAATTTGTTTAACCTAAGCCCTATGAATACTAATCTCCCCCGGTCGAATTTTAATTGCAGTCACTAATACCAAAAGAAGTAAACGCCTTTGGATTAAAGGTCGACAGCGACTGTAGATAGACACAAAGCTCGCTTTTTTACTACCTGATAATGTCCTTCATCATATGATTCTTTTGTCTTCAGTAAAAAACTCATGGAATTTTGATTGATTTGGATCTTTTCCATGCATTTTAATTTTAGAATTATATTTACCTTGTACCACATTGTGTGATATACTAACGTCTCAATAGAGAACTAAGTAGAATCAAGCTGCTATCCTGTGCAGTTATTCTTATTTGCAAACGATCAATTGAGGGAGCATTAAAAAGGAGAGTGCATATGTCGATAAAATTTGAATGGAATGATTTATTCTCAGTTGATAACGGAGAGTTGGATAGCCAACATAAAGGCATGTTTGATTTAGCAAACTCAATTGAAAATGGTTTGGGTGAGGAGCAAATCAAGAAGAACATAATAGATCTCTACAAATATACCCGCGAGCACTTTGTGACTGAAGAACAGATGATGCGTAAGACAAAATACCCCAAGTTTGATGAACACCAACGATTGCACAAAGAGCTCATTGTGAAATTAGATAAAATAAGTACCAAATCATTTACTGAAGAGTCTGTCTTTTCTTTTATGACTTTTATATATGATTGGCTTACCCACCACATATTAGACAAAGATAAAGACTTCGCGCGCTTTGTACAAGATCACGGATAGGTTATAGTCACTAATGATTGTTGAATATGATTTTGTTAATTAATAAAACCATAAACTTTTCTTAAAATAACTTTCAACCTAAATGTAGGAGAAAGGCAAAATGACATTCAGGTCGCTCAATGAGTACAGGCAATCAATCACAGAAGATGATATTTACGAGGCGATGAAAAAAATACCTGGATATCTGGATATCACTCCTTCAGATTGTATGGAATTGTATCGGGTTGCTTTTGACCATGCCATATCAAAGCTAAAAAATGCCATAAAAGCAGACCAGATCATGACCAGAAAGGTCATAACTGTCAATGAAAATGCTACACTGATAGAGGTAGTTAAAAAAATGGCTGACAATGAAATTTCAGGTCTTCCAGTTTTGAAAAATGACCAAACTGTTGTAGGCATAATATCAGAAAAAGATTTTTTAAAAAGAATGAATGATGATAAGAAGCCGTCTTTTATGCGTGTTGTTTTACAATGTCTTCAAACAACCGGCTGTATTGCTGCTGATTTTAATAATCTTGTGGCTTCTGATATCATGTCATCCCCACCGTTAATGACATCGCCTCAAACACCCGTATTAGAGGTAGCCAATATCATGGATAAAAAAAATATGAATAGAGTTCCTGTTGTTGACGGTCAGTTAAAGCTGGTCGGAATTATTGCCAGATCTGATATTGTTCAGACCTTGTGTTAAGTGTCTATAAGTTAGGAGAGGTGCATTAATGTCATTTTTTAAAAAAATGAAGGGGGGTAGTCAAAGTCCTTCGGTAGTGAGTCTTTCCGAGATTATATGGTCGTGGCTTGGTGCTTTTTTAGGAATAACACCGGTCGCTTTTTTAAATTACAATATTTTTTATGGTAATGACCTAGTGTACATTATTGGATCTTTTGGTGCGTCAGCCGTATTGATATATGGCGCAGTAAGAAGCCCTTTAGCACAACCCCGGAACCTTGTCGGTGGTCACCTTGTTTCTGCGGTCATTGGTGTGATTGCCTATAAATTATTCTATCCATTTCCCTGGTTTGCATCTTCATTTGCCGTGGCCACAGCAATTGCGGTAATGCATGCCACCAAAACGCTGCATCCACCTGGTGGAGCCACAGCATTAATCGCTGTAATCGGAAGTGAAAAGATTCATGCCCTTGGTTTTTGGTATATATTAGTTCCGGTCGGAGTTGGTGTCGTCATTATGTTAATCGTTGCTCTAATAGTAAACAATCTGGCTAAAAACCGCCGGTATCCAGAATATTGGTATTAAGACAATTTAGATTTTCTATTTGGAATATTAAATTATGATAGAGGGTTAATGAAACCGTTAGCAAAATTAACAAGAGAACATGGCAATATACTTGAAGGCCTTGATTATCTTTCTAGGGCAAAGGATGCACTTGAGAAAAACAGGTGCCCTCCGAAAAAGTTCTTTGAATCTGCCGTCCTGTTTTTCAGGGAATATGCCGACAAATTCCATCACTATAAAGAGGAGTATCTTCTATTCAGCTTCCTTGCCAGGAATAAGGAAGGAGAAATTGACCTTGAAATGGGTTCTCTTCGATATCAACATGAACTGAACCGGGAGTGTATCGCTAAAATTGAAAAATCTCTCAACGGTTATGAAATGGGAAGTGAAATTGCGATTACAACACTTTTAATGCATCTTGCCGCATTTATCTCTATTCTAAGACGCCACATTTACAGAGAAGATCAATTATTTTTTCCAATGGCCGAAGCTGAATTATCTAAAAATGAAAAAGAGTCCTTACAGAATCAGTTTGACCAGGAAGAGGCTGCTGTAGACGGTAAAAGTATCATCCATAGAAGCCAGACGAGACTCCAGGAAATGGCTGCATTGATATCCGAGATATAAAATGATGTGTATGGGAAAACTATGATCAAAAAAAAAATAAATTGCTGGGAGTATATGGGGTGCGGTTTAGAACCAGGAGGGAAAAACAGTGCTGAAAAAGGAGTATGTCCAGCAGCTTCAGATCGGTCTTTTTCAGGTATAAATTCCGGTAAGAATGCCGGAAGGTTCTGCTGGGCTGTAACCGGAACCCATTGTGACAGCGAACGACAGGGCTGTTTTTCAGATAAACGAAAGCAATGCCATAAGTGTGATTTTTTCCATATGGTGGCCGCTGAAGAGGGAACACAGAATCTAAGGACTAAATTTTTAAGATTTGTACAAAGTTCTCAAGGCGAAAAATCTATCTTAAAAAATTTGAGTCTTAAAACCTTTCGTTCAGGTGACCGGTTTGTATTTCAAGAAAAAAAAACAGGAGAGGCATATATTATCCGGAAAGGGTCTTGCATTGTTCTGGTAGAAAAGAACGGTGAACTTCATCCAGTAGATCACAGGGGTGAGGGAGACATTGTAAACATGAGTGCTTTGTTTACAGGCGAACCGAGCATGGCCAATGTTGAAGCTGAAACCGAAATTGAAGCCTGGGTTATCAAAAAATCGGAGTTTGAGGCCATCCCGGAAAGTGACCCTGGACTTTGGAAGTTTCTAACGGAAATTGTTGCAGACAGGTTTGACTCCAAAAGACCAACCTCATATCGGACGATTGGGAAATATTTAGCAACCGATATCATCGGTCGGGGCGGATATAGTATTGTTTACAAAGGAATAGAAATTGCTACAAAAAAAAATGTTGCCATTAAAATGATCCGGCATCACATTGCCCTGGATTCTGATTTCCTCGAAAAACTCAGAAAGGAGGCAGAGATTATCAATAAACTATATCATGATAACATTATAAAAGTATTTGATATGGTGGAACGATATCGTACTGTGTTTATTATCATGGAATATCTTGAGGGAGAATCTATTTTAGAAAAAATCCAACAGGATAAAAAAATTGTCCCCCATTTTGCGATCAATTATCTAATACAGTCCTGCATGGCAATCGAATACGCTCACAACAAAAGCATTCTTCATAAAGATATTAACCCTGGTAACATTATGGTTCTAAATAATGGGAAAGTCAAACTGGTGGATTTTGGTCTTGCCTGCTATGTTCAGGATGATGATGAACTTTTTGACGGAGCCATCCCCTATCTTGCACCTGAATTGATCAAAGGAGAAGCTGCCAACCTGGAAAGTGAAATATATGCTCTAGGTATTTCAGCGTTTGAAATGGTTGCAGGAAAAAGACCCTATCCGGAAGAAAATCAATCAGCGTTTACCCGAATGCGTTGTGTTCAAGAAATCCCGGATCCATCACTGATTGTTCCAGAACTTCCTAAAAACCTTAAACAGTTTATAGTAAAAGCATGCCGGATAGATTCCAAGGAGAGGTATCCGAACATTGGCGAAGCCATTAAAGAGTTGAGGTATGAAGAAGATCAAATATCCTTAGGTATAAAGAATATAGACATTATTGCCCAAACCCATATTGGGCTTGTAAAACCCTCAAACGAAGATCGATATCTTGTCAGGACCATGGATGATAACGCCCTTCTTTTAGCTGTTGCAGACGGACTGGGTGGGAATGTTTCCAGTGATGTTGCAGCTGAAATTACGAAAGACAGGCTTTCCGGTCTGAAATATCTTAAACCAGGAAAGGAAGCTGAAGATCTTGATACTTTTGCAAGAGATCTTGATCTGATTATCCATAATAAAGCTCAGGCAGATTCCGGTTTGACATACATGGCAACAACCTTGGCTTGTGTTGTTCTCAAATCCGATATGATTCATTGGCTCAATGCAGGGGATAGCCGTTTCTATATTCTAAGGGACGATCAGCTGCTACAGATAACCCAAGACCACACTTTAGCCAGAATTCTTGTGGAAGAGGGACGGTTAAAACCGGAAGATGCTGATGAACATTGCTCAAGTAAAATACTGGATCAATGCCTGGGATACGGAATGTGCGACCCTGAAACCGGTAGTATCAGAGTAAAAAAGAACGATCTTATTATCTTAGCGACAGATGGCATGTACAAAATGGTAAAGGGAAAAACCATTCTACAAACCCTGAAGGCGAATACAACCTTGGAGGAAAAAATAGAGGCCCTGATGAATTCAGCTCTGGAATCAGGAGGAGAAGACGATATCACTTTAGTGATTGCCCATATTAAAGAAATCCTAACATAGAATAAATAACAGAGATTTGTCTTACGTTACCTTTTCTTCTTTTTGAACCAGGCTTGATCACCATAAAGCTTTTCCTGGCAGTCCTGACAAATACCGTGGCTGCAATGTGCGTCAGAATGTTTTTCTATAAATATTTCAATCTGATTCCAATATCCAATGAGCTGTGTTCAGAAAAATGTGAAGTATCAAGAGACGCTCAGGATCAATTTGCAGCCCAGTCATATATGAGAGCAATGACTTCAGTGGCTCAGGACCGATTTAAAGATGAGATTACACCAATTGCGATCCCACAGAGAAAAGGCGATCCAATTATTTTTGATACGGATGAATGCCCCAAAGATACAAATTTTGAATCTCTTTCAAAGATGAGACCTGCTTTTAAAAGATGGGGTGGGAACAGCTGGAAATGCATCCATTATTAGTGATGGGGCTGCAGCACTTGTTCTGATGAGTGAAAAGAAAGCAAAAGAACTGGGTTGTAAAATAATGGCTACGATCGGCTCCCAGGCATCCTATGGAATAGATATGAAGTATTTGTTGATGGCTCCGATTTATGCCATTCCCAAAGTATTGAAAAAAGAAGAGCTTACCATTTCAGATCTCGATTTGTTTGAAATCAATGAAGCATTTTCAGGAAGTTCGGCAGGCATCAACAAGGTGCTGGAACTTGATCCTGAGAAAGTGAATGTGAATGGTGGTAGCGTTGCGATAGGCCATTCCATTGGTGCAAGCGGCGCCAGGGTATTAACAACCCTATTATATGAAATGAAAAAACAGGATGTGACACATGGTCTTGCCTCTCTATGCTTGGGTGGTGGAGAAGCTGTCGCGTTGGTTGTTAACAGATGAACTGAAAAAATCTTATTTTAATAATTTATCTATAAATATATTACGGAGAAGTTTCCAAAAAGGAATTTGGTGATTTGTTTAATAAATCTGATTGTTTTACTCGCGAGTATATATGGTATTTATGTAGTGACGAGTAAAAATCAAAATAGGGGCAGGACTTCCGAAAGAAAGACTCAGGACTCCGAAGCTGGACTGCAACGACCACTATCGCGTGTTGAGCTCTCTTTTTGAAAATATCTCACAATACCACATCTGGTAGAGGCCAATCTTTCAGCCTTTAATGTGAAATTCATCTGGGGTAAACAGTTTCGCTTTTTTAACATAATCTAAGCTGAAAACTGAATTATTTTTTTATTAAAGAAGGTGAAGCTCCCCATAAACAAAATGTACCATCTATAGCTCATAGCACATGAATTGATGCCAAAATGATTATTGAATATCCATTTTAATGCCCGACGTCCAAAATTCATCTTCAATTTTTCTTACTCTTGAAATAATTGCTGTGCATGTTTTTGTGGTAA
>NZ_JAIOSW010000322.1 GCF_021107415.1 Desulfobacula sp.
CTTCATTTTATTATAATCCTCCGGCTGACCGTTCATTCCGGAAAAAATGATAGGAATTTGTGAATCTACAAGTTTTAAAGCAACTGTACGAAAAGCGTTGTCATCAAAGACAACAAGAACGTGTGGTTTAAAAATGTGTATTTCTTTTAAAGCCAGACAAGACTGCTTTTCCATGAGTTCAAGGGTATTGTTTTTTCGTTTGGTGTCCATGAAAAAAGTAAGAATTTCCAGGTTTTCTTTTTCTTTAAATCCGGCTTTTCTTAGTGCTTCGATAACACCATCATGCTGCGGCTGTCCGCAGACGTGATTTGCTTCATAGCTGTGCAGAATGAAAACCCGGTGTGTTAAAGCTGATGAGGTTTCCGCAATTAAGTTGTTTGAATTAATTAAAAAACATGCCAATAAAAAACCGGTGGTAAAAAACACTGAGATTCTGCGTTTCATAATAACCCCCTTTTTAATCAATACTGCTGCAATATTTAGAATGCAAGAAAAACAATTGGTTAAATTATAATCATCCAATTTATTTATCGGCAATTAAATAAAAAACTTTAATCTTTATATAGCCCTTGAAGTCGCTGTTTCGATATTCCTGCACCTTAAATTCATCTATGATTCAAATTTGATGAATTCGTAGAAAATCGAATTTATCAAATATAATTGATTGTTTTTTGCTCACAATATATTTATACTAAAAAAACAATGTCACCAAGTGAAAAATAGAAAGGAGTTAATATATGGATATAGTCGAAAAAAGAGAGGTTGGCTTAAAGGTTGCGTGGAGTTTTCTCGGGACATCATATCTATGGGGTGGCGATGATCCGATGGCAGGTTTTGACTGTTCCGGATTTTGTGTTGAAATATTAAAATCTGTCGGGATACTTCCGAGAAAAGGCGACTGGACAGCACAGATGTTGTGGGAGAGGTTAAAAAACAAAAAAGCAGATAAACCATATGCAGGATGCCTGGTTTTCTGGAATAATACAGCAAAAGACAGGATTGTTCACGTTGAATTTTCAATAAACGATACACTTTGTATCGGAGCCTCTGGCGGAGGGAGTAAAACAATCACTGTAGAAGATGCGATAAAACAAAATGCGTACATTAAAGTTAGACCATGGAAAACGAGGAGGTATGTGAAAGGTTTTTTAGATCCATTCTTATGAATAGCAATAATCTTACGATTGCATCTTGCTCGCAAAGAATACGGATTAAGCAGTAAGTATTTGAAACTACCTCTTGAGTTTACGCAGAATAATTTCATAAATACGACTCAACAAACTTATCAAAACAGGAGAGAAAAATGAAAAATCTCCTAAAATCTAAACCGGAGTAGATACATATGAGAATTGTAACGCGACCTGATTTTGACGGTGTTGTCTGTGCGGCGCTTCTTTATGAGACAGAAGATATTACAGAGCCAGTGAAGTGGGTTGAACCAAGTGATGTTCAGAAAGGTATGGTTGAAATTAGACAGGGTGATATTATTGCAAACCTGCCTTATAACAAGAAATGCTCATTATGGTTCGACCATCATTATACAAATACAATCAACAAACCTTTTAATGGGGCATTTAAGATAGCTCCCTCAGCAGCAGGGATCGTTTTTGAATACTACCAAGATAAATTAAAGCAAGATTATAGCGAACTTATTCAAGAGACAGATAAAATCGATTCGGCGGACTTGTCTATGGATGAGGTTCTGCATCCTGAAAAATATCCTTATATACTTTTGTCAATGACGATTTCAGGGCGAAATGAGGCTGATGAAGCTTACTGGAACAGAGTTGTTGATTTGATAAGAAGGTTTGAAATCGGTGCTGTTGTTAACGACAAAGGAGTAAAAGAACGTTGCAGGACGGTTAAGAGCAATAATAAGAAATATAAAGAGCTTTTATTAAATTACACGCAGGTAAAGAATCACGTGGCTATTACTGATTTTCGTTCCTTAAATGAAACACCAGAAGGAAATCGCTTCCTTGCTTATTCTCTATTTCCCGAATCGGTTGTAAATGTTAAAATACGCTATAATGATAAAGAAAGGCAGATGATTGTGTTAAGTATCGGCCACAGCATTTTTAATAAAAACTGCAATGTAAATGTCGGTCTTTTGCTTTCAAGGTTTGAAGGTGGCGGGCATCAAGGGGCTGCTGCATGCCGTTTTCATGTCAGCAGGGCTGATAATTATATTCGAAAAATTATAGAAATACTAATAAAAAATGAGCCGAATGAAGATTGATGAATTAGACTACTCACGTAGTCAGGCTGAAGCTGTTTAGACTGAAGGTTGAAGGGATCAGAAGAACACGATTGCCGTATTTTGGCTGAATTTGATTCTTGTACCAAACATGGCTTCAAAATGCGTTTTTTCCTAACAGTCTTCAGTCTTCAGCCTATCCACCTGAGTTACAATTAAACTTTTTGTAACTTTATCAATCCATGGCCCATTTAATCAGGCAACTTCCCCATGTATAGCCCGCTCCAAATGCGGATATAACAATCCAGTCCTCTTTTTTTATCAACCTATCCTGGTAAGATTCAGACATGGCTATCGGTATGGTTGCCGCTGTTGTGTTGCCATATTTACCTATATTAACAACTACGTGATC
>NZ_JAIOSW010000086.1 GCF_021107415.1 Desulfobacula sp.
AGATGCAGAAAAATATTTCAAGGATATGGTTTTCAAAACAAAGATACCGCGGAATGTAAAGCTTGGAGAGGCGCCAAGCTATCGATTGCCGGTGATTTTATATGATAAACACTCACAAGGATCAAAAAGCTATATTGCTTTTGCAAGGGAACTTTTAACCCGGAGATCATACGTAACCCGGAGGTCACACGTATAAAAATGACAAAAAAGAAAAAGAAAAATACCGGGCTGGGACGAGGACTCTCAGCACTGATCCCTGATTTTGAAACCCCGGAGAGCAGTTCTGATTTTTTCATGTGTCCCATTGGGGATATTGCACCCAACAGGTATCAGCCCAGAATTGTATTCAGCCGGGAAGAGCTTGACAGGCTAAGGGACTCCATTGCACAGCAGGGTATTTTACAACCTTTATTGGTAAGGCAACTTGATGATTCCTATGAATTGATAGCTGGAGAGAGAAGGCTTCGTGCTGCCAGGGAAACCAACTTGACCCATGTGCCGGTGTTTGTAAAAGATTTGACCGATGAACAGGTGCTGGAAGTTTCCATTATTGAGAATATTCAAAGGGAGAATCTAAACGTTCTTGAAGAAGCAGAGGCCTATCACCGGTTGATCAAGGAATTTCACTATACCCAGGAAAAAGTGGCAAAAAAGATAGGAAAGAACCGTTCTACCATTGCCAACCTGCTTCGTCTTCGAAGCCTTCCCCAGGAGATTAAAGACAGCCTGCTGGCTGAAAAAATATCCATGGGGCATGCAAGAGCCCTTTTAGGAGCAGGTTCTCAAGAAAACCAGATCTATCTTTTTAAAATAGTTTGTAAAAGGCAATTGTCTGTAAGGCAAACGGAAAAGCTTGTCAACCAGGTCAAAAAAGAACCCCAGAAATTGCAAAAAAAGATGTCGGAGGCAGAAAAACAATTTCTTGAGGAAACCTGTTCAATCCTTTCCAGTCGAATCAAATCAAAAGTCAGGATTAAAAAGAACGGGGATAAAGGTAAAATAGAGATTAATTTTAAATCAAAAACAGAGTTTCAAACCCTGATCAATTTTTTGACTAATCTTTCATGAAGATAGTTGTTGCGAAAACTGCTGGATTTTGTATGGGAGTCCGGCGTGCCGTGGATATGGTGTTGGATGCATCCAATTTGTCTTCCGATCCGATTTATACCTATGGCCCTCTGATCCATAATCCTCAGGTTCTGGCGATGCTTGAAGAAAAAAAGATTTTCAGGATTGATAAAATTCCTGAAAAAGGAATCGGTGTTGTCTTAATCCGGGCTCACGGGGTTCCGCCGGAGGATGAAAAAGCGCTTAAAGATGCCGGTTTTACAGTGATTAATGCGACGTGTCCCAGGGTGGTAAGGGTCCAGGTGATTATTAATAAATATGCCAAAAAAGGGTATTCAACCATTATCATCGGGGATGAGAAACACCCGGAAGTCATAGGCCTCTTGGGATATGCCGAGGGAAAAGGGCATACCGTCACAACCATGGCCCAGCTTTGTGCTTTGCCTGGGTTTGAAAATGCTGTTGTGGTTGCTCAAACCACTCAGGATACAGCTTTTTATGATGAAATAAAGGCATGGTGTAAAATCAATGCACCTCATTATCAGATATTTGATACCATTTGTGGGTCCACTGAAAGACGTCAGACTGAAATTCGGGAATTGGCCAAAGTGAATGATGCTGTAATTGTTGTGGGTGGAAAACAGAGTGGAAATACAAAACGCTTGGCCCAGATAGCGTCCGGGACTGGGAAACCGGCAGTCCATATTGAGGATGTTTCCCAAATGAATTATGACAAATTATCATCGGCCAAATCTATTGTGATAACAGCCGGGGCCTCTACACCAAACTGGATCATTAATGATGCATATGCTCAAATCCAAAGCAATCTTCACCGTCAGCATCCTGTCAAAACGTTTTTATTTTTAATCCGTGATTTTTTATTGAAAACAAATATAATGGCCGCAGCAGGCGCAGGTTTTCTGACTTACGCGTGTTCCATGCTTCAAGGGATTTCTAAAGACTTGAAGCATGCTTTGATTGCCATGCTTTATGTCCTTTCAATGCAGATACTCAATAATTTATTCACCATAAAGTCTGATAAATACAATCATCCCCAAAGAGCACTCTTTTATAAAAAGAATCGAATGTATCTGTGTGTTCTTGCTGTTTTGTCGGGTGCAGCAGGTCTTTACCTGAGTTTTATCACAGGGGTGGTGTCTTTTTTTATTCTGCTTGTCATGACCCTTTTGGGATTGTCATACAATATAAAAATTATTCCTTTAATTTCAAAAAAAGGGCAAATTGCCCGCATAAAAGATATCCCCGGTTCAAAAACTGTTCTGATTACCATTGCATGGGGCACAGTGACCTGCCTTTTGCCGGCCGTTGCGAATCAAAGTGATTTATTGTCTGTTGCAGTGGTGTTCTTATTTGCTGTGGGTTTGGTGTTTGCAAGGACTGCCTTTTTTGACATCCTTGCTATTCAGGGTGACAGAATCACCGGAAAAGAAACCCTTCCCATCCTTTTAGGAGAAAAGGCAAGTTTTACAATTATACAATATGTTTTAATTGCTGATATGTGTATTATTCTTTTGACATATTTTACTGATTTATTGGTAAACAATGCTTTCTTGCTTGCTTTCATACCCTTTATTATGCTTTTATTAATAAAGTTTTTTAAAAAAAATAGCCTTATATCAAGTGTGCATCGGGAATTTGTGATTGAATTTTCATTTCTTGCCGCCGGGTTGTTAGCATCTGTAATTTACGTGTGACCTTCAGGTCACACGCAGGTTAATTCTCATATGGAGAGGTTATGGCAATAGATAATAGTAGAAAACCAAAGATTCCGTTTATCGGCCTTTTGGCTGTTAAAAATCTTCTTGTCACCAAAGAAGATCTTCAAAAGGGGATGTCCCAGTGTTCAGGTGCAGGTAATATAGATCTGGCCTTAAAAGAATATTTTTTGTCCAATGAGTTGGTTTCTTCCCATAATATGGAAAGGCTTTTGCGGGCAGCAAAAGCCCTTGAGATGAGGCAAAAAGAATTCAAATTCGGTACCATCGCCGTACGGAAAGGATTTATTAATCAAAGTGTTTTAAAGCTGGCTCTGGAAGAACAGGAAGATGCTATAAAGGCCAAAAAAAATTTTCGTCTTGTTGGTGATATCCTTGTGGAAGCCGGTATGCTGACCCAAAAACAACGAGACTATATCCTCAAATTGCAAAAAAGGGTCAGACAGGAAGTCAAAAAAGTATCCCGGGAAAAAGTAAATAAAACGCTTTCGGATGATAAAGAAAATATTGCTAAAGACACGGAAACTCCGGCATTGGACAACTCTGCTGAAAATTTATCTGAAAAACAAGAAGATAAAAGTGTTTTGCTTGAGCCCGAGATCATTGCCGGTGGGATCAAACTTGAAATTTCTAAAGACTTTATGGGGGCATTTTTATCCAAAACAGATTATTTCGACAATAACATTACGCTGACGGAAACCAAGGAAGCCCTGTTGGATAAAGGCATCGTGTTGGGAATAGTCGTCGATGAAATGATTGAAGGATTTATTAATTCCAGCGGGTTTAAGACAAAATCTTTCAGGGTCGCCAAGGGTGTTTCACCCATTCAGGGTAAAGATTCAAAAGTGGAATTTTTCTTTAATACTGATTACTTGAAAGCCGGTGGTCTGACAAAGGATGGTGCCATTGATTTTAAAGACCGGGGTGAGATTCCATATGTTGAAGAAGGGACGGTGCTGGCAGAAAAAATTCCCATGGTAGAGTCACGAAACGGCCGGAATATCTATGGGGATGAAATTGAAACCATTCCCGGGACAGACATCGCTATAAAATATGGAAAAGGTGCAAAACTTTCCGAGGACGGTTTTAAAGTGCTTGCCGCTGTTAAAGGGTTCCCAAAATATGCCTTGTCCGGTCATGTTTTTGTTCATCAAGAGTATGTCACTGAAGGTGATGTAGATTATGAAACCGGTCATATCGATTATGACGGCAATATTAGTATTAAGGGACGGATTAAATCCGGTTTTAAAGTAAAAGGCAATGATGTCGCCGCTATTGAACTGGATGGGGGCATTGTAACAGCGGATGGAGACGTAAAAATTGCCGGCGGGATTAATGAAGGTAAAATTTATGCCCGGGGTAATGTCTATGCAAAATTTATCCATAAGTCGGAAGTGATCTGCATGGGTAATGTGATTGTTGAAAAAGAGATCGTTGATGCCGGTATTGAATGTTCAGGGAGTTGTGTTGTTGAAAACGGAAAACTTATATCCTCAAGGATAACGGCAAAAATGGGGGTTAAAGCTCGAAATATTGGTACTGAGAAGGCTGGCCCCAATGTCATAAAAGTCGGACATGATGCTTTTACTGAAAAAGAGCTGGAAAAAAACAGGGAGCAGGTAGACGGGCTGAATAAGCAAATTGCACATCACGAGAAAAAGAAAGAAAATCTTAAAGAAGAAAATCTGGACCTTCAAAAACAAATCACAGAGCTTGCCCATGTTCAAGACAGATCCCAACTGGAAGAAAAGCAAATTAATTCAAATATTTCTTCAATGGAAAACACTGTAGCAAATTCAGAAATCATCCAAGAATCAAAAATGAAAATAGAACAATTGAAAATAGATGCTCAAGAAGCTGAAAAGAACCTGGATGTCTGTTTTGATGAAAGTGAAAAGATTGAAGGAATAATGGGAAAAGAGGACAAAGAAATTAAAGTGCTGGAAGAAAGACGTGATAATTTTCTGGAAGAAAGAACCAATCTTATTGTGTGGGCAAAAGACAATCCGGGAAAACCTGTTGTAATTGTTGAAGGGGCGATGCTGACTGAAACCGTTATATTTGGCCAACACAGCGAAAAACGTGTGACCGAATTGATACGGCATGCAAAGATTATGGAAGTCCTATGCACATCTGATGATGGTCGGAGCCTGAATATCTATGAAATGCAGGTCGGAAACCTTTAACCTGCTTGTGACCTTCAGGTTACTTGTGACCTTCAGGTTACTTGTGACCTTCATATGTAAAAACAAGCTTTTTGTTGGAAATTTTTTATAAATCATCGAGAGGGCTTGCCACACCATGTCCTCCCTGCTGTAAAATATGGGTATAGATCATGGTGGTGGAAACATCATTATGTCCCAACAATGCTTGAATAGTACGGATATCGGTGCCTCTCTCAAGAAGATGCGTAGCAAAGCTATGCCGATTATGCTCTGCTGAACATAACAGGCATTATGCTCAGTTCCGGATTATGCGAAATCCCTAAACAAATGTATCCTTCTAAGAAATTATTTTTTTCAAATTGTTTTAAATTAGTGCAAAAAACTTCATAATTATGTATTGAACCAAATTCTTTTTTATTTAAATAAATTTCAATTTTAGCAATATCCAAGTCAGACATACTAATTATTTTTTACCCCACTGAGCAAACCATTTACCAGCTTGTTTCCCAAAATCTTTGAGAATAGTTTCATATTCTTTTTCTATTAAATCCCAATGTTTTTCTCATTGCCTTTATTTTTAACAATGATTTTGTTGGCAACCGTTTTCAATTCTTTGCCGATGGCCATAAAATTTTGAACAACACTATCCTCAAATGCTTCGATTGGTATGCAAATATTGGAATTATTCTTGATTGGTATCATTTGCAAAAGAAGTGTAAAGAGCAGTTAAGTATGGCAATGAAAGGCAGGATTATTCGAAATCAAGTTTTAGATAAGCTTATGCCGTTGTTATGGCATGGATTGACACAGCAGGGAATTGAACTTCTAAAGCAAACATCTTCGGATTTAGTAAAGAATGTTGACGTAATGCAAAAGCTTATCGGTTATCTTGAACGTAATACTTCTATTATTCCGTGTTATGCAACTAGAAAAGAATTGGGACTTTGCAATTCAAGTGCTATTGGGGAGAAAATGAATGATCTCGTGGTAGCTGAACGTCAGAAGCATAATGGTATGAGTTGGTCTAAAAATGGTTCTGTAGCACTTGCTTCAATAACTGTGAATTATGACTATGAATTTTTTAAATTTTTTTTTATTGCTTTCTTGACAAAAAGCATTTACTTATTATTAAAAGCATAGTTAGCTAATAAGGATGAAGGCTTTGATGGAAAGGTTTCATTTTATGCTTTGGGTCATGGACAAAATAAATCGGACATTTCATTATTTCTGCCGTTGGAGAACGGTGACGTTAGATTTTCGAAAGGAAAAGTTATTTCATCCACATTTCTTTTAATTTTGATGTAAAGCAAAAAGGAGAAAGAAAATGAAAAAATTATTTGTGGTATTATTGTTTTCAGGGATTTGTATCTGGGGACATGCTTTTGCTGAGGATGGAGTCACATCAAGCCAAATTCTGCTTGGACAGTCCTGCGCATTGACTGGCCCGGCCGAGGCTTTGGGACAAGGAATGCAAGCAGGGATGAACGCCTATTTTGCCAAGGTTAACGCCGAAGGTGGTATTAATGGCCGTAAGATCAAACTGATCAGCAAGGATGACGGGTATGAGCCCGAAAGAGCTATAAAAAATACCCGGACTTTAATTGATCAAGATAAAGTATTTTTATTGATAGGGGAGGTCGGTACCCCGACATCCAAAGCAGTGGTTCCCATTGCCGAAGAAGCCAGTATCCCTTTTTTCGGGCCGTTTACCGGAGCTGAATTTTTGCGTAACCCATTTAAAAAGTATGTGGTCAATGTGCGCGGCAGCTACTACCAGGAAATGGAAAAACTGGCGCAGTATCTGGTTGATCAGCAGGGCTTGAAAAAAATAGCCTGCTTTTACCAGAACGATGGCTATGGCAATGCTGGCTTTAGCGGCATTAAGATAGCGCTTAAAAAGCGATCCATGGAACTGGTTGTGACCGGTACCTACGAACGTAATACAGTGGCAGTAAAAAGCGGGCTTTTGAAAATTCGCAAAGCCAAGCCCGATGCCGTAATAATGGTTGGAGCCTATAAACCCTGTGCTACGTTTATCAAACAGGCCAAAAAGGTCGGGATGAAAGACACTCTCTATTGCAACATTTCTTTTGTAGGTACGGAAGCTTTAAGAAAAGAATTAGGTAGCGCCGGAGAAGGATGCATCATTTCTCAGGTAGTGAATTTTCCCTGGGATGAAAGTATTCCGTTTATCAAAGAGCATAGTGCTGCTATGAAGAAATATCAGACTTCTGCCAAGATCGGATTTGTCTCTCTGGAGGGGTATATAGTCGCAAAATTATTTTGTATGGTTGCCAAGTCGGTAAAGGGTGATTTAACCCGCGAAAATTTTATAAGTACAATCGGTTCTATCGGGACTTTTGACTTAGACGGTGTCAGTCTTAAGTACGGCAAAGACGATCATCAGGGTATGGATGAAATCTTTTTAACAGTCATCAAAGACGATGCAATTATACCGTTGTAAACTATACTGAACATTTTAACGAACAATGCAGAATAATTATCATTGTCAGAGCCGTCTCTTGACGGCTCTGATTAACCTTGCTGTTTAAAGCAGTGCCAGAATTAGGAGGTAAATATTCGGCCAACACCCTATCTTCGCCCATTTTGGCCTTCACAATAGCATTAGTATGCTGCGCAGTCCCAAATAGACGAATATGAGGCACTGGTCAAACATTTACATTAGGAGGTGTAGAATGCGTATGATACCAAATACATCGTTAAAATTTCGCCTGCTGGGCGGCTTCCTCTTATGCGCAGTTCTAACTGCCATTTCCGGAGGAGTTGGCATTTTTTCTTTAAAGCAAATTCAAAATAATATGGAAGCCACCATAATGGAGGTCGGTGTTAACATCGACAGGCAAAACGGGCAGATCAATAAGTTGATGCCGCTACGGTCTCTTGTGGCTTTAATTAATAATACTGAAGATGAAAAAATGCTGACAGAGGCTGATAAGAAGCTTCAGACCCTGCGGGATAACATGTCCGGGCAAAATGATAAAGAGGATGCCGGGATACTGGTGAATTTTAAACATCTTTTAAGCCACAAACGCAACGAGTTGCAAGCTTTTGGCGAACTGACCATGCTGCGCAAATCAAACATGGCAGCTTTACAGGAAATTGCCAGGTTGGCTTTAACTACCGTGGACAATGTCGAGTTTGACAGTACTATCAAAATTGATGACGTTCTATCCGAAGTAAGGGGAAATTTCGATAAGATGTCTATCACAACAACAATGTCAATCTCCAACGTGAAGGCTGCTCTGTCGGTGCGATCTGCTTCCAACGAGATCAACGCAAAGGTGAAAGATGCTCTTCTCGCTTCTGATGCTGCAGCTGCAAAGTATATTGGTAGTGAAATTAAAAATCTCATTGAGAATGCATTGACTGATCTCAAAGTTTTGCCTGAAGATGAGGACACTGCACAACTTGATAAAAAAATTAATGAGTTGGCTGCTATAACCGAGAATTTGTGCAAGATGAAACAATTAATGCTGTCTGCTGCAAAAGATGAAAATTTGTTTTTGGAGGACAAATTAGAAGCAGTTCGCATGGAGACTGAAAATATTTTAAAATCGATCTCTACATTGACGGTGAATAGTATGGATAACACTGAGTTTGATTCTGCTATAAAGATTGATGACGTAACAGGCGTTATCAAGAATAGTTTTGACACCATGTCCACCACAACCGGGACATCGGTTTCCAGTGTCAAGGCGGCTTTGTTTGTACTCGTTTATGCTAATGAATTAAACGCCAGGATTAAAGACGGTCTCCTTGCCGACGATACAGTAACAGTGGATTATTATCAAGGCGAGGTCAACACACTTATAGGGAACATTAAGAATACACTTTCTGAGCTGCCTCAAGATGAGTCAACATCAAAGCTTGTGGAAAAAAGTAATGAGCTGGCAGGGCTTTCCCAAAAAATGTTTAAAGCAAAAAATATGATGATTGTTACTGCTAAAAAGCTTGACGAGACTTCTGCAATGATCTTAAAAGAAATGAACAAGCTTGATAATTCGATGCTTGATGCAGCCAAAGGCTTGAAAACCAATGCTCAAGAGACTTTGAAAAAAAGTACCAGTTTGGTTAATCGCTGGCAGTCTATCCAGATAATACTTGTTGTGGGTGCTATTATTATCGCTTTGGTTGTGGGAATTTTTATTTCAGCTTCGATTACCAAACCTCTTGCCGGAGCAATAAAGATGCTCAGGGATATTGCCGAGGGTGAAGGCGACTTAACCAGCCGGCTTGAGGTTAAAACCAAAGATGAAATCGGGGAATTGGCCAAATGGTTTAATGTGTTTATTAAAAAACTTCAGGGTATAATTATTGATATATCAGGAAATTCTGGAAAACTTAACAATTCTTCCAGTAAGCTGTCAACCATTTCTAAAGAGATGTCTGAAGATGCAGATAAAATGTTTGCAAAATCCAATACAGTTGCAACTGCAGCCGAGGAAATGAGTTCTAATATGTCATCAGTAGCCGCCGCAGCCGAGCAATCTTCAACAAATATAAGTATGGTTTCCTCAGCAGCCGAAGAAATGACCTCCACTATTAATGAAATTACCAGGAACACTGAAAAAACCCGTGTCATAAGTAATCAGGCTGTCTTGCAAACAAAAAAAGCATCTGAAAATATTGGTAATCTAAGCAAGTCTGCCAAGACTATTGGAAAGGTTGTAGAAACCATTACAGATATTTCAGAGCAGACCAACCTCCTTGCATTAAACGCAACCATTGAAGCGGCGCGCGCAGGGGAAGCCGGTAAGGGATTCGCAGTTGTTGCAAGTGAGATTAAAAATTTAGCAAAACAAACAGCAGAAGCTACATTGGAAATCAAAGGAAAAATTGAGGGTATTCAAAATTCCACGCAAAAAACAGTTTCTGAGATTGAAGAGATAACCGTTGGAATCACCAGTGAGAGTGAGATGATAGACATAGTTGCAGCTGCTGTTGAGGAACAGTCTGTAACCACTAAAGAAATGTCTGTTAATATTACCCAGGCAGCTCAGGGGATTCAGGAAGTAACAGAGAATGTGGCCCAGAGTTCAACCGTGGCAAATGAAATAGCAAAAGAAATAGCAGATGTGAATCAGGCATCAAACGGGATGTCAAACAACAGCTCACAGGTTAATACCGGTGCGATTGAATTGAGTCAGTTATCAGGAGAACTTAAAAAAACAATAGAACAGTTTAAGGTTTAGCAAATACTTATCAGGCAGGGGCAGGGCTTTATAGAACAAGGCATTCTTTCTGTGAAGAATTGCCCGTTTGAGTGCCTGTTCGCAAATATAATGCCGCGTGCCTTATTATGCCGCGTTGGAATTTCTTATCGGCCCAGATTGCGTAGAATCTCTGATTCTCAGTGCTACATTAGTCGGCATAATCAAAGATTTTCAAGGAAATTGAGTAATGGGTCTTGTGGTCGATACCGAGCAGGAATCAGACCGCTCGATGTGGCATGGGCAAGGGCTTGCTCCTTAAGCCGCATGTCGGCATGCAAGTATATTTGAGTTGTCTCGGTCGATTCATGACCGAGCCAAAGAGCAATCACACTCAAATCCACACCACCTCGCAGTAAATTCATGGCAGCCGAGTGTCTTAA
>NZ_JAIOSW010000040.1 GCF_021107415.1 Desulfobacula sp.
CCCGGGGGCCTGCAAAAGGAGGTTTGGAAAAGACCACCCATTTTTTGGGAACTGCATGGAACAACCATTGCTCAAAAGATAAATAATCTGCAAGAAAGCTGATATCCCCCGGGAAGTTCAGCATCCCCTTGCGATGGGCTTTCTTAAGATTCTCAAGGAATTTGGCCCGGAATACGGGTGAAAGTGCCAGTACCGGAAAAAGAAAGGTATGATGATATTCAGGTGATACCCAGTTCCCCATAATGTTGATCCCACCGGCAGTGTTCAATGTCATACATGACCTTGTATTGCCGGGGATGCAGCCGGTATTTAGATCGGAATTGTTCACCGTATTCCCTGAAGATGTCCCCAATATCAGGGCTTGATTCCGGCTTGTCCGTAAGTTGTGAATGACTGTCTTGAGTTCTATTCATATTTAATAATGGACGATTCTGTCTTTTTGCTTGTTATTGCAATTGCCTAGGAAATAAGGGGGGAGCAAGGCCATTGCAATCTGGTGCAACCGTCTTGTTATACGTTTTTTTCATTCTCGTATTCCAGCTTTTTCATAGGCGCACAACGGGCAATAGGCTAAACCAATTATTGCCTTATTGTTACACCCTTGCCATGCACACGTTTTTTCAGATAAGCCACCCCGGGTATGAATTAAGAATTCGATTCTAATTTCTTTATCATTATGGGTTTTCCAACTTTCTGGATCTTCAATTTTAATGGCTAAACCAGTTTGATATTTATCCCATTCATCCAGCTGCCAATACTGTCCACAATCGGGGCATTTAATCAATTTAACCCAAGCATCATCTTTCCAATCAATTTGTTTAAATTTTTTAAAATACGAATCGCTTGTATCCGATTTGATGAATTCTGGAAGACCTTTGCATTCACACATTTTTATTATCCCCGATATGCATATCGATATAAATTTTATTGGATTCCGACGTACCGGAAGTCATCGGCATTGATGTGTCCCCAGCCACCGGGGTGAGCATCCGTGATAACGATCTGAGCCGTCCTGCCCATGTAGGCGGATACATCCCAGACCTGCTGTTTCAGGGTTTCATTACCGGTTCCCGTGGCACTGTGCACCACCTGCCCATCCACCATAAGAGAAACTGTTTCCTTGTCGGCATTTCTTCCTCCGCCGATGAGAAAGGAGATTTTGTCCGCTGTAATTTCAAACAAAACTGAAGTCAGTGTTCCGGTTGGCCGATCCCCCTGTCGCATGCCCGGCCGTTCTTTTGCTGTTCCCTGGTATTTTTCAAACGTACCGATCCAGAACTCCCCCCGGTGCTGTGACGGCTGAGTTTTCCTTCCTCTGGCTGTGGGGTTGTCCCCTTTGGTGGGCTGAAAGTCAAAGGCATTTCCCGCTTGGGTCCAGTGGGTCAGGTCACCCAGTTCAAAATCGCTGTTGGCAAATAAAAGAGAAAGGTCAGCCAACGGCATTTCTTGGGATGACGGTTCCTGTGGCGCCTCCTGCACTGCTGCCGGAGAAACATCCTCTTTTTGCATCACCTGTGCTGACGGGTTCTGTAAACCTTCATAAAGGGTAAACGACAGGGTATCTTTATTCCACCATGCATTGATGGTGTTCTTTGATTTAAAAGCCACCTATTTTGCACCGGAAGGATCAAGCAATGTCACATTGTCCATATCCAGAGTCATACCTTGATCACCAGGCAGGGGTTGTGCGGATTGTGCGTCAAACATTTTATTTTGATCCGTGTCGATCAGGGCGGTCCCGATTTCAGAATTCCTGACAAGGTAATAAAACGTCTGGTTCACCTGGGCCTTGAACACCTCCCATTCAATGGGAGCCTTGTTGTGGGTCATATCATCTGCCGTCACTTTTAAGAAGACCAGACTGTTTTCCGTCATCTCTATCGTTTCAGAAGGGGCCTGGTTGGAACTTTCATTTACCTGTGGTTGAACCGGGTTGTTCTGTCCCGGCGACGGGACCGCGGGTGTTGCAGGTATATTTCCCTTCAGGAGATGCAGGAACCCGGACCGGGAGTATGGTATCGGCTGCTGTTTTGAGTTTAATCGCTTTTGAATCATTGTCATTTGGCCGGCTCATGGACTGGATGGAAACGCGATACCGCCCGGTATCGATCCTTGTGGCACTGATGCGGTATGGTCCTTGTCCAAATTTGAAACCGTATCCTTCAAGCACTGTGTTATCCTGGACCATGCCCAGGGCAGACAAATTCACCGGGCAAAAGAACTTGGGGATCAGAAAAATAATACCGGCCACCTGGAAAAATATTTTTATACCTGTCACGGCATTACAGTCTTAATATCCCCCGGTGTAATGGACATTGTAGTACAATTTAAAATTGCCTTTCATAACCGGCGATTTTTCCGCCCAGGCAAACATAATAATTTGTTCACCCTTTCTCATGCTCATCATGCCCTGACCATTCTCAATATAGGTGCTCTGATTTTTCCACCCTTTTGTGGAAAACTTTTTCCCATAAAAATCAAACGCCTGCTGCAGGGTTGAATTTGTTCCCATAGTCACATCAAGGGTATTGCGGACCTTCATTTCATTTCCGATTTGATCTCCGGGTTTTCTGGGAATGATTGCCCAGAGTTCTTTTGCCGCCCCCTGACCATGTTTCATCTGTTTTGCCTCGTTCATGGCCGGGGCCATCACCTGCATCATCTGCTTTTTTTCTTCCGGACTCATGTTACCTACCTTTTTATAGCCGGACATCGGCCGGAACAACGTATTTCTCACCTGCCGGTGTGGAGTGGCAGCGGAACACCGGTCAAAAAAAGCGTTTACTTATCCTTTTTACTTATCCTTTAAAGCGTTTACTTATCCTTAAGCACTGTAGTAGGGTTTGCCCCTGATCCATAGGCAATGTTTGCAAAAATCGGCATAGCTCAGAATGATGCGCCTGAGATAATAATATAAAATATTCCAAGGAATCTATCTCCCCGAAGTTTGAAAAAACCCATTTATTTTGTGATCCTTTTTAATTTATATATAATAGAAACAATACTTATTTATCTA
>NZ_JAIOSW010000316.1 GCF_021107415.1 Desulfobacula sp.
AGGAAATGACTCTTTTGCAGGCCCTGAAATGGAGTGGATCGGAATAAAAGATTTTTTTTTAGCGGGCAGTGTCAAACTGGAAAAATGTGTACAAAAGGATAAGATTATTACAGAAGGTTTGTTTGATATCATATTTTATCCGGCTGGAAACACAGACGGTGGACGTATAACACTGATGAATAAAAAAGGCAGGACATTTTTAATTGAAGTTAATGTTATTACAGGGAATGCACAGATAATTGAAGAAAATGAATAAAAAAACAGATGAAATGATATCGGTAACCATACCAGTATATAATGAAGAAAAAAATATTAATGAGCTTTATGTAAAGCTCATTAAAACTCTCACCGGTATGGCGTGTGATTTTGAGATTGTTTTTGTAAATGACGGCAGTTCGGATGCAAGTGCTGTCAGGTTGAATGAGCTGTCTGAAAAAGATACCAGGGTAAAAGTTATACATTTTACAAGAAATTTTGGTCAGACTGCAGCCATGATGGCCGGGTTTGATCATGCATCAGGTGATATCATCATTCCCATGGATGCAGATCTTCAGAATGACCCTGAAGATATCCCAAAGCTTGTTGCAAAGCTTGCCCAGGGATTTGATCTGTGTTCAGGGTGGCGAAAAAATAGAAAGGACAATACCTTTAGAAAGGTTTTTGTCAGTAAAATTGCCAATAAACTGGTGTCAAAAATTTCCGGTGTAAAACTCAAAGATTATGGATGCACCCTCAAAGCCTATCGAAAAAAAATCATAAAAGGGGTTCGACTATATGGAGAGATGCACAGATTTATCCCTATTTATGCCAGCTGGGAAGGCGCAAGGATTACTGAACTCCCGGTAAAACATCATGCCAGGATTCATGGGAAATCAAAATACGGCCTTGAGCGGACCATAAAAGTCCTTCTTGATCTCATCGTCATTACATTTCTGGATAATTATGCCCAGAAACCCATTTATGTGTTTGGTGGGGCTGGATTTGTCAGTGCCATGATATCCATGGGTATATTTTTCTATGCTACCTGGTTAAAATATTTCAAGGGAGTTTTCTATATTGACACGCCTCTTCCGGTTCTTGCTTCAATGACAATGCTGGGTGCTTTTATGTGTATTTTACTGGGACTTCTGGCAGAAATGATCATGCGGACATATTATGAGACTCAGCAAAAAAGTATCTATCTTATTGAAGACGTGAAAAATTTTGAGGGAAATAAAAAATAAATGTGCGGTGTTGCCGGGTTTATAGGACAGGGTTCCCGCACAGACATTAAAAGAATGACTGATGCGCTTCAGCATCGGGGACCGGATGCTGACGGCTTTTTTCATGATCAGGGTAATGGACTGTTTTTCGGTCATAGAAGGCTTTCCATCATAGATATTCAGGATGGAATGCAGCCCATGTCCACTACAGATAACAACCTTGCCATCATATTCAATGGTGAAATATATAACCATGCGGAACTGAGAAATGAGCTTGAACAAAAAGGACATAAATTCATTTCAAATCATTCTGATACAGAGGTCCTTCTCCACGGATACAGGGAATGGGGAGAAAAACTGCCCGGAAAATTAAACGGCATGTGGGTATTTGCACTCTATGACAGGCAAAAGAAACTTGTATTCATAAGCAGGGACAGGTTTGGGAAAAAACCCTTGTTTTACTCTATCCAAAACAATACATTTGTTTTTTCATCCGAACTTTCCTCCCTGGTTTTGCATCCGTCCATAAAAACCTCAATTTCTGAAAAGAGTTTAAAAAAATATTTTGCCTATGGATATATTCCATCCCCCGGTTCTATTTATAAAAATATTTCAAAACTGCCCGGCGGACACAACCTGATATATAGTATTTCATCCAATCGGCTGGAGATAAAAAAATACTGGGAATTTGTTCTTGAGCCTTTTGAAAAAATACCCAGTAATCCTGAAGAAGAATGGGGAGAAGAACTGCGCTCGCTTATTTCAAAAGCAGTAAAAAGAAGACTTGTTTCCGATGTTCCCTTGGGAATATTTTTAAGCGGTGGTATTGATTCTTCATGTGTGGCAGCATTTGCAGCATCCTTTATGGAGCCTGGTGCTCTAAAAACTTTTTCCATCAGCTTTGATGAAAAAAGTTTTGATGAATCAAAATATGCATCAATGGCGGCAGCATTTATTAACACAGACCATTATAATGAAAAACTATCCCTTGAAAAATCCAAAAGCCTGCTGTCAAAGATTATTTCAAAGCTTGATGAACCCATGGGAGACAGTTCATTGCTTCCCACATATCTGCTGAGCCGAACCACACGAAAGCATGTGACAGTTGCCCTTGGTGGGGATGGTGCAGACGAACTCTTTGCAGGCTATGATCCGTTCCGGGCTTTACAACTTGCAAACCTGTATTCAAAATTGGTTCCCAGGCCCATTCACAAAGGTATTCAGTCCATTATCGGGATGCTCCCTGTTTCTCACAAAAACATGAGCCTTGATTTCAAACTTAAGCGAACACTGAGGGGATTGAGTTTTCCCCCCAAACTATGGAGCCCGGTATGGCTTGGGCCCCTGTCACCTGTTGAAATAAAAGAACTTTTTAATGAACCAGTGGATATCGAAGATCTTTACTCAGAAGCAATTGAACTTTGGGATACCTGCAAAACCAGGAACTTGACAGATCAGACCCTTCAATTTTATACAAGATTTTATCTACAGGATGATATTCTTGTGAAAGTTGACAGGGCCTCCATGATGAATTCTCTTGAAGTACGGGCTCCGTTCCTGGACATTGAGCTTGTGGATTTTGTTAGAAGAATCCCATCACAATACAAATATAGAAACGGTCAGACAAAATATATCCTGAAAAAAGCCCTTGAAAAAATCCTTCCCAAAGAAATTTTATACAGGTCCAAAAAAGGCTTTGGTATTCCGGTGGGTAAATGGCTGAAGCAACCCTTTTTTGATTTTAATAAAACAATATTGCCTGATATGCTTAATTCAATATTTCTAGAAAAAATTCAAAAAGATCATTTGGAGAACAAAGCAGATAACAGGGCATTCCTCTGGAACTACTGGCTTTTTAAAACCTGGAACCAGAAAAGATGAAGCAATTTTTTTTATAATATATGATGACAACAACATTAACATTGTTAATGGGTAAGACGTGAGCATAATGAAAATTCCAAAGTCCGAAAATCAGTATATTGAGTTTAAGTCTGAAAGAGTTTCAGCAAAGGTTTTTGCTGAGGAGGTCGTTGCTTTTGCCAATGCTGAAGGCGGTGAAATATGGCTTGGGGTAGAAGATGACAGGCAAATTACAGGGATATCCCGCTCTTATGAAGAAGACGTTATGAATATTTGCAGAGCAGGTGTTATTCCACCGCTGCAACCATCATATCAGGAAGTTGTAATTGAGGGTGCTAAAATTGCACGTATTGCCATTGCAAAAGGAGTGGACAGGCCCTATTACACCTCAAAAAATCGTTATTTTATTCGGGTAGGCTCAACGAAACGCATTGCCTCAAGAGAAGGACTGATTCGTCTTTTTCAGGCATCAGGTCTGTTTCATTACGACTTGGTCGAAATAAGTGGTGCAGGTATTTCGCAATTAGATTTTTCTGCAATTGCCGATTATTTTTCCCGATATCAGATCAGCTTTGCAAGTGAGACTGAAGATGAAAAAATAAGGTTGTTAACTGCCAGCGATGTTCTGGGGAACAACGGGCGGCCGACTGTGGGAGGAGATTTGGTTTTTGGAATAAATCCTGAAAAAATTTTACCCCAAGCCGGTATTGCCTTTGCGCATTTTGAAGGGAAGGAACTGGATGCTGAACTTTTTGATAAAAAAAATTTTGGTGGAAGCCTGCCGCGACAGGTTGATAATGCTCTTGCAGCTATTAAAGCCAATAGATCAGTCGCCTCGAGAATCCAGGGGGCAAAACGTGTGGAAAAAGCAAACTACCCTGATAAAGTTTTTCGTGAATTATTGGTCAATGCCGCTGTCCACCGCAATTACAGCATTATTGGTTCTCAGAACCGGGTGTTTATGTTCAGTGACCGTATTGAATTTATAAGCCCTGGCCGTTTGCCAAATACAGTGAGCATTGAAAAATTGTCAGTTGGAACAAGCTTTGCACGCAATCCATTATTGGTTAGATTGATGGAGAATCTCGGATATATGGATAGATTGGGGCGGGGGCTGCCCATGGTCTGCCAGGAGGCAAAAAGGTTGAAAAGAAATGTTTTGTTTGAAGATTCTGGTGAAGAGTTCAGGGTTACCCTCCAATGGCCTTGAATTACGGGCTATTAAAAGCTATGGCATTAAAGTTAAAATGGATTTTTTGAATATATCGTATTCACATTAAAATATAGTTCTTGACAATTAATGTTTCTTTGTTCTATTTTAAAACAAAAAAATAATGTTGTATAAAAAATTGACAAAAGTGATACACCAAATCAATAGAGACATCAGTGAATAAGCAAGAAATAGCAAAGTTGAAAATTTTGACGGAACTTGTCAGTAACAGCCGTGTAACGCAAAGAGACCTGTCAAAGTTGACCGATATCAGCCTTTCATATTTAAATGGTTATATCAAACAATTAATTCAGAGAGAACTGATTCTTGTCAAGAAGATGGATGGAAAGCGGCTGCTATATAATCTCACTCCAAAGGGAATGCTTGAAAAAGTAAGGATGACTACTGAATATGCCAAACAATCCATCAAGCATTATAGCAGGTTAAGAGAAAAAGTAATTCATCTTTGTTCTGAATTAGAACAAAATAGATTAACGAGAATCGTTATCTGTGGAATTTCTGAACCTGCTGAAATTGTTTACATTGCTACGATAGAATGAGGTCTTGAAATAATAAAAGTAGTTGATGACAATCAAAACAATAAAATCTGGTTGAAGAAAAAAATATACTCGATCAAGTCTCTTAAAAATGAAAATGATTTATTCGATTCTGTCATCATTTCAGATATTGAACGCTGCTATGAATTGGCTGAAAAATTGCATGAAGCAGAAGTTCCTTATGGGAAAATGGTCGTATGTACCGGACAAAAAATAAAACCGGTTACAATGGTTCAAATAGTGGATTAAGTTAAAATTTTTTAAAGTGTTTGAAAATCAAAAACTGTTTGAACTAAAGAGAAATATTAAATAAAAACAATATGTTATATGACGTGGGTCATGTAACCTAAGAGGCGGAGCTATCTGGATTTATATTTTTGTAAGATGGATGTCCGGTTTTTAATAGAGGCCTTTGAATAATTGCAATTTTTAAAATTGACATCTAATAAAATCAATGAGTTGCAAAACTGAAATCCATAAAGATAGGGGTTATTCAAAGGTCTCTAATATTCTTTTAATAAATTACGAGTTTCCTCCATTGGGTGCCGGAGCTTCAACAGCAACATATCATATTGGTAAAGAGTTGGTTGCAATGGGGCATGACATAAGTGTGTTAACTTCGGGATACAAA
>NZ_JAIOSW010000065.1 GCF_021107415.1 Desulfobacula sp.
TTTCCAGGTTGGTATGTTAAGTGCATCTAAATAAAAAAATAAAGAACTGTTTGATAAAGGATTCAATAAAAGGAGATCTTAAAACAATGAAAACCAATGCAAGAGCAGTCATTATCGGTGGTGGTGCAATCGGTGTCAGTGTGGCATATCACCTGGCAAAATACGGATGGAAAGATGTTGTGCTGGTTGAAAAACACGAGCTGACGTCGGGGTCCACCTGGATAGCAGCAGGTAATGTCTCTTTTTACCATCCAAGTTTTTACTGCACCCAGATTAACATGAAGAGTATCGAAATATTCAAGCAGCTGGAACAGGAAACCGGGCAATCCACCGGTTGGCATACAACAGGGTCTATTAAAACCGCTGACAATCCTGACCGTATGGATGAGCTGGGATATTATTATTCCATGAACCGTTGCTTGGGACTAGATGTCAGTTTTGTAACGCCTGAAGAAATGGGTAAATTGCACCCTTTAATGAATACAGATGGGCTTTTAGGCGGCCTTTACTGGCCGGATGACGGAGATGTGGATCCTGCTTCCATGACCCAGGCCCTGGCAAAAGGGGCAAGAAAATACGGAGCAGAACTCAACCTTCATACCCTGGTCACCGGTATTGAGCAGAAAAAATCCGATGAATGGATCGTAAAAACCGACAAAGGGGATATTACTTGTGAAGTTGTGGTCAATGCAGCAGGGCTCTGGGCACCGGAAGTTTCAAAAATGGTCGGCCTTGAAATTCCTTCCATTGCCATTGCCCATACCCATATCCTGTATGAAAAAATTAATGCAGTTGAAGATAGGGATACCATGCTGCCACTGGTACGTGATCCTGATAAATCCGTTTACCTGAGACAGGAGATGGACAGTTTGATCCTGGGCATGTATGAGGCAAACGGACAGCAGTGGAAGAAGAACGGGGTTCCCTGGGATTATGCCCAGGAAGAACTGAACCCGGATATTGATAATATTGCCGACTGTATTGAAGCCGGCATGGAACGGTTTCCTGTCTTGGGAGATACCGGATTCAAGCATGTGACAGCAGGCCCGATTACTTATACGCCGAATGGTGATCCCCTGGTGGGTCCAGCTGCACCATTGAAAAATTTTTACCAGGCTTGTGGTTACAGCTTTGGTATCACCCAGGCAGGTGGTATCGGGCATTATCTGGCCGGATGGATCATGAACGGCGAGCCTGAAATTGATCTGTGGCATGTGGATTCCAGACGGTTTGGCTCCCACGCCAACTGGGCATATAACCATGAAAAAATTGCAGACATCTATCCAAGACTTTATTCTACTTTTTTCCCCAATGAGTTTCGGGATGCGGCAAGGCCCAACAGGACAAGCCCGATTTATGAATACCAGAAAGCAGGCAATGCTGTTTTCGGAGACTACTACGGCTGGGAATGCCCCAATTATTTCCCGCCCGAGGGTGAAGATGCCTATGAAACACCGTCCTGGAGGCGGTCTAATGCCTTTAAGCATGTGGACAATGAATGTAAACATGTCATGAACCATGTGGGCATCATTGATCTTACCCGTTTTGCCAAAACAAAAATTTCAGGGCCGGGTGCGAAAAAATGGCTTAACAATATGACCTGTCAGAAAGTGCCTGAAAAAGATGGCAGTATTGCCTTAAGTCCCATGCTGGATCACAAAGGAAATTTTAAATCAGATATGACCATTACCCGGGTCAATGAGGAAGAATTCTTTTGCGTCACTGCAAGTATAGGGAAAAAACATGATCAGCACTGGATGCTGGTTAACCTTCCATCTGACGGGTCTGTCCAAATGGATGATCTCACCTATAAAATGGGCTGTCTGGTTCTTGTGGGACCTGAAAGCCGCAAGGTATTGGAAAAGACGGTTTATGGGGATGTGTCCAATGATATATTTAAATTTTCTTCCAGCCGGGAAATTTATGTGGGCCGGACGAAATGCCGCATCAACCGCATGAACTATGTTGGGGAACTGGGTTTTGAGATTTTTCATCCCATTGAACAGCAGATTGCAGTTTACAATGCCCTGATGGAAGCCGGCAAAAAATTCGATATTAAATTAATCGGTATGCATGCCATGGATTCCATGCGCCTTGAAAAAGGCTACCTGGCCTGGAAGAGCGAAATGACGGTTCACCATACTCCTCTTGAGACCAATGTGGGCTGGACAGTGAAGCTGGACAAGGAGTTTATCGGTAAACAAGGTATCCTTAAACAAAAAGAGGCAGGTATTCCTTTAAAACTGGTATGTCTGGTGGTTGAAGCAAAAGATTCAGATCCCTGGGGATATAATCCGATTTTAAAGGATGGTGAACGTATCGGCATGACCTCCTCAGGAGGTTACGGTCACAGGGTGGAAAAAAGTATTGCCCTGGGGTATGTAACGCCTGAATTTGCAAAAACCGGGACAAAAATGGATGTGGAAATTCTTGGTAAGCCCAAAAGCGCCCAGGTGGTGACCATGCCTCTGTATGATCCTAAAAATGAAAGAATGAAGAGTTAGAAGCCAACAATAAAATAAGAAA
>NZ_JAIOSW010000507.1 GCF_021107415.1 Desulfobacula sp.
AACTCTTTAAAGTCTTGTTTTAGACCCGCTCTAAAATTTCTCACTGACCAATTTTCAAAGATCAAACTCTTTTTTCAAGGAAAAAACGTAACAAGTTCTTTCCTTGAATAGAACTCACTGAATATATATGAATTTTTAAATTATGTCAAACATTTTTTTAACATTTTTTTAATCATAAAAAAATATTATTATTGTCTTAAAACAAGACCTGCCGGTAGTTTCTCTCCAAACTGAGCATTTTTTTCTTGAACAGCCATATCAATTTTTTCATTAATTACTCTGATAAAAAAATCTTTTGCTTTTCTTTTATGCATCCAGTCAATGATCCTTAAAACATCCTCCTGATCAATATCCCGTGTTCTATCTCCTGTTTTACGGGATACCTGCACATTCATATTCTCAACAGGATCATTTTTCTGCCATTTTTTTTTCATGACCTGGTTTATCCATTTTATCACCTCTTTAGCCGGAACTACCCTGTCAACAGATCCATATAATAATTCCCTGGCACCTAAACGTGACAGTGTCCAGAACATATTATCCTGTTTTTTACCCGGCTTGAGTAAAGGAAGAAGATATTTGGCCAACACTACCTTATCCTTAACCAAAAGCCTTTCCATATTTCCGGCTGCCATCCACAATTCAACCTGTTCCTGTGGAGAAATTTTGCTCTTACTGGTTTTACCTTTTATTAATAAGGATAAAATATCCTGAAAAAACTGTCGCTGTTGTCCTGCTTTCAGGCCTGCGGCTATTCTTCGAATAAAAATCCACCATTCAAGTCTGTTTTGGACTATTTTTTCAAACTTCAACCCAGCAAGATAAATCTTCCATAATTTCCTTACCCGTTCTTCATCAAATGCATCTCCAAACCCGGGACGTATACAGAAACCTGTCAAATTAAGCCATTTTGCCTCATGTTCGGCTGTGTGGTTTCGCGTATTTTCAAGTTCCAGGAGTTTGTCCGCAATGCTGCGTAAAAATGATAACGGCCAATTCAATTTTGTCTGCCCGACTATTTTTTCAATCTGTTTGGCAATACTTTTAAGCGCATTATTTTCATCAGATTCATCTGTAAAAACTTGATGAATTCGGTTACAGGCATCTTTTATCAAAGCTTCATCATAGATTTGGGTTTCCCTGGATTCCACACCATTTTCCATATCTCTTAACTGAAACTGCAATTTCCATTTATGGTCACTCACACCTGAATGGCAATACATGGAAAGGGTCCCCATTTCCGTGTATTCTGCTCCAATTGTCACAGGAATAATTTTTCTCCGGCCATTTTTTCCAAATTTAATAATGGTCTGAATCGGAGTCATTGAAGAAAAAGAATCATCAATGGTGATAATTTCACCTGCCTTATCACCGTTTCGATAACTTGAATAGTAAATATCAAAGCTCACCGGCTCATTGGCTCTTACTTCATATTTCACCTGAGCAAGATCAATAACAGAGCCCTCATCCAGCCCTCTTTCAATGATACAAACAGCTTTGGCAAACTTTTCCTCTCTGACTGAAACCCTTATATAATAACTTCGCGGACTTCCGCTACCAACCCTGACACCTTCGCCCTGCTTTACAAGACCATAATAAGAAGCACCGATTCCGACTGCCAGTTCCGGGATATTATTCTCAAGAATTTGAGGCAATTGGGATTCACTTGCTTTAAACCATTTTCCAATGGCTTGCCTTATCCTTTCCTGGACTAGAACGGGTTTAAGCGTTCCACCATTAAATAAAATAAAATCAGGCAGAGGATTCTTTGCAAGATTTTTTCTTACATCATCCCTGTGATTTTCCAAAAATCTTATAATATGCCGGGTCACTGCAGACTCTTTTTCAAAGGGAAGACCAAAATCAGTAATTTCCTTACCAGAGTCAATATTTAAACTTTCTGCAGATTCAACATAGGGATAGAATTCATCAAGTAATATTGTTTCAATATCTTCTTTGGTTAGATCTGCCGCAAGGGTCCCTGCAATTAATGAACGACCTTCACCCTTGAGGGTTATCCTGACGGAAGATTCACCCTTATCAAGTATTTTTTCTTTGGCTTCCCTGCATCGATGACATAAGGTTTTCCACTTATCCGAAGTTAATTGGTTCCTTGATTTGAACTTTGACTCAATTTTTCTGGCCAATGCCAAATCAATGTTGTCCCCACCAAGTATTAAATGATCTCCCACAGCAATACGTTCAAATCTTGGAGTTCCTTCTGATTCTTTAAGGCTGATCAAACTAAAGTCTGTTGTCCCCCCGCCAACATCACAAACCAGTATAAGGTCATCCGGCTTCACATGCTTTTGCCAATCTTTTTCATGATGGATCAGCCAGCTGTAGAAAGCCGCAAGCGGTTCTTCAAGAAGTGTTACAGAAGGACCAAACCCTGCTATTCTCATGGCCTCCATGGTAAGATCCCTTGCCTCTTCATTAAAAGAAGCCGGAACTGTGATCACCACAAATTGATTCTCAAGGAACTTGTCTTCATCCTTTACATAATGATTCCAGGCATTTCTGATATGCAGTAAATATTGTGATGTGGCTGTGACAGGTGAAACTTTTTCAAACCCTTCAGATCCCCAGGGCAATACTTTAGCTCTTCTATCAACCCTTTGATTGCACAGCCAGCTTTTTGCTGAAGAAACTAGTCTGGAAGGTATTTTGGAGCCATGGTCCCGGGCAAAACTGCCTGCAAAAAGGTCTTCTCTTTTTTTCCATGGGTGTTTTAAGCCTTCTTTTGAAATATCATATTCACCCGGGATATATAAAAAGGAAGGAAGGACCGGAATTTTTGTAAACTCACCGTGCCCGGTTAACTGAGAAATATTAAAAATTTTAACAAGATTCCTTTTTTCAAATAATTTTTTCCCAGTTGATTTATCATCCTTTAAAGCCGCCACATCCACATACGAAACAGCAGAATTTGTTGTTCCTAAATCTATGCCGATAACATATCGTTTGTCTTGAAAATCCAAAGTATCTCCTAAAAAAACAATTCTCTATTCTATTGTATTTCAACTTCTGCAGGAGTTATAATCGCAACATCCCGAATATCTGATAGCTTTGGAATTTCTTTTTTCCCTGCTTTCCATCCCCTGTGCTTCAAAATCCCCTCAAAAGGAGGCTCTCCTGAAACATTTCCAATAAGCTTAATTGAATCAATATCAAACCCTGGTTCAATTGTTACCATTTCACCCTCTTCACTTTCTATCACAGGCTTTAGATCAATATATTTTTTTATTGTCCTTTTGCAGTCTTCCTGAACACTGCGTACAGCAGCACCAATCTGCTCATCTTCATACAAACTTAAATCTTCATCAAAAAAATCCAGAAGCCGCCCATCCCGTTGCAATACAGACAAACTATGCAAGAACAAGCGCCTTTTCCGATCCTGCTCTATTTTCTGATCCACAAAATCTTTTTTAGATTTTCCTTTAGAAGGCATTTCACCTTTTTTAATATAAACTTCAGTAAAAGTCTTTGACATTGAGCTTCTTAAAATAAGCCATAACACCCAGCCGCACAACAGAAAAACCCCTGATACTGCTGGTACCACCCAAAAATAAAAATTATTGGATATCAGCTCTAAATTATTAGTTATAACTTCATTTCCTGTATCTTTAAAAAGATTTAGGGACAGCCAGTCAAAGGCAAAATAAAGTCCAACATTTATACAGGCACTGATCAACAATGCAAATATCGCAATAATCCAAAAAAATTTTTTTGAATATATTTTCAACCATTCCACTATTTAGTTCTCCTCATCAAATTCCATCAATCAAAACAAAAAACCATGCTGTTTGTCAACAACATGGTTTTAAAAAATAATACAAAATTATTTTGTTTCAAGTACGCATTTTTGACTTCGCCTTTTGCAGTACACCATTAAGGGTCATGAGTTGTCCAGTGGAAGCTTTATTAAAAAATGCAATGCTCCCTTTGATGTATACCAAACATGTTGAAAAAAACAGCTGTTTTAAAAAATTGCCGACCCATTACCAGAAACAAAATGCTGTTTTTTAATTTCCCATAAAAAGTTGCTTTATTGGGTGCTTTTTACAGTGATCAAATCCTTATTGGCATTAAAAAATTTTTGTCCAATACCTTTCACATTCATAATTTCTTCAATTGTCTTAAATGGGTGTGCCTTACGATATTCAATTATTCGATCGGCAATTTTATCGCCAACTCGATTAAGGGTCATGAGTTGTTCTTTAGATCCTGTATTAATATTAATCTTCCCACTACCGGCAATGACAGGTTGACAGAAGCCAGCTAACAACAAAATAGCCAAAACAAAAATTGAGGTCCGTTTGATTTTCCTCATACAAACTCCTTTGATAATAAAACGTTTGCCAAAATACCACACTCTTGTCATTTCATTGATTATTGATATAGCAAGGCCCGGACCAGGGATTCAATTTTCGAAATATATTTTATAAGTGTTTGAAGTTAAAACATTATTTTTAAAATATTCAATCCGCCTCAAAAATAGACATCCCATAGGAAGTGCACAGTCTTATGTGCAGACAAAACTGCAGGAGGCTATAATAGGGAGTTTTATTGTTCTTTTTTTCAATTTTATGTTGCTGGGCTGTGGTTTTCACATTTTGCACATAAATATGGGCAAAATGCCCATGTTTATGTGAAAAAATAAAACAAACCCAATAACCCAACAGATTCATTCATGCGCCAATGTCAATTTATAAATATAGATCTTAAACTTACCTTATGTTTAAAACCGGTATCAAGCATTCTTTTATTATCAAAAACCAAATCATTTGCAAGCTTATTATAAAATGAATGAACCCATACAGACTTATTCTTTAATAGCAAAGCGATAAAAGTTATTGGCAACTCAACAAAATACAAGGGGATATTTATCACTTTTCTTTTGGGCTGGTATTTTGTTTTTTGGAATGTTTCTATAATTTCATTGAATGAATAAGGCCGTTCATCACTAACATTGATAATATTATAAAACCGCTGCTTTATCTCATGCCGCATCCGAAAATCAATAAATTCGATCAGATTTTTTCTGGCTAGGGCTGATATTTTCTGTTCACCCGAACCAAACCGCAAATAGAACATTTTTTTGGGTGCAAACACTCTTTTTTCCAGATTAATGCTCCATTCAGCATCATAGACAGGGGCAAGTCTCAATATATCAAGCTTTTTCAACAAGTTTGCAGCATAGAGCCTTTTCAATCGATTTTCAGCACTCAGTTTACTCTCAGCATAGTCACTAGTAGGAAGGCATTTATCAATTTCCCTGACCATCTTTTTGCTCTGATTTTCTCCATATACAGAAATTGAGGAAAGGAATATGAGATACACGTCTGAATTAGCAGATATAGCTGCAGCAGCAAGCTTTTCAGCCGCTATGCTATTGATATTCTCATACAAGCTTGCATCTTTTTTACTGGTCAATTTCTGATGGGCAAGCCCTGCACAATGTATGACCACATCGGGCAAATATGTATTACAAACATTTTTGAGTGCTTTTTCATCTTCAATATTTGCTTCCACTGAGACATAGGTGTTTTGATCACTAAAACAGGACCGCCTATCCAAAGCAATAATTTTATATTTCAAAGAAAGCACTTTGCATAAAGCTTGTCCAATAAACCCGGATGCACCTGTAACCAGAATCGTTTTCATAAACCAATCATTTGCTTATAAAAGTCCAATCAGGAAACAGAACCTTTATATGCGCTTAATAATTTTTCGACAACACGTTCCCCTGTGAAAAATCTAGATCTGCTTATACCTTTATTTGTCAATTTTTCTCTTAAACGCGTGCTGCTTTGAAGTTTGGCCATTGCATCACAGATATTGCCGATACTTTTCCCATTAAAAAAGAAGGCCGCCTCTTCTGCAAATTCTTTAACGACTTTAATATCTGATGCTGCAACCGGACATCCACATGCCATTGCCTCAATTACAGGAATCCCACAGCCTTCAAACAAAGAGGGAAAGATCAAGGCACTTGCGCCGGAGTATAGCAACGGCAGTTCGTGATAAGCAAGACGGGGCAAGTAAATCACATCTTTATCTAAATTTAATTTTTTTACTTCAGCTTTGATTAACGCCTTTGTTGTCCCGGTATCTGGTCCCGAGTCCCCTCTCAGAACCAGAGGCCATGGATTTCCCCCTTGCTTTTTTAAGTCTGAGTAGGCGTTAATCAGGCGGATATGATTTTTATGGGGATAAAAATTTGCCACATATAACCAAAAATTATCCGGTAACTTATATCTGTTTTTAAATTTTTTTATTTCACCCTTTTGAGAAGGCTTGAATGTATCATTAATAATGATTGGCAGAACATACAATTTGTCTGTTTTAGGTTTTAAAATTTGGATGATATCCAAACCGGTGGTGTTTGAAATCGGTAAGATTGATTTTGCCTTTTTAGCTGTAATATTCAGCACTATTTTCAGGTACAAGTGCTTAATGCGGGAGTAAGAACCGGGGTTACGCAAGGGAAGAAGATCATAGATCGTTACCAAACCGGGAATAATTAAAAACGGGGATAACATATTTGCAAACCAATGAAAACAATCAAGTCTGTATTTCCAACCATAATAGTGTAAGATTGTATTTTCAAACAATATCCGATGCCCGGCTTTTAATGGGTTAATCCGTATCAAAACCTTTTGGAAATTTTTCTGATCCGGAACCAGACACTGACTCTGACGACTTACAAAAACAATATATGTATTTTGTTTATCCAGATGACCTAAAGCAGAAACTAAATTTTCAACATAATTCCAGACCCCTCCGATGCCATCATGCATGTGTAGAAGATTTAGTCCTATGCGCATTTGGACATTATCCTTTTCTTAAAAAATACGGAGCAATATGTCATACAGGAAACAGTTAAAATGATATCTGTTATAACCGTGGCCCAGGCAGCGCCTTGAATACCATATTGAGGGATCAATACAAAGTTCAATAAAATATTAACGATTGTACAAGTCAGTGCAATATACATATAGATTTTCTGCTTGTCTATGGCGATTAATGCCTGGGTTACCATGGTTCCTGGATATAGTGCAATAACCGATAATAAGAGGATATAAAAAACACTAACACTGCTTTGGTATTCTTTTCCAAGAAACAGGTCAAATACAAATTCACCGGCAACATACATAATCGAACAAAGGATCAAAGAAAGGATAATTAACAGAACCAATAATTTTTTATAAAGTGCATAAAATTTAATATCCGGCAGTTTACCATATTGTGATAATCTTGAAAAAGTGGCTGCCATAATGACTCTTACCAGCAACATAATCCCTTCTATGACCATATAGGCACCGCTATAAATTCCAACATCACTTATCTGTCGATATCCTGCTATCATCACAGAATCAATCCTATAATAAATAATACCCAGACCGCTGACAAGAGCCAAAGGAAAAGCTTCTTTCAGAATGGAGATTATTTTTTCTTTTTTAAATGCGAGTCCGCTGTTTTGAAACAGATTTATTTTCTTTTTATATAGGATCACCCAAATGCACACAAATGATAAAAAAAGACTCAATGAAAATGAAATGGAAATAGCAGGTGCTGATTTGTTAATACTTAAGAACACAAAGCTTGTTAAAAGTAAAATCAGCCGTTGCCCCACTAAAAGGAAAGATTCAAATTTCATTGTTTCAAGGCCTCTGAAATAGCTGAAAATAATTGTATTGACAGAAAAAAAACAAAATCCTATCCCTAAAATATTCAGGGTTAAAAAGATGTGTCTGTCAAAAAAAAAGGAAACAACGAAAATTAAAAAAAATCCAAAAAAAGTTGTGCCAAGATTGGTTAAAGCAATTGTTGAAAATCTTTCAAAATCCTCTCTGGCAACCCACTTTACAGCCAAATGATCCAATCCAAAACTCATCACCGTATAAAACAGGTAACAAATACTCAAAGAAAAAGAAAAAACACCAAATTCCCGGGCACCCAAAACCCGCGCAGAAACCATTAAGAAAACAAAAAAAAGGAATCTCCCAATGAATTGACCCAACCCTTGAATATAAAAATTGGAGAGAATTTTCTTATCTTTTGTTAATTCATCAACTATTTTTTTAAAAAAATAAATTCCTATTGCTCCTCAGAAACATGCCCAATCATTATTGCTTTTGCTTTCCGGCCTGTTCAGCCTCAACCATCATTTTGGCCACATCACGCATACAATATGATGCTTTCCATTTGAGTTTTTTCTCTGCTTTTTCTGGATTTGCAACAGAAATATCTATATCAGTAGGCCTTTTAAGGTCTGGGTTATACTCCACATGGTCACGCCAGTTAAGACCGACATTGCTAAAGACCGCCTCAACAAAATCCTGAAGTGAATTCGTCTGACCGGTAGCAATAACGTAATCCTCCGGTTCTTCTTGTTGGAGCATGGCCCACATGGCCTTAACATATTCCGGCGCCCAGCCCCAATCTCGCTGAACAGAAAGGTTTCCAAGCCTTAATACACCACTGCCATCCATTGCAATTTGACAGGCGGCCCGGACTATTTTTTTTGTTACAAACCGCTTTGGGCGAAGGGGAGATTCATGGTTAAAAAGTAACCCTGAGCAGGCAAACATCCCGTAAGCTTCCCGATAATTAGCAACCTGCCAGAAGGCTGCCGATTTAGCAACCGCATAGGGGCTTCGGGGATGGAATGGTGTCTTGTCTGAAGCAGACTGGCCTTCTGTATTGCCGAAACACTCACTGGAACCGGCATTATACAAACGGATGGGTAAATCCATG
>NZ_JAIOSW010000042.1 GCF_021107415.1 Desulfobacula sp.
ATATCATAAATCTGTATAATATTTGGATGGTTCAGCTGAGCAATGACCTTGCCTTCTGTTCTGAAGTTTTCAAGAAAATCTTCATCCATTGCCTGATTGTGTTTCATTATTTTAATGGCAACCGGCATGTTAAGGGTTTTATGCTTGCCTTTGTAAACAAAACTCCAACCGCCCTGGCCGATCCGATGGGTCATAATATAGCGGCCTACATTCCTTACCCCTGTGACAATCGAATTTTCAAGCCTGTTGGTCAATAGTTCCGTTAAAAATTCCCTGATATCAGGATGTAATTGACAAGCCTTGTCAAATTCACCTCTTGATAATTTCCAAAGGATCATTTGTGATTCGGAAATTACGCTGGCTGTTCGTAATTCTCCTGTTAACAAGGCCATTTCTCCTATAACGTCTCCTTTCCTTCGTTGAGCTACAGTCTGGAGAGTATTGTCCAATTTTTGGATTTGAATGGAGCATAATCCTTGCTGAATAATGTAGAGATAATCACCTTTATCACCCTGGGTGATGAATCTTATACCGGACCCTATGGTTTTACGAGACATACAGTTTAAGAAAGAGCAGACACCTTCTTTTGGAAGGGTTTTGAGTAATCTAGTGTTTAAGATAAAATCAAGGTCTTGTGAAGAAATTTCATTCTGAACACCAGGATCGAAATCCAATGAATTTTCTATTGGGAAAAGAAATTCAAGGCCGATTTTATAAATTTTGTCATCATCTAAACCCTGAATCCAGGCAACCCTGCAAAGAGAATTATCCCATTGATTTAACGCGGTATTTTTAAACATTATTTTGAGTTTAAACTCTTTATTTAAGGCTATATCCGATTCAATCAGCAAGCCTTGAACACCAAAGTTGAGCACATTCACAAAACGAAATGTATTTGATTCTTCATTCTCAAAATAGATAACAGCCAGTTTGGGACAATCTAATTTTTCTCTGCTGACTTTACGAAGGTTTTGCAATGATGCCATAGGTGTTCTCCTCTAAAGATCAATTTGAGATTGGGAAAGGTATCTTTTTGCATATTCAAGGTGTGTTTGGGATTTAAAAAAGAGTTTGATGATATCTTTATCTAAAAGGCCATTTTCCCCCATTTGTTCAAGAATATTCACAGTCTTGCTCAAATTCATGGGGTTTTTATAGGGTCTGTCCCGGGCAGATAGGGCTTCAAAAATATCGGCAATAGCTAAGATTCGTGCCTGGAGATTTAAATCTTTTTTGCTAAGATGCAATGGATATCCTGATCCATCAAGTTTTTCATGGTGGGCTCCGGCAATGGAAGGGATGTTGGCAAGTTTTTTAGGCCAGGGAAGCTTGTTTAAAATTTTTTCAGTCAAATAAGCATGGTTGTTAATGATATCCCTTTCTTTTGATGTTAAGGTTCCCCTTAAGATACACAAATTTTCAAATTCATCTTCAGTTAAACAGGGTTGCAGTTTGCCAAAAATTTTATCGGATTTTTCATAAATTACCTCTAACTGGTCGATAAGGCTTTGATTAAGATGTTCCTTGCTTGAGTTGATGTAAGAAAGTGTTTCAAATTCTTTTTCCAGTATATCAATTTTTTCTTTACAGATATTATTGATCTGTGTGATTTGCTTTTGTTTTGCGGTTTGATCGAAAAGAGCCAGCTTTTTTTGTGCGGCAGCAAGTTTCTGGTTTGTTTTGAATAATTCCCATCTTGTTTTGATCAGCTCAATTCTGTCATGGACAGTCTCTAACCGTGTGGACTTACTGATAATATGCTCCGGCGTGGTTATTTTCCCGGTATCGTGCATAAGGGCTGCTATCCTGAGTTCATCCATTTGATCATAAGAGAGAGATGTGGTTTTAAATATTGTATTGTCCTGGTTTATTTTGTGGGCAATCATCATGGAAAGCTCTGTGACTCGTTGAATATGGCCGCCGGTATGTTTTGATTTTTCGTCTATTGATACGGCAATGGCTTTAATGAATGCCTCAAAAAGTTTTTTCATTTCAAGAATAAGCGCCTGCTGGGTCAAAATAACAGAGGCCTGGCTGGCCAGTGCCGTTGCTTTTTCCTGGTCATCCTTACTAAAGGAAATGGTTTTGTTGGTAAACAGATTTTTTGAATTAATCAGCTGAAGAATTCCGATAATATCATCCTCATGATTTTTCATGGGAATGACAATCATGGACTGGCTTTTGTAATGTAAGGCTTCATCAAATCTTTTGATTCCATTAAATTGAAACCTTTTTGTTTTATAAACATTCTTAATATTGACTATTCTCCCGGTATGAAACACATATGAGGATACATTGGAATGATTAGGTGTATTGTCCTCATTATACAATGGTACACCCGGAAGATCTATTGAACCGCCCCCTTTTTTGATGTTTAACGATTCATTATGGATGACATTAAAGACCAAAGTTTTAGTTTTATGGTCAACCAGATAGAGAGTTCCGCCGTCTGCTTTTGTAAATCTTCTGGCAATGGAAAGGATCATTTCAAGGAGTACACTGATATCTTTTCCAGTCCCAAGCGCCTTGCCAATGGCAGTTAACTCTGATATTTCCCTTGCCTGATCCTCAAGGAAAGGACAAAGCTCATCAAGGATATTTTCAATAACAATATTAATCCTGGCGTTTTCAGAAAATTTTCCATTGGCAGGCATAATATATCCTTAAATAAATTTAATTTTGATTTAAGCAATGTTTTTTTTTAAGAAGTAGCAAAAATTAAAAAATGAAACAAGAAAAGAAAAATCAAAGGAGAGAATTCTCTTGATTTTCTTGCTATTTACCTTTGATTGTGGCATCTATAAAAATTCAAATAACAAAAGGAGTAAGTGTAATGGACCAGCGGTATCATCCTGAATTAGTAGAACCTGAATGGCAGGCATACTGGAAAGAAAATCAACTTTTTAAAGTCACTGAAGATAAATCAAAAGAGAAATATTATCTGTTGGAAATGTTTCCTTATCCTTCCGGTAAAATACATATCGGTCACGTCCGTAATTATACCATTGGTGATGTGGTGGTAAGGTATAAACGGATGAAAGGCTTTAATGTGATTCATCCCATGGGGTGGGATGCCTTTGGTATGCCTGCTGAGAACGCAGCCATTGATAATAATACCCATCCGGCCGCCTGGACATATGACAATATCGGAGCCATGCGCGAACAGCTTAAGAGAATGGGGTTTTCATATGACTGGGATCGTGAAATAGCAACCTGCAGGCCTGAGTATTATAAATGGGAGCAATGGCTTTTCCTTAAAATGCTGGAAAAGAAAATGGCATATCGCAAAGAGTCCTTTGTGAACTGGTGTGAGAAATGCCAGACGGTTCTTGCCAATGAGCAGGTTGAGCAGGGTAAATGCTGGAGATGCTCCCAAACGGTTCAGCAAAAAAAGCTCTGGCAATGGTTTTTTAAAATAACAGATTATGCCGAAGACCTTCTGGTTCATTGTGATAAACTGCCGGGATGGCCCGATAAAGTAACTGCCATGCAGAAAAATTGGATCGGCAGGAGTATTGGATCTGAATTAAAATTTAAAATTGATGGCAGGGATGATGATATTGTGGTTTTTACCACAAGGCCGGACACGGTTTTTGGTGCAACCTTCATGTGCCTTGCCCCTGAACACCCCCTGGTTGAAAGCCTTTCAAAGGGAACTGATAGACAAGATGAAGTCGCCGCCTTTGTTCAAAAGGTGTCCAGCCAGGAAAGATCTGCTGAAGGGTTGGAAAAATATGAAAAAGAAGGGGTTTTTACAGGGGCCTTTTGCATTAATCCTGCAACCGGTGAAAAGATTCCGGTTTATACAGCCAATTTTGTTTTAATGGAATATGGAACCGGTGCCATCATGTCGGTGCCGGCCGGTGATCAGCGGGATTTTGAGTTTGCTAAGAAATACGGGCTTGAAATCAGGGTAGTGGTTCAGCCAAAAGGAGAAAACTTTGACGGGGATACTATGGAAGAAGCTTATGCCGGTGAGGGTGTTCTTGTAAATTCCAATGAATTTAATGGGCTGGACTATAAAAAAGGCATGGATGCTATTACAGACTGGTTGGAAAAAAAGGACAGGGGGAAAAAGACTGTTTCCTATCGATTAAGAGACTGGGGAATTTCAAGACAACGATACTGGGGTACACCGATTCCCGTTATTCACTGCCCGGATTGCGGTGTGGTTCCTGTCCCTGAAGCCGATCTTCCCATAAGGCTTCCGGAAGATGCAAATCTTCTTGAAAAAGGGGGTTCTCCCTTACCAACCCTTGATTTTTTTACAAAGGCCACATGCCCTGAATGCGGCAGAAAGGATGCAAAAAGAGACACGGATACCATGGATACCTTTGTTGAGTCTTCCTGGTATTATTTAAGATATTGTTCACCACGATTTGAAGACGGCATGTTTGACCCTGAAGCCGTCAAATACTGGGCTCCTGTGGATCAATACATCGGTGGGGTAGAACATGCGGTTCTTCATTTATTATATTCAAGATATTTTATGCGGGTATTAAATTCTTTTGGAATGATTGATTTTAAGGAACCCTTCTCGCGATTGCTTACCCAGGGAATGGTCTGCAAGGAGACCATGACCTGTCCTGAACATGGATATCTCTATCCCGAAGAAGCGGTGAAAAACACTGAAGAAAAGCTTGTCTGTACAAGATGCAACAAGGACGTGGAGGTGGGACGGGTCATTAAGATGTCCAAATCCAAAAAAAATGTTGTTGATCCCAATGAACTGCTTGAAAAATACGGCGCTGATGTCACCCGGTTATTCTGTTTGTTTGCAGCTCCCCCTGAAAGAGACCTTGAATGGAATGAGGACGGGGTTGAAGGCAGCAATCGATTTGTAAACAGGGTGTGGCGTCTTGCCCTTGAATGCATGGAAAAGATTGATGAATCGAAATCCTATACAGGAGCCGCTTCTAAACTTGTATCACCCCAGGCAAAAGATCTTTATATCAAGGCAAATCAGACCATACAAAAGGTCACGGATGATATTGACAAAAGCTTTCATTTTAATACAGCTATTTCAGCTGTAATGGAGCTTGTAAATGCCTTGTATGCGATTGATCTCGATTCTGCAGATCTTGAGATGAAAAAAGTAATCCTGTTCAGTCTTGAAAATTCCATTTTGTTGCTGTCCCCGATTATTCCGCATTGTTGTGAAGACCTTTTTAAAAAATTGGGTAAAAGGTTAGGCAAAAAGGGTTCAATTTTAGAGCAATCCTGGCCTGAATACAGAAAAGACTCTCTTAAAACAGATGATGTTCTTGTTATTGTCCAGATAAATGGAAAGCTTCGATCAAAATTTTCAATCGCTGCAGACTGTGAAGAAGCACAAATAAAAAAAATAGCCCTTGGGGATACAAAGATCAAAAAACATATGGGTGATAAAGAACCCAAAAAGGTTATTATTATCAGAAAAAAACAAACACTTGTAAATATTGTGATTTAATATGAAAAATTTAAAATGGTTCTTATTTATTTGTCTGCTTGTATTTTTTGCATCCTGCGGTTACCGGTTTGAGGGCGGTGGATACATTAAGAATGATGTGATGCGTGTCGCTGTGAAGGTTTTTGAGAATAAGAGTTCTGAAACAGGGGCAGGTATCTCATTTACCAATGCTTTGATCCAGGAGATTATTCAAAAGACAGATACGAAAGTGGTAGATGAATCCCGCGCAACTGCTGTTCTTAAAGGGACCATCAATGCCATAGGATTTGCTACCTTGTCACGTTCAACCACGGAATCTGTGATAGAAAGAAGAGTCTGGGCCTCCGTTGATTTGAAACTTATAGACAAGGATGGAGAAGTGATCTGGTCTGTCAAGGATTTTTCATCACATGAAGAATATACGGTATCTGAAGATAAGATAACGGATGAAAGTAA
>NZ_JAIOSW010000080.1 GCF_021107415.1 Desulfobacula sp.
AAGCACCCTGTCAGATTTTTTTTCAGCATCTTCCAATCGTTTCATCTCCTAATGTTACGGAAGCCCCTCGAAGATCCAGTTTATACCGCGCTACTTGTTCCAATCGACACCTCTTTGATGATATAGCTTTAAAGACTTAGCAATAGTGATGCCATAAAGCTCGACAAACCTTAAATCAGGCATTAATTCTATTGGCTCAATAAAGCTGATATCAATTATATCTTTTATTCAAGGGATTTAGACTTATTTATTTTCTATGAACATTTCATGCTTAATTTTATTGTTCATTCCCAACCTTGAAATTTTTTGTTGCAGGCTTATTGTTAAACTGTTAAAGATAATATTTTAACATATGTTAAATTTTAACAGGGGCATTAACTATGATTGAACACGAATTGAACAAATACTGGCAAACAGTGGTCAATTCGATTCAAGACGGAGTGATGATTGTCGACATGGACGGGATCATTGTTTCCGCCAACCAGGCTCTATGTAATATCACCGGTTACCAAAAAGAGGAACTCATCGGGAAACCGTGCACCATTTTAAACTGCGACCGGTGCGAAATTTTGCGTAGTGAGAATAAAAAACACTGGTGCCGGTTATTCGTAGATGGAGACCTTAAAATGACCCGGTGCGTCATTACGAATAAAAAAGGTAGCTACACCCATGTCCTTAAAAATGCCTCGCTTCTTTATGACGTGGAGGGCAAGCAGATGGGAGCTGTCGAAACCTTAACAGATATAACAGAGTTGGTTGAAAAGGATTTAAAAATCGAGGCGTTTCAGCGCGAACTTCGCCATGAAGACAGTTTTTACGGCATCATCGGCGCTTCTTTCCAAATACAGCAGGTTTTCGACATGATCACCAATGCCTCCCAGTCTAACGCCCCCGTAATTATTTTTGGAGAGAGCGGCACCGGCAAGGAACTCATTGCCCGGGCTATTCACTTGAACCGCTCCCGGAAAACCAAACCGTACATCAAGGTCAACTGTGCCGCACTGAATGCAAACCTGCTTGAAAGCGAGCTATTCGGGCATATCAAAGGGGCGTTCACCGGCGCCTACCAAGACCGTAAAGGCCGGTTCGAGGTGGCTTCTGGAGGCGATATCTTTCTGGATGAAATCGGAGATCTGTCGTCCACGACCCAGGTCAAGCTACTCAGAGTATTAGAAGAAAATGTTATCGAACGGGTGGGCGACAACCATCCAATCCAAGTGAATTTGAGGGTTATTACGGCCACCAATCGAAATCTTAAACAGATGGTAAAAGACGGAAAGTTTAGGAAAGATTTGTATTATCGAATCAATGTTATCCCCATTACAGTTCCGCCGCTCCGGGAAAGGCGGGGAGATATCCCCTTGCTGGCCGAGACCTTTTTCAGAAGAATTGCTTTAAAAAACGACAAGCCCATCAAGGGAATCAGCAATGTGGGTATGGATGTCCTGATGAATTACGAGTGGCCGGGGAACGTTCGTGAACTGAAAAGCGCCATGGAATACGCCTTCGTCACATGCCAGGAACCTCAAATCCACCCCAATCATCTGCCTCCGGACATTACCGGAGACTTCAGACTGTTTTCTGAACATAAACAGTTCATTCCCGATAAAAACAAAGCTAAGGAAAAAATGCTTCTGGATGCCCTGGAACAAAGCGGAGGCAATCAGACCAAGGCAGCTGAAATACTAGGAATCACACGGGTGACTGTTTGGAATCGAATGAGAAGGTATGGCATACGTTCTAGCAAGCGTTTTGCCTATCAGAAATAATTGTAGGGCAGGGTATAAAGTCATCTGGTAACCAACCAGTTTTTTCAAACAAACTAAGGTTTGCTTGAAGCGATGTGAATTTATAGAAACCATTACTACCATTGACTATAAAAAGACGTGCGTCAGCCGTGACTTTAATTTTAAACAAATAAAGAAAGCTGGTCTCTTCTGGCGTCAGCGTGTTGGATGGTCACATGGATAATGTCCCCGTGCGTAAGCTTGATGCCGCTTGAAGGAAGCTTTGCTTCAAACATGAATTCCTTGATCAGCACATTATAGTGATCCCTGTAACAATCAAGCACCAGGGCTTCATAGGTGCTACCCCTCATGGATTCCAGATACTTGATAATCCAGTATCGTTTCCGTAAAGCCTGTGCCCGGCCGGCATTGGCTATGGTCAGTGAAATGGATTGAAGAATATTTTCAAGTTCTGCCTTGGAGTAAGCTTTGTCATATCCGAAAATGGACTTTATCTGTCGCTGGGTGAGAAGATCATGATATCTTCTGATGGGAGATGTAGCGGTAACATATGCTTTGACACCCAGGCCTGAATGGACTTCCGGCTTCGTTCCAATCATGGCACGGCTCAGATGCTTTCTTTGCATGAAATTTAAAATCAAAGAGGTTTCAATGCCTTTGAAAAGTCTTTGTTTGGGGGGGGGCTGGGACCTGAAAACAGCAGGCGTATTGTTGGTTGCAAGAAACCTGGCCATCATGGAATTGGCAAAGATCATCATTTCAGAGACGAGCATGCGTGACGGATTCTCCCGATCGATTTTTGAATATCCGATTTCATAATTTTCCTCAAGCCATACATTTACTTCAGGCAGGGTGATCTGAATGGCACCGGCCTTGAGCCTTTTTTCCCGCAACAATGTCGCAATTTTATAGAGGGTGGTAATGGGGTCATTTTTTCCGTTTAACAGGTTTGCTTCGGTATAGCTCATCTGTTTATGGACCTTGATGGTGCTGGGAACAATTTCATAATCCAGGATTTCAAAAAATCGGTTCATTCTAACGATGGTGCTGATACCCGGTCTTATTTCGTTTTCTTTCAGACTACAGAGATTCTCGGAAAGATTGGGTGGTATCATGGGCAGTTTATCATCAGGCATATAAATGGAAGTGGCCCGATCCCTTGCTGCGAGATCTATTGGGTCATTGGATTTAATATAGGCATCAACATCAATGATATGTATTCCAAGTGTATATCCTGTTTCCGTATTCTCAAGGCTGATGGCATCGTCAAAGTCAAGTGTAGACTGACCGTCAATGGTGATCAAAGGAATATTTGTCAGGTCCTTTCTTAACGGGTCATTAAAAAAGTTGATTTGAGTTTTTGCCAGCTTTTTTTCCTGGTCCAGCACATCGGAAGAAAAGTCAGTGGGAATTTGTTTGGACAAAAGATTGGTGTTCTCATTTTGATTCCAGATACCTGCCTTTACAAATACATTAAATAATTGTTCAGAAGAATTAAGGGGAGACTTTTTGATAATATTTTTGGCAACCGTGGCGGAATCAGAATCATTGTTAAACAGGTAATAGGATTTTAAAACATCAATAATATCCTGATCAATAATAGTGTCACTGCCATTTTTGCTATTCAAAATATCATTGATCCAAGCCGCACCTTTCTGGATCTGGATTTGTTTTTTCTCAGCCTCTTTAATTTGTCTTTTTTTAGTTTTAATCTGTTCGGGCGTATAAGGGACAAAAAGCATTTTGTTGAATTTAAAATAGAGCCGGTCATAAAAAAAGGCACGAATAACCGCTGCTTCATGGTCTGAAGTCAGGGGGGGGTCAAAACAGAAAACGGTCATGGTTTCGATATCAATGTCTTCAGACTCTTCATGAAGAATTTCCCATAATTCCTTGATATTAATGGTCTCAGAAAGTTTTTTCCGGTTTTGTGTGAGCTGTTTTAACCGGCTGACAATCAAGTCTCTGGAAGCAGAAGCGTCAAGGCACACCTGTGATATATGAGACAATCGTTTCTCAGAAAAATTGACTTCCCGATTATTCTCATTGAGTAATCTTAATTTGCCTTTTGTTTCCTGTAATATCACAGCGCAAATGATTTTTTGCTGGTCTATATATTCTACAATATTCCCTTTTATCATGATTTTGACAATAGCAGGAAGGGGGGTGGATTGTCAAATGAACAAGCACCTAAATCTTGAAAATATAGACGCAATACTATAGAATAATTTCATGGGAAAGAAAGAGAAAAAAGATTTAAGAAAATTCAATAAAAATGATCTGCCGGTTTTTGATTCTGATCATGATTTTTTAAAAGAATTTGAAAAACCAGAAAAAATAAAATCAGATAAAAAAAAGCCGGATAAAAAAAAGATTCAAAAAGAAAGTCAACCAAATAAACATGGGGTGAAAGTGCTGGACCTGTCCGAGGATAAAAATTTTACAGAAAATAGACTGGATTTTGCTGAGCTGTTGGAGGAATCGTTTAAGAAGGGGAAAGAAAAATCTGTAAAGAAGACGTCATCCATGCCTGTAAAAAAAAGAATAAAGCGGTATCCGCCTGTTGAAGTTGAGCTGGATCTGCATGGTTACAACGCCATTGGTGCCCAGATCAAGGTCAGGTCTTTTATCCATAGCCGCAAACACCAGGGTTTTTTTACCATAAGAATCATTGTTGGCAAAGGACTTCATTCAGATCTTGGACCGGTGTTACCCGATGTTGTTGAACAGGTATTGCAGGAAATGAAAAAACAGAACCTGGTGATCTGGTATGAATGGGATAAAAAAAAGAAATCTAAAAGCGGTGCTGTGATTGTTTATCTGAAACAATTTGAACGCTTTGAATGATTATTTTTTCCTGAGCTGGTATTTTTTAACCGCCTGATTGTGTTCCCGGATAGTTTTTGAAAATTTGTGGGTCGTATCTTTTTTAGAAACAAAAAACAGATATTTACTTTTAGCGGGATATAAGGCTGCCTGCAATGACAAGGCTCCGGGGTTGGCAATGGGCCCCATGGGAAGCCCTTTGATTTGATAGGTATTATAAGGGGTTATTGTTTTGAGGTGTTTTCTTTTAATATTACCATCAAAATTTTTTATGCCGTATATGACGGTTGGATCACTTTCCAGGCGCATATTTTTTTTAAGGCGGTTATGAAAGACCGAAGAGATCAAGGGCCTTTCCTGGGCATCACCGGTTTCTTTTTCAATAATGGATGCAAGGATCACAATATCATGGACAGAAAAGCCAATAGTTTTTGTCCGGACTTGCCACTTTTCAGTGAAAATAATTTTAAAATGTTCAATCATAGTGGTAATAATATTCTCACAGGAAGTATGCTTTGGGAAAAAATAGGTGTCGGGAAAAAGGTAGCCTTCCAGTGATATGGCTTTTATCCCTAACGAGCTGATAAAGGATCTGTCATGACAAAGATCCACAAATTTTTTTTGGGTGCTAAGATTTGCCTTTTCAACTAACGCAGCGACCTCTTTGATATTTAATCCTTCCGGAAGGGTTATCCTGTATAATTTGACTTTGCCTTTTATGAGGATCTTGAGAATCTGATCAGGGGATTTTGCAGCAGAAAGAATAAATTCTCCTGCCTGAAGTTTTCTCCCGGCTTTTTTCAATTTTGTGAATAATGTAAAATATGTTTTATTTGATATAATGGATTCTATCTCAAGGTTTTTGGCAATGACTGCAAGGTTTTGACCGGGCTTGATGGTAAACACCTTTTCACCGGCACCAGGGTTGAAAGGTTCTTTAATAAAGGATGATAATTCAAGATAAAAGAAAAATCCACCACTAAACAGGAAGGCAAAGAGAACAAAAAGAGTAAAGGTTAAAATTTTTAGATTAATTTTTGGCATATTATTTTGAGGAGCATAAACAGACAAAGGGTATCGTGATACCCTTTATCTGTTATAAAATGTTTGAAATTACTATTTTAAGGTCAGTGCGCCTTTGCCATTGGAAAATCTATATCCGGATTATAGCAGATCCTGCAACAATTCAGACATCTTTCAGCTTCTTTATGGGCTGCATCCTCCTGCAGAACAAGATCAACCTCAACCATGGAATCAAGCCTTTGATTAACAGGGAGTTCCGGCATTTTTGCCCTGGGACTTTTTTTAATACCATCCACTTTCGTGAAAATAGACTCACGAATTCGTTTATGCTGTAAGGAATCTTTCAGCGGTTCAACGGGTTTTCCTTTTAGGAACAGGTCAATAGACCGGGCGGCACGCCGCCCACCGCCAATGGCGTCTACAACAAGAGATGGTCCGGTGGCCGCGTCCCCTGCCGTAAAAATATAGGGTATGGAGGCCTGCATGGTTTCCGGATCATTATCAATGGTGTTCCATCGGGTCAGTTCCAGTTCAGCCATTCTTGGATGGGGATATTGTTCTTTAAAAGAGGCATCCGGTGATTGACCAATGGCGGTAATAATCATATCTATTTTAAGAAGGGTTTCAGACCCTTCAATGGGTTCAGGACGTCGTCTGCCGCTGGCATCGGGTTCTCCCAGTTGCATTTTAAGATATTCAAGATGGGTAACCCTGTCGCTTTCATCACCTATCACTTTTGTGGGTGCCGCCAGGAAAACAAATTCAATACCTTCTTCTTCAGAGGCAACAATTTCAACTTCATTGGCCGGCATCTCTTTCCGGGTTCTTCTGTAAACCATGTAGACTTTGTCAAGACCAAGTCTTAAAAGAGTTCTTGCACAGTCAACAGCTGTATTTCCCCCACCGATAATAGCGGCAGTTTTCCCCAATTTTATTT
>NZ_JAIOSW010000045.1 GCF_021107415.1 Desulfobacula sp.
AAAATCTATGATTTTAGAGATAAAATCGGTTTTATGTAATTTAAAAAAACCGATAAAATCGGATAGGTGGAGTATGGCCTCGAAAAATGTTTAAAAAAAGCCTTGCTTTTCTCCTGGTGCTCTATTGATGATTGTTACCTGTAACAAGAATATTTTTCATTGATTAAATTCTCTTAGCATGGATCGAAGTTGAATGCGCCAGTGAACGGGTTTTATATCTGCTGCCTGCCAAAAGGATGTTTTATCAAGGACACTGTACATAGGTCTTTTTGCAGGAGTTGGAAATAGGTAAGACGGGACGGATAAAATGGGTATGGATTTGTCAAGAAGACCTGCCTGCAGCCCTTCTTCCTGGATAGCCACGGCAAAATCATACCACGAGGCAACACCCGCATCAGTCCAGTGAAAGGTTCCCATTATGTTTTTTTTAAGAGCTGTCCATATGGCTTTGGCAAGGCCATGTGCCGCTCGTCAATGATGCTCAGGTTTTGTTTTTCCTTCATGAGTTTGAGCATGGTTTTTACAAAATTATTTCCATGGGCGGAATAGAGCCAGGCTGTTCTTATGATCAATGCTTGATCATCCAAAATTTTGCGGACTGCCTGTTCTCCTTTAAGTTTTGATTTGCCGTAAACTGATTCCGGGTCTGGGGTATCATCGGGCTGATAGGGTTTGAAGTTCCGGCCGTTAAAAATAAAATCGGTGGAGATATGAATCAGGGAAATTGTATTTTTTCTGCAAAGTTCTGCAATTTCAAGGACAGCTTTATGATTTATTCTGTAAGCTAAATCCTTTTCCTGTTCTGCTTTGTCTACAGCTGTGTAAGCGGCTGCGTTGATTATGCAGTCAGGTCTGGTTGAGTTTATACACTGATTGATACTGCCGGTGTTACAGAAATTTATTTTTGGAAAATCGGAGGTTGTAAGTGTAATATTGTCCGGGCGTGTGCGCTGCAGTTCCCATCCAAGCTGGCCGTTTGATCCTAATAAAAGGACTTTCATGCAAACACCTCTGCATTTCCCAAGGTTGATCCGTGTTCGTCCTTTTGTGATAATATTGGAGATGTGCCAGGGATGATGGGCCAGTCAATTGCGATGGAAGGATCATTCCATAAAATGTGCCGTTCGTGTTCAGGCGCATAATAGTCTGTGCATTTATATGTAAATTCTGCGTCCTGACTTAACACATAAAACCCATGGGCAAAGCCGGGTGGAATCCAGAGCATTTTTTTGTTTTCTGCCGAAAGGGTTGCACCTGTCCATTTCCCAAAGAAAGGGGAAGACTTTCTTATGTCAACGGCCACATCAAAGACTTCACCTGAGATTACCCGGACAAGTTTGCCCTGGGGTTTTTTTATCTGGTAATGAAGTCCTCTTAAGATGCCCTGGCTGGATTTGCTGTGATTATCCTGGACAAAGGTTACGCTGGAGATATTTTTTTTATGTGTGACCTTCAGGTTAAACTCATCATCACGAAAGGTTTCCATGAAGAATCCCCGGTGGTCCCCAAAAACCTGTGGTTGGATTAAGATAATGTCCGGGATATCCAGTTGAGTATATTTCATTTTCTATTCGATTCGTTTACGTGTGACCTTCAGGTTACGTGTGACCTTTAGGTTAAAAGATCTAACAAGTACTGGCCATAGCCATTTTTTTTCATGGATTCTGCTAATTTTCCCAATTGTCCTGCATTGATGAGTTTCATTCTAAAGGCAATTTCTTCAGGACAGGCAATTTTTAATCCCTGGCGGTCTGATACAACTTTAATAAAGTTTGCCGCATCCAGAAGGGATTCATGGGTTCCAGTGTCTAACCAGGCGGTTCCCCGGCTGAACAGCTCTACGTTTAAATTGCCCTGCTTCAGGTATGCATTGTTGACATCTGTTATCTCAAGCTCTCCCCGGGCAGAAGGCTTAATCTGTTTTGCAATTTGGATCACATCATTATCGTAGAAATAAAGTCCGGTAACAGCATAGCTTGATTTTGGAATCTCTGGTTTTTCTTCGATGCCGGTTACATGGCCGTTGCTGTTAAAGCTTACAACTCCATACCATTGTGGATCTTTGACATAATATCCAAATATGGTTGCACCTTTGTCTCTTTTTGCGATCGTTTGCAGGCGATCTGACAAGCCTTCCCCATAGAAAATATTATCGCCCAGAATCAGTGTGACCGGGTCATTTTTTATAAAATCTTCTCCAAGGATAAATGCCTGGGCAAGCCCATCAGGGGAGGGTTGGATTGCATATTCCAGGGAGAGGCCCCATTGAGAACCGTCACCCAGCAGATGCTTGAAGCTGTCATGGTCATGGGGTGTTGTGATGATCAGTATATGAGTAATCCCTGAAAGCATCAGTGTGGACAGGGGATAGTAAATCATGGGCTTGTCATACACCGGCATGAGCTGTTTGCTGACTGAATATGTCAGTGGATACAGCCGGGTTCCTGATCCGCCAGCTAATATGATTCCTTTACGCATAGTTTAAATAAACCCTTTCTGGCTGATGTAGAGCATGACTTCCTGGGCGGCTTCGTCCGGTGTCAGGCTTGTGGTGTCGATTCTAAGTTCCGGGTTGGACGGGTCTTCATATGGATCATCCACACCGGTAAAACCTTTTAAAAGACCTGCCCTTGCCTTGGCATACATGCCTTTTCTATCCCTTTTTTCACATTCAATGATGGGGGTTGAAACATGGACTTCAAAAAAACCGCCATGGGCTTCAATGGATTCCCTGATCCGGACCCTTGTTTTTTCATAGGGTGCAATGGGGGCGCAGATGGCAATGCCTCTATTTTTGGTTATTTCAGCTGCTACAAATCCGATTCGTTTTACATTGATGTCACGGTGCTCCTTGGAAAAGTTCAGTTCCGAGGAGAGGTTTCTTCTGACAATGTCTCCGTCCAGAAGGGTGACGGGTCTTGTCCCGATTTCAAGAAATTTTGAATAAAGGATCTTGGCTATGGTGGATTTGCCGGCTCCTGATAATCCTGTGCAAAATATGGTAACTCCCTGTTTTGATGGCGGGGGATAGGATTTTTGAAGTTCCTTGATTACTTCCGGGAATGTGGCCCAGTCAGGTACTTTCTTGCCGGCACGGATTCTTTTCTGGATGTCGGTTCCTGTAAAAGAAATGGTGTCTATGTTTTCCGGAACCTGGCTTGCAATTTTGTATTCATCTTCAAAGGGAAGATAGACCATCTCTTCAAATATGATGGTCTCAACGCCCAGTTCTTTGATGGCATTATGGGCAAGCTTAGTTGCTTCATCATATTTGTAAAAAGGTCGATTGCCGGCGTCATTGCCAGGGGAGCCATGGTCATGGCCGATAACAAAATGGGTGCAGCCAAAGTTTTTGCCAATGATCATGTGGAGGATGGCCTCCCTGGGGCCTGCCATTCTCATGGCCATGGGCAGCAGGTTGAGGACGTAAGAGTCGGGTGGATAGTGAGCAGCTACTTTCTGGTAGCAGCGCACACGTGTAAAATGATCAAAGTCTCCTGGTTTTGTTACACCGGCAATGGGCAAAAGTAGAAGATTTGCCTTTGCCTTTCTCATGGCCTGGATGGTCATCTCAAACTGGGGCCGGTGGATGGGCTGCCGGGTTTGGAAACCGACAATGCGTTTCCATCCAAGTTTGGAGAATATGTTTCGAACTTCGGCGGGTGTGTTCCGGATCTGTTTGAAATCAGGATGAATGGGAAGATTCAGGGCCTGGATTTCTCCGCCGATATAATATTTGCCGGACTTATTATAAAGATAATCTACACCGGGGTGAGATTTGTCCAGGGTATTATATACGGCCTGGGCTTCTTTTTTTATTTCCAAAGGCCAGATATCTTCGATATTCATGACCCCGATAAGAAAGCCTTCCTGGTCTCTTAAGGTGACGGACTGACCGGTTTCAAGGGTAGCTGCAAGGCTTTGTGGGATATCCAGGCAGATGGGAACCGGCCAGAGTTGTCCTGATTCAAGGCGCATGCGATCCAGGACAGATTCATAATCAATTTGTTTCATGAATCCTTTTAAGGGGGAGAAAACCCCTGTGGTCAGCAGCTCAAAATCACAGATCTGTCGGTTATTTAGAATGACATCCGGCATTGACGCACTTAGTTTTTTTAACAGGATGTGCTGTTCTTCATTGACAAGGAGGTTCACCAGTGGATTTTTTTCAGATGGTTTTGGTTTCATTGTGGTTATAGCTCCGCTCTGTCGGTTACAATTTGCATGTACCAATAACAATTGAAGTTTCTATCATAAAGAATAAATATGAACTAAATTCAGTTCAATATTTTAAAAATATTTATTTCTTGAAAAAGCTATTTTTTTGCATTCTCGTGTGCCTGGGAAAGTCTTTGTTTCAGGTATTTCATTTCATCCTTGTCATATTCATACAGGTCAAAGCAATACCCGTCTTCACCAAGAAGGCCTTCGGGGATAAGATCACCGGTTTCTTCGGGATCGGTTATCATTTCTCCGTAAAAGCAGACAGACAGCCATCTTTCCTCGGGATCATCATCTATGACATCCACCATGGCAAAAAGGGAACGGTTTTTCTGGTTGTTGTGCCTGGGGCGAAGAGAATAGCTCACTTTGGGTCGGGCATTAAAGTCCAGAGTGGTGTCTTCAAGAGTTTTCAAGTGGTCATAAATTTCTGTAAACGCCTGTTTTGTTTTTGAGTCGGTTTCAATCCAGGTATTAATAAAATTTTCAAGTTCTTTCATTTTTTATTCCTTAATATGTTTTAAAAGATGTCCAAGTTCAGGAAATATCAGGGCATTGCAGGCCAGCTTGCAGGCCTTGATGCTGCCCGGCATGCAAAAGACAATGGTCTGTCTGATGATTCCGGCTGTGGCCCGGGATAGGATGGCTGCCGAATCAATCTCTTCAAAACTTAACTGGGTAAAAAGAGGGCCAAAGGCGGTGAGTTCTTTTTCAAACAGGGGCTTGACTGCTTCAATGGTCACATCTTTCGGGCTGATGCCGGTGCCGCCTGTCATGATAATGGCATCCGGGCAGATTTTTTCTGTTATATGTTTTGTTAATTCCATGATGGCGGTAATATCATCGGTTACTATTTGATGAATCACCACTTCAAACCCTTCCTTTTTTGCTTGTTTTTTTATCCATGCACCGGATTTGTCTTCAGACAGACTTCTTGTTGTTGAGACTGAAATCACGGCAATTTTAATATCATCCGGTACATTTTTTTTGTGTAATAGTGTACTCATGTTTTAATCCTGTTCCATGTAAACAATATCCTGTTTGTCATGTTCGACGACCAGGACAATGATCATATCCTGATGTCCGGTGTTTATGTGCTTTAGGATTTGTATCATTTTTTTTTATGGCGGGCAACACCTTGATTTTAACTTTGAGTTGCTATAATCAGTGTAGGATAAAATTTTACTTTTGAGCAGGAATGGTGTGAATGAAATTTGACTGTACAGGTGTGATACTGGCTGGCGGAAAAAACAGCAGGCTGCCGGGAAAAAAGAAGACATTTCAAAAAGTTGGGGATTTGATGATTCTTGAAAGCATTTATGAATTATTCTCAAATCTGTTTAAGGAAGTCATTATAGTGGTAAACGAGCCCGAAGAGTTTGCCGGCTGGGACATGACAGTGGTGACGGATATCATTTCTTCACAGTGTGCGCTTGCAGGTCTTCATGCAGGGCTTTTTTATGCGTCCTTTCCATATGCGTATGTAACAGCCTGTGATACCCCTTTTGTCAAGCAATCGGTTGTTGAATATATCGTGGGACAGATTGAGCCAGGCTATGAAGTGATCATTCCCAGTACGGATGACGGGATTGAAGCCTTGTCTGCCGCGTATTCAAAGGATTGTATTCCTTTGATTGAGAATAATCTTAAAAAAAATATTTTCATGATTAAAAAGTTTTTCAGGAAAAAAAAAGTAAAAGAGATTCCAGTGGAGCAATTAAAAATGCTGGACCCGGAAATGGAGTTTATTTTTAATGTAAATACACCCGAAGATCTTGAAAAAGCCAAAACAATTGTAAATAAAATAAGGCAGTAAAAAAAAAAGGAGATAAATATGGATATTACAACAATGGTGGAGCAGATAAAACAACATCCTGATTACCATAAGGCAGGAATGATTTTATGTCATAATGGCGTCGTTAGAGCCACATCCCGGGAAGGTGATGAAGTGACCGGACTTGAAGTTGTGGTGGATCATGACAGACTGGATCAGATCCTTGAAGAACAAAAGAAACGACCGGGGATTATTGATATCCTGATTCATATCAACGAGAAAAAAGAACTTGCTGTTGGTGATGATGTGATGTTTTTGGTGGTTGCAGGGGATATCCGGGATAATGTGCTTGAATCATTGAAGGATACATTGAATTTAGTTAAGGCCGAGGCAACAAGCAAAAAACAATATTTCAAGAATGAAAAATAATAGGCAAAAAAAATGACTGATTTTACACATCTTGATAAAGAAGGCAGGGTGAGAATGGTGGATGTGGGAGACAAGGCCCAAACCAAGCGGGTTGCTGTTGCTGTGGGTAGAATTTTTATGGAACCCGATACCCTTGACAGGATCATGGATGAAAAAGTGAAAAAGGGGAATGTTCTTGAAGCAGCAAGAATTGCAGGCGTTATGGCAGCAAAGAAAACATCGGATCTGATCCCCATGTGTCATCCGTTAAATATTACCTATGCCAGGGTTGATTTTTCTTTTGATAAAGAAAACCATGCCATTGATATTGAAGCCCAAACTTCACTGACAGGCAGGACCGGTGTGGAAATGGAGGCATTGACTGCGGTATGTGTTGCAGGCTTAACTATATATGACATGTGCAAATCCTATGACAGGGCCATGAGAATATCCAATATATATCTCAAATCTAAATCAGGAGGCAAAAGCGGAATATATACTGCAAAAAATAACTAGCAGTGTGGTCACCCTTGAAAACATGGCGTATCTTGGGATAGGCTTTGGTGCAGGGGTGCTGGTCTGTGTCATTTTGGCAAAGTCAGGGGTTCTTCTTTTTTCAAAAAAGTTGAAAACCCTTTCCAATGAGGCGCTGTTTGATAATTCTGCCAGATTCATGGAACTTGCGGATAAGTATTTTTCTTCCTATGTGAAAGAAGCCAGGAAAGACTTTGATATTAAGGGAAATGAAATTTTAAGAACAATTGATCCCGTGAGAAAGACCCTTGATAAATATGAAACCCATCTGAATATCATGGAAAAAGACAGAGAAAATGCCTATGGCTCCATCACGGAAAAGCTTCTGGAAATGGGGAGGCACCAGAATCTTCTGCACATTGAAACCGGAAATCTTGTTAAGGCATTAAGGGTTCCCCATGTCAGGGGGCGTTGGGGGGAAATCACCTTAAAAAGGGTTGCGGAACTGGCCGGGATGTCCGAGTATTGCGATTTTCAAGAACAGCTTTCAGCCGGTTCCGGTAAAGGGTCCATCAGGCCGGATATGGTGGTCACCCTGCCCGAGAACCGAAAAATCATTATTGACTCAAAGGTTCCTTTAATGGCCTATCTGGATGCTTTGGAAGCACAAGGAGATAAACAAAAAGAAGAACGGATGAAAGATCATGGACGACAGGTTTTGATGCATATCTCGAATTTGTCGTCAAAAAATTATTTTAAACATTTTTCTCCCACCCCTGAATTTGTGGTGCTGTTCATTCCCGGAGAGAATTTTTTCAGTGCAGCCCTGACCTATTATCCGGATTTGATTGAAAAAGGGATAGAAAAGGGAGTGATTCTTGCCACTCCCACCACGCTGATAGCACTTTTAAAGGCGGTTTCTTATTCCTGGAAACAAAAGAAAAGTTATGAAAACGCAGAAGAGATTAGGAATCTCGGGGTGGAGTTATTTTCCAGGCTTTGCAGCATGACCGATAATATCAACCTTCTTGGAAAAGATATTGAAAAATGTGTAACAACCTATAACAGGACAGTGGGTGGAATGGAGACAAGGGTCATGTCCACGGCTAAAAAACTGGACAGCCTGGAGGTTTCTTCCCAAACCATGGATGATTTACATGAAATAGATTATTCAAAAAGATTTACCAAAGAATTTAACAAACGGTATCAAGATGAAAAATAAAATGTCATTGAAATATATTTGGGTTTTGTCCTTTGTAATCATGGTCTGTTTTTTTTGCGGATGCCAACCAAAGATCAGAGAAGAAATTACACAATTTAGTTCCTTGAAAAAACTGAAATCTAAAAAACATCCTTTATTTATTGATAATCTGGATATTCAAGGTCTGACTATTTCTATTGATCACAGCCTTGAGTATTTTAAAAAGGTGCCTTTGGAAAGAAAATATCATTATGGAAAAGAGATATACACTGCTGCCCATATGATTACCTCTTTGGAAACCTTTAGGTCATTTTTGGAAAAAGAACCTTCCACAAAAGCATTGAACGAATTTATCAAATCCGGTTTTATTGTTTATGAGGCAGAAGGAAATGATGATGGCGACGTGCTGTTTACCGGGTATTTTGAACCGACCTATGAGGGCAGCTTTAAAAAGACGAGTGCATACCCGTATCCGGTTTATTCCAAGCCAGATGATTTGCTGGAAATTAATTTGTCAGTGTTTTCAGATGAGTATAAAGGTCACAAACGGTTGAAGGCCAGAGTTAATGATTCAACAAAGAGGGTGGTGCCATATTATTCACGAGAACAAATTAATGCTGCCAAAGATTTTCTCATACGATCAGAACCTGTTGTATGGCTGAAAAGCCGGGTAGACCGTTTTTTCCTTGAAATCCAGGGGTCGGGAAGAATTGACTTGGGCAAAGGGGAAATATTACGGGTTCACTATGCGGCAAGCAACGGGAACGCCTACCGATCCATTGGGCGATATCTGATCGATAAAAATGAGATCTTAAAAGAAAATATGTCCATGCAGGCCATCAGAACATGGCTTGAACTGCATCCTCAAAGAGTGGATGAAGTTCTGCACTATAATGAGAGTTTTGTCTTTTTTCAGGAGGAAGAAGGCGGTCCTTATGGCAGCCTTGGCGTTGAAGTTACGGCCCTGCGTTCCATTGCCACGGACTCAAGATTGTTCCCTAAAGGAGCTCTGTGTTATATCCAGGCCCAATTGCCGGATAAAGTAAATATTAATCCTTTAAAGGAGTGGGAAAACGCCTCTTTCTTTGTATTGAACCAGGATACAGGCGGTGCCATTAAGGGGCTTGCAAGAGCGGATCTTTTTTGTGGGAACAATAATTATGCCCAATTTACCGCAGGTCATATGAATAAATATGGAAAATTATTTTTCCTTGTTTTAAAGCTATAGCCGCCAAAAAAAATCATTTTCATTTAATAATTTTCAATACAGCAATCTTTTAGCAAACAATATCTCAACCCATTCAACATCGTCTGGATATTGATGAAGTAGTTAATGTATCAATACTAAATTGAAAACTGGTTATAGATAAACCCTGCGGCATACAGGGGTAGAGTTGATATTTTTTCATAATCTGCAAAATTTTCATGGGATACCCTGAGCCCGCGCTTGATATTTCTTTCTTTCATGAATATATGCAGACTTTGCATCTGACCCCTTGTTCCAGCTTTTACTTCAATGGGAATTATTGTATTATTTTTAGAAATTACATAATCTATTTCAGCATTGCTTGAACGACTTTCCCTGTGCCAATAATATAATTCAGGTGTTGAATATGATGGCCATGACCGGATGATTTCAAGTCCTGCAACTATTTCAGCAAGGTTTCCTTTATTAATAATAGATTGAAAATCAGCAATAATATGGTCAGACAAACTAAGTCCCTGAAGCCTTTGATATACTCCTGAATCAAACATGAGCACTTTAAATTTTTTTATATTTATCTGGGCTCCTAGAGGTACTCCCCGGGCTGAAGTGTGAAAGATTTTATAGGCAAGTCCTGCCTGCACTAAAAGGTCAAGGGCGAGTTTGCATTTTTTATGATTTTCTCCTGATTCTATGTTCGAATATTTAAATTTCATTCCCGCCTGCATGGCAATGGAATGGAAGACTTCTTTTAATAAAATCACAGGCGCTTTTTTATTATACTTTGCAAAATCATCGTTTAATGAAGTAATAAGAACATCAATCAACTCCTGGCATCTTTTCAGATTCTTTTTATCAATATAATTATTTACAACTTCCGGCATTCCTCCTATAATCTGGAAAATCTTGAGTTTTTCAAGAATTTTATCATGAAGAACTGAATCCAGAGGTCCTGAAGAAGAAGATATTAAGTTCACAACCCTGTCTTCGCCCGAAGCTGACAAGAATTCAATAAACGACATTGGATACATAAAAAGAGATTTAATTCTGCCAACACCAAATGAAGGAATCTGAGAAAGTGCAAATTCAATAAGTGAACCTGCTGCAACAACATGCAGCTCTGGCATTTTTTCATGGAAAAACCTCAGGGATCTTATGGCGTTCAGGCAGGACTGAATTTCATCAAAAAATAAAAGAGTTTTACCTGGAATAATATCAATATTATAATAAATAGATAATTTTTCACAGATACCAATTGGATTAAGAGATTTTTCAAACACTGATGAAATATCAGGCTCTTCTTCAAAATTGACTTCAAGAAAAAAATCAAACTCTTTGCCTAACTTTCTTATAGAATAGGTTTTTCCAATTTGGCGTGCGCCCCGGATCAGCAGAATTTTTCTTTTATCGGTTTTTTTCCATTTTTGCAGTTCTTTATTGATTTGTCTTTTCATTTGCTTTCCAGTAATGCTGTTTTATTGAGTTAACAAAAATACAAGCCTGAGAATACCATATTTTGACAAAAATACAAGCCTGAAAAATTCAATTTTGACAAAAAATCAAATCTGAGTGAATCCAAACTACTGTATCTCCAAGGATAATACTTGATCATACTATTCCTTGTCTGATAAAGAAAACTTTATGGATACAAGACAAAAAGGTGATTTGCAAACCTGCGAATTGACTTATAAATAGGGAAACGATGAAAGAGCTTGTAGTTGATATCATGCCTTCTCATGATCTTATATTAACTTGGGAAAACTCAGGAGAACGGCTGGGGAAAAAGCAGCTGGCATTAAATCGGGAAATCTATAATCAATATAATGAAAGCGATAAAAACTGGCTTTTTTTTCTGGGTTGTTCCGACAATAAAATACCCCTGTCCCCTTCTTTTAACTTCTGGAGGGCTCTGGCACAAACATTTATTGAGAAACTCAAAAAATATTCTGACATTGAAACGGTTCGACACAAAGTAAAAGTCACTTTTTTTGCTGAAGAATTAGTTAGTCTCATTGATGCCGCCCCTCTTATGACCGGGATGGAATACCTTTGTATGGATCTTTTAACTGAGGTGTGGAAAGATCTGAATCAACTTTTTTCTCAAAAAATCAAACTATTTTCCGGAGATGTAAAGAATTTTTTTCATGAATACAGCCCCCATATCCATCTGGCTGGCAGGGTCTATTTTCATCTTGTGGAAAATAAGGATGAAAATTTTCCATTTCAGTTTCTTGCAACTTATGCCGCAAAATCAAAAGGCTCTCTAAAGCATCGGCCTCTTCAATATGCACTGGAAGAATACAAAGGAAAGCAGGATCAGTTATTGGAGTTACTCACCACAGTCCACTCTGCTGCAAAAAACAGTGAACTTTTAAAAGGACTTCTTGATACAGGTGAATTATTTCATCACCTTGCCTGGGATACGGAAGAGGCCTATGAGTTTTTACAACAACTCCATACGTTTGAGTATTGCGGCATCATCTGCCGTATTCCTGACTGGTGGAAAAAAAGCGGGTCCAAGCCTGTAGTTAAAATCAAACTTGGAACCAAAAAACCATCCTTTGTCGGGATGAATTCCCTGCTTGATTTTCAGGCTGATATTTTTTTTGGTGATGATCCTATTTCTTTAGAAGAGGCTCAAAAACTCCTTGCCCAGAGTAGCGGTCTTGCAAGGATTAAAAACCGTTGGATCGAAGTTGATAAAGATAGACTTCAAAATATTCTTAAAGCCTATGAAAAGGCTATGGGCATGAAAAATAATACCGGCCTTACTATCAAAGAAGCACTTCAATTACAGCTTCATCCTGAAAAACTGTCATCTCCCGAATATGAAACAGATTTGGAAATATCAAACGGAAAATGGTTTGAAAGCATTATTAAAAAATTGAACAAACCCGAGCTTGTAATCTGTACAGATCCTGCTGAAGGTTTTTTAGCAATTCTCAGAAAATATCAGAGAAAAGGACTAAACTGGCTGTTATTTCTCGATTCTCTTGGATTTGGTGCATGCCTTGCAGATGACATGGGCCTTGGCAAAACAATCCAGGTTCTTGGATTTTTAAGCATTTTAAAACTTAAAGACCCTGATAAAATATCTTTGCTCATTCTTCCTGCATCACTTATTTCAAATTGGGAAAACGAGATAAAACGATTCCTTCCCAATCTAAAATATTATATAGCCCATCCCGGATACACCAAAAAAAATGCAGATAAAAACCCTGATCTGAAAAATTTCAATCTTGTTATTACAACCTATGCAATGGTGCAGCGTCACAAATGGATGGAAAAAATCACCTGGAGGTGCCTGATCCTGGACGAAGCTCAAGCCATTAAAAATCCGGGTACCCGGCAATCAAAACATGTAAAAAAACTTAAAGCAGACACAAAGATAACCATGACGGGCACTCCTATAGAAAACAGCTTAGTTGATCTATGGTCTCTGTTTGATTTTCTTAATCCCGGTCTTTTAGGAACTGCCAGAGAATTTAAGAGCTTTTCATCCCGATTAAAAAAAGAACCTTCAGGATACAAAAATTTAAAAAAAATTATTGCCCCTTTTATCCTCAGACGGATGAAAACCGACAAAGCAATTGCCCCTGATCTTCCAGAAAAAGTTGAGATGAAAACTTTTCCGGAACTTAGTAAAAAACAAGTGGTTTTGTACACAGATTTTGTTGAAGAATTAAAAGATCGTCTTGTTGAAGCGGAACAGGGCATTCAAAGAAAAGGACTTATCCTTTCATCTTTGATAAAATTTAAACAAATCTGCAACCACCCTGACCAATATCTTGGAACCGAAGGGTTTAATCCTGAAGAAAGCGGAAAATTTATTCGCCTAGGTGAGTTGTGCGAAACCATCTATGCAAAAAGGGAAAGAGTGCTGGTATTTACTCAGTTCAAGGAGATGATAGACCCCATTTTTAATTTTCTTGAAACTGTTTTTCATCACAAAGGATGCATTATTCACGGCAGTCTTACTGTTAAAAAAAGAAAACAAGAGATTGAACGATTTCAGAAAAAAGATTATGTTCCTTTTATAGTGCTCTCGATTAAAGCTGGAGGTGTAGGTTTGAATCTTACCCGTGCAAACCATGTAATACACTTTGACAGATGGTGGAATCCTGCTGTTGAAGACCAGGCCACGGACAGGGTTTTTCGTATTGGTCAGAAAAAAAATGTTCTGGTACACAAATTTATAACAAAAGGGACAATAGAAGATAAAATCGATATGATGATTGAAAACAAAAAAGAACTTTCTGAAAAAATAATTCCAGATTCACAGGCCACCTTAATAACGGAAATGGATAACAACCAGTTAATGGATATGTTTAAACTTAAAATATGACAATTGATGAGGCAATATGGGTCGTTACTCTTATAGATTTCCAAAATATGTCAGTGTAGCTGAAAAAAAAGCAAAAGCTGAAAAAAAAATTAAACAGCTCAAAAAAAAGAACCCAGCCATCTCGCCGATTTATGTAAAAGGCAATAAACTTGCAGAATCATGGTGGGGTATTTCCTGGAATAAAAATCTTGAAAGCTATGCAGATTACAGTAATCGGATTGGAAGAGGCCGTTCTTATGTTCGCCATGGTGCTGTGCTTGACCTTAAAATAAAACCGGGGAAAATCATATCTCTTGTTCAGGGTGCTGTTTCAAAGCCATATACTATTGAGATTACAATCAAAAAAATCAAAAAATTCACCTGGAAAAATATAATTAAAAAATGCCAGGGAAAGATAAACTCCTTGAATGCCCTTCTTGACGGCAAACTGCCTGAATCAATGATAAATATTCTGACCAGTAAGGACGAAGGGATCTTTCCTTCCCCGGACGAAATAGAATTTAACTGTTCATGTCCTGACTGGGCATACATGTGCAAACATATTGCTGCAACTCTCTATGGTGTCGGAACCCGGCTTGACAAAACTCCGGCCCTGTTTTTTACTCTGCGGGGCGTTAATATGGATAATCTGGTCTCCATGGCTATCCAAAAAGAAACAGATCAACTCATTCAAAAATCTAAAATTAAAAAATCCAAAAGAATTATCTCCGACGCAGATCTTTCATCAACATTCGGAATTGATTTTGACGACTCTCCCATGTCTGCTATCACCAAACCTTTGGTTCCCATGAAAAAACGATCACCCAAAAATTCCACTAAACCAGACATGACCTCATATGAAACTATTGTCCGAATAATTTCAAGAAGAACAGTCAATCCAATTGATTTCAAAGAGATAAAAAAAAGAACCGAATTTGATGATATCTTAATAAGAAATATTATAGCACGAGCAAAAAAAAGGGGGGCGATCAAGAATAAAGGCCGTGGTTTATATATTAAGGATCAAAGGAATCCATCCTGACGTTGGTCAACAAGCGAAGTTCTTCAATAATAGTTAAAGTAGAATTTTATATTTTAAAACCCTAAATCCATTCAACATTATTTGAGTGAAACTTGAGGATGACTTTTTTACCTGGATAGAGATTATTGTTGCTGATTTGATCAGTAGTAAGCCTGAGAATAAAAGCAAGATTGTGGACAGAAATGGTCGCCATGATTATTCCTTTTTTCTTTTCTAAAAGCATGGAAACGATATGACCGGACAATTGGTTAAGAAGGCCGTTATCCGGTTGTTTTTCAAGGGAAATAGAGATATTTTTTTTTCTGATAACGGCGGTGGTGCATGTCTTTTTACCTAGGGCTTTTAGAGTGATGATCTGTCCGTCATCAAGTTTTTTTACAAAGGTTTTTCCATCCAAATTTATACCCGATTTTACACCCGATTTTATAAAGGGCCCTGTGATAATATTTTCCAGGCCTGTGGAAAAGATATTCCCTTTAAAGATGGAAAGCTGTCTGTCACTGATGGAGTAAAGCCATTGCAAATCATGGCTTGCAATGACAAGGGTGGCACCCCAATTATCCCTGGCTTTTAAAGATGCCTTACGGATCAGTCCGGCACTTTCAGTGTCAACACTTGCAATGGGTTCGTCAAGGAGCAGGACTTCGGGTTTTAAGATCAGCCTGGCAGCCATGGCAACCCTTTGGGCTTCTCCACCTGACAATTCATGCCATTTTCTTACAGCAAATTTTTGATCATCAAGTCCGACAGTTAAAAGTGCTTTTTTTACCCTTTCGTTAAGAAGGGTTTTATCTTTCCTGATTTTCAGACCATAGGCAATATTTTCAAAAACTGTTCGTTTTAATAGATAGGGTTTTTGGGTGAGAAGGGTCACCTTTGACCGGATGGTCGGTGAAAAGGGAAGCTCTATTCGCCCTTTATAAAAGATGTGGCCCCGGGTTGGTTTTTGGGCAAAGGCTAACAGTTTTAAAAGTGTGCTTTTCCCGCTGCCGTTTGGCCCGATAAGACCTGTAATTGATCCTCTTTCGATTTTAAGGTCAGCAATATCCAGCACTTTTGTGTTTCCATAATAGTGTTGGATATCCTTTAAGTGGTATATAATTTCTTTTTTGGTCATTGTTTCCTTAAAAAAGACAGAGACAGGTTTACAATAAAGGCAATCATGATCAAAACAAGACCCAGGGCAATACCATCTGCAAACAGGCCCTTGTTTGTTTCAAGGGCAATGGCTGTGGTAATTGTTCTGGTATGGTACTTAATATTGCCGCCGACCATCATTGATATGCCGACTTCGGTTAACACCCGGCCATAGGCTGTGACCGCTGCTGCCAGAATGCCGAACCTGACTTCCCAGAGACAGGTGGCAATGATATGGCGTTTTCCTGCGCCAAGGGTGACAAGGGTTATCTTGAGGTCATGATCAATATTTTCAATGGTAGAGGCAGTGATAGCTGTTACTATTGGGAAGGCAAGGATCGTCTGGCCTATTGCAATCCCTGTCAGGGTGAAAAGTAATCCCAGCTCGCCCATGGGTCCCTGCCGGGAAATAAAGGCATAAACCATAAGACCGATGAAAACAGTTGGAAGGGCAAGCATGGTATCCAGAATTGTTCTTAAATGCTTTTTCCCTTTAAAGTCAAAGTATCCGAGAAGAAACCCACACGGCAACCCTGCTCCAATGCTTAAGAGCATGGAGCAGGTGGATACTTTTAAGGTTGCCCAGACAGCCGTCCAGGTTGAAGCGTCGCCGCCTATCAGAAGCTCAATGGCTTTGATAAAGCCTGCAACAATAAAATCCATATAATCCTTTATTCAGCGTTGGGTATAAACAGCTTTTGTCCAAGAAGCCTGAAGTCTTTTATCAAATTCTGGGCATTTTGTGAAGCCATCCAGTCTGAGAATTTAAGTGCCAGATCGTATTTGGCATTGGGGCAGTTTTTTGGATCAAGTGTTAATACGCTGTATTGATTTAAAAGGATGTCGTCACCCTCAACCAGGATTTTTAATGGTGCATTGCCGCCTTTTGTGGACTGGTATTTGATATAGGTGCCCCTGTCCGTCATGGTGTAACCATTTCTTTCCTGGGCGACATTGATGGTTGCAAGCATTCCCTGGCCTGTCTGTACATACCATTTCTCTTTGTCAGGCTGCTGGATACCGGCATTTTTCCATAAGAGCTTTTCCTTTTTGTTGGTACCCGAATCATCACCACGACTCATGAATACGGCCTGTTTGCTTTTAACAGCATTGAGGGCATCAGATATATTCTTGCCTTTTATACCTGCCGGATCATTTTTTGGCCCGATGATAATAAAGTCGTTATACATAATTTCTCTTCTGTCTTTCCCGTATCCGCTTGCAATATATTTTTTCTCTGCGGGCGGGGCATGAACCAGCAGGACATCAACATCACAGTTCTGGCCAAGCTTTAAGGCTTTGCCGGTCCCTGTTGCAGTCCATTTTAAGGGAATGCCGGTTTCTTTTTCAAAGTGGGGGATGAGATAGTCCAGAAGACCTGTGTTGTCGGTACTGGTGGTGGTTGCCATCATCAGGCTTTTGGTTTGGGCCTGTGCACCAATGGCCAGGATCATTGTAAAGACAAATGCTAAAATACCGGTTAAAATTTTCTTTCTGCTCATTTTCAAGTCTCCAATAAAGTGTTTAATATTTGTCTGTCGAAATAAAGTTGGAGTATGTTAATATTAGGGGAGAGTCAATAAAATTTTGGGAAGTGTTAATAAAAAAGGAAAATACCTACTGATATTGACTAATTGTTACAATTTTATTAATCTTTTAAGAAAAGAGTATGATATTCATTTTCAGAAAGATGCTGTTTTAACTTGTCATTGATAAACAGGTAGATCTCTTTAAGTTCCCGGTCTGACAGTCTTGGAATAAATGTTCTTAAAAAAGAGTCCTCGGAAAATTTTTGAAGATAAAACATAATGGTTTCTTCATCTGTTGCCCGGTCAAGGCCCAAAGCCCCCAGGCCTTTATATTCCTGAATAAATTTGTGCGTATCTTTTTTCATATGAATAAATCCTCCAAATTAATCTTCTGGGTCAATCTTCCGGGCCAACCCATTTTTTTTATTTGATTCCTAAAAAATGCTTCCTTTATTTTTTTTTTCAAGGTTTACAATGGGGTAATATTTATTTATAATTTTTAACTAAATATTTCTTATCTTTTTATTCAAGACAGGAGTCCTTATGGATTTTAAAGATCTTGCGTCAAGACTGGGATTTGATGAAGATGATTTTAAAGAGCTTGTCGAACTTTTTATAACCACTACTTTATCTGATATCGATAAAATCAAAAAAAGTGTCCGACAAGGCAATAGTCAGGATGCTGCGGCAGCATCTAATTCTATTAAAGGTGCCTCCGGCAATCTTGGGTTTGATGATATGTTTACCCTTGCCAAAGACATGGAAATGCAGGCCAGGCAGGGAAGTCTGGATAATTTTGCAGCGTATATCACGGATCTTGAAAACAGGGTGAATGCCCTCAACAATATATAGTTTTTGACAGGAAAAAGGTCTTTTGTTATGGGAAATAAATCATCCTATACGGTTCTGGCAGTCGATGATAATCTATTGAATTTAAAACTCATAGAAAAATCCTTATCCAAAGAAGGCTACAAAATGTTTTCTGCGGATAACGGCCCGGATGCCAGGGCAATTGCTCTTAAGGAAAACCCGGACCTTATCTTGTTGGATATTGAAATGCCTGGAGAAAATGGGTTTGATGTTATAAAAAAGCTAAAGGACAGCCCGGAAACAAATGCTATCCCGGTGATATTTCTTACCGGCGTCAGTGAAGTGGATTCAAAATTAAAAGGCTTTGATCTGGGTGCAGTGGATTACATTATAAAACCCTTTCATCCCCTTGAGGTGCTGGCAAGGGTGAGGATTCATCTTAAGCTTTCAATCGCCACCAATTCATTGATTGCAGACCAGGCAAGCAAGCTTCGGCAGATAACCGAAGCACAGGTAGCCATGCTGCCAACACCTGAAGATAACCCTGATGCATTATTTGGTGTCTACTATAAGGCCCTTGAAGAGGCGGGGGGCGATTTTTACGATATCTTAAATATTTCAGATAAAATAACCGGTTATTTTGTAGCGGATTTTTCAGGGCATGATATTAAAACAAGCTATGGGACGGCCTCGGTTAAGGCCTTGCTGGCCCAGAATTGCACCCCTGTTTACTCTCCTGCTGAAAGCATGAAAATGATCAATGATGTTCTGGTGGAGATTTTGTCTGATGGTAAATACCTCACCGCCAGTTATATGCATCTCAATCGAACCACAAAAAAAATGACGATTATCAATGCCGGCCACCCGCCGGTGGTTTGTCTGCCTGTAGATGGTGAGCCATATCTTATTAAAATGACGGGTGATGTCCTTGGTATGTTTAAGGATGCTCAGTTTGGAACTCAAAATATTGACGTGTCAGAGGGTGATAAATTTTTTATTTATTCTGACGGGCTTGTTGAATCGGCACAAAACAAGATTACATGGGCAAGCGGAGCCGACAGCCTTCTTCCGGTGTATAAACAAATCGCACAGGTGCCCTATGACAAGGCACCGATAGCGCTGGTGAATCATCTTTTTGGCCATGATGCCTTGCCCGAGGATGATATCGTTGTCTTATGTATAAAGGTATAAGCATATGTCTTTTAAAAAACTTATTTTTGATGTTCTGCAGACAGCAGGTTCAATTAGCTTCACCTTTTCTTCAACCATGGGAAATATTGATGATGTCTGTGAACGGACAACAAACTATATTCAATCAAAGATAAAAGGCATTGAAGCGCATTTGTTTTCCATCAATCTTGTTATCAGAGAGGGCCTTACCAATGCGGTCCGGCATGGTAACAAAAGTGATCCTGAGAAAATTGTCAGATTTCTGTTAACCATCACAGAAAATGAATCCATTCATCTGATGATTGAGGATCAGGGAGGCGGGTTTGACTGGAGGAAATTACAGAATTTAGATCTACCTGAAAATAATGATCATGGCCGCGGCATCATGATTATGAAAGCCTATTTCAGCCACTATTCCTACAATGATAAAGGCAATATCTTATATCTTGAGAAAGATATCTTTTCAAAAATTTAATTAATAAATTAAACCCTCAGCTTTACTGATGATCCAAGCGTGTGCCTGACATGGCGCATTTGGTGAGTTGCCAGTCTAATAAGCGAAAAGCAGGTTTTAAGTATTGCCACAAAAGCAAAACAAAAATTAAATACTAATCACTTCCGAACACGGATGAAATATAGATTAGGTATATAATAAACACATAAGGTCAACTGCTGTTTTCAGCAAGTTGTCCACAACTTTTTTTAAAGGAGAATACCATGGGACTTCAATACCAGTGCATAAATCATAGCTGCAATTTTCCGGGAGAAACTCGGTTTGAGATGAAATTTACGTCAGAAGCCATTATGGATAACAACAATCTTGCAGCAGCCTTCTGTCCGTTTTGTAAGAAAGAAATGGTGCCATCATTTCTAATGGATATTCCACGCGACCCATCTGAAAATCAGGCAAACGAGAGATTATAGAAAAATGGAAATTCAAAAGTAGAAGTTTTCACATTCAAAAGAGGAGAATAGAATAAAACAAACAAGTCATGAAATATCATATAGCAAAGAACAATGAATTTATTATTATAAAAATATCAGGTCAACCCAAAAAGAATGAGGCCCTTCAGGTTAAAAGTATTCTTTCCTCCTATCTAAAGAAAAGAGGCATTAGAGTAATTATGGATCTTAAGGAGTTAAAAAAGTTTGAACCAATTACACTTCTGGGGGTTTTAAACGGTATGAGAAAGGAGATTGACCTTTTAGGAGGATGTCTGAAGTTATGTTCCTTAAAGCTGGAGACACTAAATTATTTCAAGGAAAATCGTATGGATCAGTTTTTTAATATTTATGAGGACGAAGAAAGTGCAAAAAAGAGTGAATGGAAGAATTATGGCAAAAGATGACCGGATAATAGAATTGCGGTCCAACATTTTCCAGCTTAAGGGAGAGGGTTCCAGCAGCCACAGCTACTTGATCAGGGGTGACTACAAAAATGTCCTGATTGATTCAGGAGTGGATAAAAATTTTTCAAAATTGCAAAAATCCTTACTTATTCTGGGACTCAAAATCAGGGATGTTGATATAATAATCAATACTCACGAGCACTTTGATCATATTGGAGCCAATCGTTATTTTCAGGATTATGCCCTGATTGCCGCCCATCGCTTTGCTGCTACCAAGATTACAGTAGAAGATAGATACGTTACCATGTATAAATCCGGCGATCTCAACGAGCCGTCCCTGAAAGTCCATCTATGGCTGGAAAGTAAGAGTCGATTCAATCTGGGCAACTACAGTCTTAATATTATACATACCCCGGGACATACCTCAGGATCAATATGTATCTATGAGCCTGTTCAAAAAATTCTTTTTACCGGGGATACTGTTTTTGCAGGGGGAACACTTTCATATATCGGTGAATCAGGAAGTGTGGGCGATTATATTGATTCCATCAACCACCTTGCAACCAGAAAAATAAATGAATTCTATCCGGGACACGGGAAGATCTCAAGGAGTCCGGAAGAGGATATGCAAAAAGCTATTTTAAATGCCAGGGCGCTTTTAAGGGATGAGGAGAAAGTAGAAATTACCGATTTTCGGGAGATACCATAAATTTTAATAAAATTCTAACCTGATGATACTAAAATCATAACAAAAACAAAGTAAATTGAATTGCAGTCTGGAATAAATTTTATTTTTGAATAAATAATTTAAGGAGTAAAAAATGATGCGAAAAACTATTTTCAAAAGTTTTATGGTTAAAACGGTTGCGGCGTGTTTCCTCACAGCCGCATTGTTATTCAGTGTACATATTTATCCTGTTTGGGCTGAGACTGCTCTTTATGAAGGCTCTCCAGCCAAGTACACTTTCTTTTTTATCGGTGACGGTATGGCCATGTCCCAGCGGACAGCCGCAGAAATGTATATGTCGTCCAAAAAAGAAGGGTCAGAAAGAGCTTTGCTGCTTATGAATCAATTCCCGGCACAAGGCATGACCACTACGTATGCCAACGACAGGTTCATTACAGGTTCGGCAGCCGCGGGCACAGCTCTCGCCTGCGGGGTTAAGACTAATATCAACTATATTGGTGTAAATCCTGATTTTCAGCCGGTGAAAACAATGGCCGAGATGGCAAAAGAAAAGGGTATGAAGGTGGGAATCGTTTCAAGCGTTTCCATCGACCATGCAACACCAGCCTGTTTCTATGCACACCAACCTACTCGCAAAATGTACCATGAGATCGGCATGGACCTTGTCAGAAGTGGTTTTGACTATTTTGCAGGCGGTGGCCTTAAAGACCCTGCAGGCAAGAAATCCAAAAAGCCCCTTGGCGATGTTCTGCGACTTGCAAAAGAAAATGGCTATAAAATTGTGGATAACAAACGTCAATTTATGGCTCTGACAAAAGAATCGGGCAAAGTTATTGCCTTTAACAAAAACCTTCCAGATGGCCAGGCTCTTCCATATCACATGGATAACACCTCTGAAGACATTGCCCTTGCGGAATTCACTAAAAAGGGAGTTGAGCTGCTGGATAATTCAAAAGGTTTTTTCATGATGATCGAGGGTGGAAAGATCGATTGGGCCTGCCACGCAAATGATGCAGTCGCCTCTATAAAAGACACTCTGGCGTTTGATGAGGCAATTAAAGTGGCATATGACTTCTATGAGAAGCATCCAGAAGAAACACTGATTATCGTTACGGGTGACCATGAATGTGGCGGTTTGACCATTGGATTTGCCGGCACCGCGTATGCATCGCATTTTGATATACTTAAGCACCAGAAAGGCTCCTTTAAGGTGTTTACAAACAAAATAATGGCTGAATATAAAAAAACTTCCGCTGGAAAGGCTCAGTTTGAAGATATGATTCCCCTTTTAAAAAAATATTTCGGACTGGAAACAAAAGGCGAAGGGCAATTGGTTCTCAAGGACTATGAGCTTGCCGAGATCAGGAAGGCTTTTATCCAAAGTATGGCCGGAGTAAAAATCAACAAGGGAACTGCTGACTATCTTCTATACGGCGGATACGATCCTTTTACCGTAAAAATTACCCATATCCTGAATCGCAAGGCGGGTCTGGCCTGGACATCATACTCTCATACAGGGGTGCCGGTGCTTACATCAGCCATCGGGGTGGGGGCCAAGACCTTTAATGGTTACTACGACAACACCGATGTGGCAAAAAAGATCATGGCTGTCATGGGAGTGTTTGGTGAGATGAAGCTGGTCGCAAATTAGTAAAGATCTTTTGGAAACCAGCCCAATAGAAAATTGTTTGCTGAACAGGGAGACATCTTTTTTGTGAGTTTTCTTTTTCATGGCAAGGCCTATGATTTGACATACGGCCTTGCCCAATCCCTTCTAAATATTTATCACGGATTTTAATGATGAAACGACCATACTCTCTATGGAAACGGGATGTTGCTCTTGCAGTGGTATTTTCCGTTCTTACACTTATTCTATGTTTTGTCCCCACCGGTTTTGAGGATCGCCAGCCAAACAATTCCGTTCGATGTCGCGGGCGCATCTTAGGCGTGGACAATTCTGAGGTTAAACAGTTCGGCATCGTCAAAATTGGAACCCAGGATCTTATTGTTCAGGTTCTGGACGGCCCATTTGCCGGCAAAAAAGTATGCGCTGATAATGAGATTATCGGCAAGCTGGAGTTGGACAAGATTTTCAAGGTAAAGGATACAGCACTGATGGTGTTGTCTCTCAAGGAAGGTGAGGTTTTTTATGCCAATGCCCAGGACCACTACCGTCTCCATACCGAACTGGTTTTGTTGATTTGTTTCGCTCTTCTCCTTGTTTCCTTTGCAGGGTGGACCGGTGTCAAGGCTATATTATCATTCATCTTTTCTGCTTTGGCTATCTGGAAAATCCTGATTCCCTTGTTTCTGAGAAATGTTGATCCCATCATGGTGTCACTGGCCGTGGTCACAGCTTTAACAGCAGCGATTATATTCATGGTAGGTGGATTAACTCGACGCGGTCTGGTTGCCTTTTTGGGCGCTTTTTTCGGTATTATAACAACATGCGTGCTTGCGTTAACTTTTTCCAGGGGCTTTCATTTGCACGGAGCAATCAAACCGTTTTCCGAAACACTTCTCTATTCCGGTTTTCCCCATCTCAATCTGACGAGAATTTTTCTGGCCGGTATTTTCATGGCCTCAGCAGGCGCTGTCATGGATGTGGCCATGGATGTGGCAGCCAGTATGTATGAGGTGGTGCTCAAAAAACCGGATATTTCCTTCACAGAGGCTATGCGATCCGGTTTTCGTGTTGGTAGAGCCGTTGTGGGAACGATGACGACCACGTTGCTTTTTGCCTACTCTGGAGGCTACATAACTTTAATGATGGTTTTTATGGCCCAGGGCGTGCCCTTGGCTAATTTTTTTAACCTTAACTATGTCGCTGCAGAAATCCTGAACACCATTGTAGGAAGCTTTGGTCTGGTTACTGTAGCGCCATTTACCGCCATAACCGGGGCTCTGATCTATACAAAACGAGGAAATCAACAATATCTTATCCCTTGAAAAAGATATTTCCCCTAAAATTTAATTTAGCCTTAACACAACTCTAATACAATTCTAACCTTTAAATTGTAGAATTTATTCTCAAGTAATCATGCTTGATAAAAGCATTTATTTATTTAATCTTACATAGGAGAAAATCATGAACAAATTTATTAAAGTAATTCTGGTGTTAACTGTCTCTTTGCTTATTGCATCATCGCCGGTATTTGCAGGCAAACTTGTTATTAAGGGGTCCACAACAGTTCTTCCCATTGCCCAAAAGGCTGCCGAAGCCTATATGGCAGAGAATCCAAATGTAAAGATTTCCCTTTCTGGTGGTGGTTCGGGAAACGGGATCAAGGCAATTATTGATGGAACAGCAGATATTGGCAATGCTTCAAGATTCATCAAACAAAAAGAAGTTAACCTGGCTAATACAAATGGTGTTTATCCAGTACCTTTCAGGATTGCTCTGGATGCCATTGTTCCTGTTGTCAACAATAAGAATGATGTGGCTGATCTTACCATGGCCCAGTTAAAAGACATTTATCTGGGTAAAATAAAAGACTGGAAAGAACTTGGCGGAACCCCGGGTAAAATAGTTGTTATTTCAAGAGACAGCTCTTCCGGGACATTCGGGGTATGGAAAAATCTTGTCATGAAAAAAGAACGCGTTATTCCCGGTGCCCTGACCGTACCTTCCAATGGCGGTATTGTACAGGCAGTCGCAACGACTCCGGGAGCAATTGGATACGTTGGTCTGGGTTATCTTAACAGCAAGATAAAGGCTGTAAAAGTTGAGGGTATTGAAGGAACAGAAGAAAATACCTTAAACGGATCATATCCGATATCCAGAGGGCTTTTCATGTTCACAAAAGGCTGGCCAAAGGGTGAAACCATGGGTTTTATATCCTTTATCCTCTCTAAAAAAGGCCAGGAACTTGTAAAAGAAGCCGGTTCAATTCCCTTATTCTAATCTATCGGGAGCTGATCGTTGAAACGTCAACATATTGATAGAGGAGTGCATTCGGGGTTTTTACTGATTGCACTCTTTTCCATAACAGCCTTGTTTTTGATTGTGGTCTTCCTTTTTATTGAAGGAATACCCATTTTAGATCATGTCAGTATAAAAGAGTTTGTCTTTGGTAAATACTGGTACCCCACGGATGATCCTGCAGATTTCGGGATTCTTTCATTAATACTGGGTTCCATCTGCGTCACTCTTCTTTCAGGCATAATGGCAATTCCTTTGGGAATTATGACGGCTGTATACCTTGCAGAAATCGCCTCACCTAAAGTGGCTGAAATTGTAAAACCCATTGTAGAACTTATGGCCTCCATGCCATCGGTGGTGATTGGATTTTTCGGCATGGTAGTGGTGGCGCCATTTATCCAGCAGCTTTTTAATATTCCCGTGGGATTGAACATGTTTAATGCATCCTTGATGCTGGCCTTTATGGCGATTCCGACCATTTGCAGTATCTCAGAGGATGCAATTTTCTCTGTCCCTGTGGCTTTAAAAGAGGCGTCATTTGCCCTGGGAGCCACCCATTTTGAAACCATTGTAAGGGTCATTATTCCAGCATCACTTTCGGGAATTTGTACAGCGGTTATCCTGGGCCTTTCCAGGGCCATTGGAGAAACCATGGTGGTGCTGATGGCAGCAGGCGGAGCGGCCATGATACCCGGGTCTATTTTTGACCCTGTCCGCCCCTTGCCGGCAAGCATTGCAGCAGAAATGGCGGAAGCACCTTTTGGCGGTGAGCACTATCATGCACTTTTTGCCATTGGTATTGTTCTGTTTGTATTTACGTTTATTTTTAATTTGATTGCTGATTATATTTCTTATAAGTTCCGGCAGGTGGGAGAGGCTTCCTTATAATGATAAAACAACGATTAATCATACAAAAATTATGCTTTTCATTTTTAAGAATAGCTGCCTTGCTTAATGGTGCGGCTCTGGCATTGATTGTATGTTTTATGCTATCCCGTGGCTGGCGGGCTATTTCATGGGAATTTTTATCCCAGGCACCAAAGGATTCCATGACTGCAGGTGGTATCCTCCCCTGTATTGTGGGAACCATGGCTTTGTGTCTTGTAACCATATTTGTAGCCTTGCCCATTGGTGTGGCCTCAGCTATTTATCTTAATGAGTATGCGAGTCAGGGAAAGCTTGTCCGGTTCATCCGGCTGGGAATCAATAATCTTGCCGGTGTTCCGTCCATTGTATTTGGATTGTTCGGACTTGCCTTTTTTTGTATTGTGTTAAAGATGGGAGTATCCGCTGCTTCCGGAGGATTGACATTGGGAATCATGACCCTGCCGGTTATCATCGGTGCTTCAGAAGAGGCCTTAAAGTCTGTTCCCAATACCTATCGGGAAGCATCCCTTGCCATGGGAGCAACTAAGTGGCAGACCATTAGAAAAGTTGTTTTGCCTGTGGCATTCCCCGGTATTATTACAGGTTCAATATTGGGGATAAGCCGGGCTGCCGGAGAAACCGCCCCAATCATGTATACGGGAGCTGTCTTTTTCACACCTGATCTTCCGGCATCCATCCTGGATGAGGTCATGGCATTGCCGTATCACATTTATGTGCTGGCCACTGCCGGAACCCAGATTGAAGCCACACGTCATCTTCAATACGGGACGGCTCTGGTGTTGATTGTTCTGGTATTTGGAATGAATCTTTCGGCAATTATACTGCGGTCTAAAATAAGAAAAAAGTTAAGGATATAGCTATATGCAGACTCATATTAAAATGCATACCAAAAATCTGGATTTTTTTTATGGAGATTTCCAGGCGCTTGATCAAATTTCAATTGATTTTATTGAAAACAGGGTAACGGCACTTATCGGCCCCTCCGGATGCGGAAAAAGTACCTATTTGAGATGTTTGAACCGAATGAATGATTTGATTTCCGGAATCAGGGTGAAGGGCCGGGCCATGCTGGATGATAATGATATTTATGACCCTTCCATCGACGTTGTAACCTTACGAAGGCAGGTGGGTATGGTTTTTCAAAAACCCAATCCATTTCCAAAATCTGTTTTTGAAAATATTGCTTATGGTTTGAAAGTAAATGGGGTGAAAGATAAGGCGAAAATCACCCGAATTGTTGAGAAAAGTTTAAAACAGGCAGCCATATGGGATGAGGTAAAGGACAGGCTGAATGAATCTGCTTTAGGACTTTCCGGGGGGCAGCAACAGCGCCTGTGCATTGCCCGTGCCCTTGCCGTAGGCCCTGAAGTGTTATTGATGGATGAGCCGGCTTCGGCCCTTGACCCCATTGCCACACAAAAGATTGAAGAATTGATTACCGAACTTTCTTTAAAACTCACCATTATCATCGTGACCCATAATATGCAGCAGGCTGCCAGAGTTTCCGACAGGACTGCATTTTTTTATATGGGCAAACTCATAGAAGTCAATGATACGGATACCTTATTTACAAAACCCGAACTAAAGCAGACAGAAGATTATATTACCGGAAGATTTGGTTAAGGAGACAGAACCATGACAGGCCATCTGCAAAGAGAAATAGAGAAAATAAAAAAAGAAATACTATCCCTTGGGGCAATGGTGGAAGATCGGTTTCAAAAGGCAATTTATGCAGTGAAAACAGGGGATTTGGAACTTGCCCAAAAAATTATAGATACAGATTTTCAAATCGATGAACGTGAAATCGAAGTGGAAGAAGAATGCCTGAAAGTACTGGCACTTTATCAACCGGTTGCCATGGATCTGCGGTTTTTTGTGGTGGTGATAAAAATTAACAATGATCTGGAAAGAATTGCAGACTATGCAGCAAATATTTCACGAAGATTTATCACCTCTTCACAGGATCCCAATAAATTCAAGTATGATTACACATCAATGGCGGATCAGGCTGCAAAAATGCTGAGAATGAGCCTGGATGCCCTGGTGCGGATGGATGTAGATATGGCATACAACGTCATGGAGATGGATAAAGATGTGAATATCATGAGAAATGATGCCTATGATTCAATGAAAAAAGATATTCAAAAACATCCGGAAATGGTGGGTGAAATCATCAACATGTATCTGATTTCAAGGCATTTGGAAAGGATCGGGGATCATACCACCAATATTGCAGAAGAAGTGATTTACCTTATAGAAGGTGAAATTATCAGGCATAGGTGAAATGTGAGATATTATATTTGACAAATATCCATCAGTTTATAAAACTCAAACAAATGGTTGAAAATTAAAAAAAACAGGAAGAAAAAATGGCAAAAGAGACCATCTTAATTGTGGATGATGAACAAGACATCATCGAACTGATCAAATACAATTTGAAAAATGAGGGATACTTAATATTGACAGCCCAGACCGGAGAACAGGCTATTAAAATAGCTAAACTATCCCAACCCGACCTGATGGTTCTGGATTTGATGCTCCCGGGTATTGATGGCCTGGAAGTAACAAAATACTTGAAAAGTAATGAGCAAACCCAAGATATCCCTATTATCATGCTGACGGCAAAAGGAGAAGAGTCTGATATTGTTACAGGGCTTGAACTGGGAGCAAATGATTACATATCAAAACCGTTCAGCCCAAAGGTTTTGGTGGCAAGAATCCGGGCGATTTTACGGCGGCGCAAAAAGAACTTTGCAGATACCCCGGACAGGATAAAGCAGGAGGGGGATATGATCATTGACCGAGCCCGGCACATGGTCACGATTGAAGGAAATGAGCTGGAGCTGACCCTGTCGGAATTTGAACTGCTCTCTTTTCTTGCAGATAAAAAAGGCTGGGTATTTACCAGGGGGCAGATCGTTGATGCCATTCATGGTGAAGACTATGCAGTGACCCAAAGAAGTATTGATGTCATTATTGTTGGATTGCGTAAAAAACTGAAAAATTATGCTTCCTTCATTGAAACAGTCAGGGGCGTTGGTTACCGGTTTAAAGGATAAAGAATATGGATAAGAAAAAGAAATTGATTTGGCAGATTTTTCCATCATTTTTGATTATTATCTTTCTTTCTCTTGCATCGGTTACATCTTATTCAGCCAGTTATTTTAAGAAGTTTTTTCTTAAAAATTGTGAAAAAGAGTTAATAGTCAGGGCAAAACTGCTGCAAATAAATTTTGGTGATATTCTTTCAGATGATATCACACCCTGTGATATTATAAATGGTGATCAGGATCGAATCCGCAATATTGATGAGTATTGTAAGGATATAGGCGAAAAGACAGGAACAAGGGTAACAATTATTCTTCCTTCCGGTGTTGTAGTCGGTGACTCTTTCGGTGATATAAAGATGATGGAAAACCACATGAAGCGGCCTGAAATTAAGGAAGCCCTGAAAAGAAAAACAGGAATTTCCATAAGATATAGTTCAACGCTTGATAAGAATATGATGTATATTGCTCTTCCCGTGATACATGACAAGGCAGTGACAGCTGTTGTACGAACGTCCGTGTCCGTTTCTGCCATTGATAACAAAATTAAATCAATAAGAAATATATTCTTATTGCATTGTTTTTCACAATCTTAATTGCTGCCATTGTAAGTTTGTATCTATCCCGAAGAATCACACACCCCATTGAGCAAATGAAAAAAGGAGCGGCTAAATTTGCCCAGGGGGATTTGAGTGATAGACTTGCGATACCTGCCTCTGAAGAATTGTCTGAACTTGCTGTCACCATGAACCGGATGGCTGAAAATCTGGATGAGAAAATCAAGGATTTTAAAACTCGGAGCATGGAACTTGAAGCCGTTCATGCAAGCATGCAGGAAGGTGTCATTGCCATAGATAAAGATGAAAGAATTATTACGATTAATGCTGCTGCCGCAAAAATATTTGATTTTCCTCTATCTAAACTTAAAGCCAGATATATTTTAGAGGTTGTAAGAAATTTTGAGTTTCAAAAATTCATTCAACGGGCATTGGCAACCCCTGAACCTGTCGAGGATGATATTGTGATCACAAGGGATGAGGATCTGATTTTAAATATTCATTCTACAGCCCTTTATGATACAGGTGAAAGACGCATGGGAACCCTGATTATTTTTCATAATATCACCAGGGTGAGAAGGCTTGAAAGAATGCATAAAGACTTTGCCGCCAATGTGTCCCATGAGTTAAAAACTCCTCTGACTTCGATAAAAGGATTTATTGAAACCCTGCAGGAAATGTTGAACACTAATGACACCGGTAAGAGTGAAAGTTTTTTAAAAATTATTGAAAAAAATGTAAACCGGATGATCGATCTGATCAACGATCTTTTAGCCCTGTCAAGACTTGAACGGCTGCAGGGAACCGATATTCAGCTTGAAAGCCAGGATATGGCAACATTAATCCATGGAGCGGTAAATTCCTGCCATGCCGGCATCCAGGCAAAAAATATCGCTGTCAGCATTGACTGCCCCGAGGATCTCACAGCCATGGTTGACCCCATTCTTATGGAACAGGCCTTTATCAATCTTGTGGACAATGCCGTAAAATATAGTCGTGAGGATAAACCTGTTACCATAACAGTAACAAGGCAGGATGATTTCATAGATATTGAGATTAAAGATAAAGGCTGTGGAATTGCTAAAGAGCATTTATCAAATATTTTTAACCGGTTTTACCGGGTGGACAAGGCAAGAAGCCGGCATGAAGGCGGTACCGGGCTTGGTCTTGCCATTGTTAAACATATCATCCAGTATCACAAAGGAAAAATTGATGTCCAAAGTAAAAAAGATAAAGGCAGCACCTTCAGGATCAGTATTCCTGTGTAACCTCTGACTGACAATTATAAAAAATAATATTGAAGTTGTTCGTTGAGTGATATTTTTCATTAAATTAATTGACTTTACACGTAATGCATAATATTTTATACGCAAGTATAATTATAGTATTTTGTGTAATATCGGAGCTAAAATGAAAAATCCATTTACCTATAGCAACGTTGTCACTGGGTCTTGTTTTTGTAACAGAAAAAAAGAACAAGATGATCTGCTGGAATTTATCAGGGCCTCACAAAATGTTTTGCTATATTCCCACAGACGAACCGGAAAAAGTTCACTGATCAAGCAGGTGTTTCTCAATATCAAACAGCAATCGCCTGATATTGGAGCGCTTTACATTGATCTATACGGTACAACATCTGAAAAAGAATTTATTACTCGGATTTTTCAACAATTGAATATCTTGGAGACAAATACAGACAAGCTTTTAAAGCTGTTAAAAAGCAGCATTGACAAATTTTCTTTTCAAATCAGTATGGATCCGGCTACAAATTCACCAACCATTACACCCGCATTCAAATCAACAGATGAGAACCTGATTTTAAAAAACCTTATGGAACTGCTTGAAAAATTTTCCAGGAAACGAAAAATAGTCATTGCTCTGGATGAATTCCAGGAAGTGGCAAAATATGTCAATGCGACTTCATTTGAAAAACAGTTAAGATCCTATATCCAGCAACAGTCAAATATCTGTTATATTTTTTCCGGAAGTCAACAGCATTTGCTGACAGCCATGTTTCAGTCCCAGGACAGAGCGTTTTATCAACAGGCAGCGAGTTACCCGCTTAAACAGATCGAAACAAAACACTATATCCCCTGGATGATCAAATTGTTTAACAGCGGAAATTTATCCATTAAAAAAGCGATTATTCAAGGAATCGTTGAACGGTTTGAAAATCATCCCATGTATATTCAATTGTTCTGTTTTTTTCTATGGCGGGAATTACAGCACAACTCCTGGAATGATCAAACAATCAATATGATTGAAAGAGCGATGATTGACCAAAAACATCTGGAATATCAAACCCTGTGGGATAATTTGTCTATCAACCAGAAGAAAACCCTGAAACTGGTATTAATTAATAATGGCCAAAATCTTTTTGCAGCAGAGGCGTTAGTCGATGTAAATATAAAAACTGCATCCATTGTCACACGGTGTTTGAAAACTCTGTTTGAAAAAGAAATATTAGTAAAGAATGGAAAATATGTAATTCAAGATTTGTTTTTAAAAAAGTGGCTCGCCCTGAATGCGTAACAAAACAAATCTATTTGAGAATTCTGGTCGTCTATTGAGTTAAAACCGGGCAAGCCGTTTGCTCTACACCTTATTTTGCATGATCCGCCAACCAAAGACTAAACGGTAAACAAAAAACAGATTTGGATCATGTGAAAGCAGATTTTCATAATGCCATGGCACTTTAGGCATACAATAAGGCAGCATTTTTACCCAGTATCTGTTCCTTTTGAAGGGAATTGATATTTGAATTATCAATATCTTTGTAATACCTGCCAGGTGGCAGTAATGGAAAATCAGTTCCAAAAAGAACCTTATCTGCTACTCCTGCATTAACGGCAATGTCATAGATTTGTGAATCATATAAAAACGGGGAGGCTGCTGTGTCATACCAGATGTTTTTTAAGGTGGTTTTTGTCTCTTTTTTCATGATGTTGTAAAAAAAGATTCCTCCTCCCCAGTGGGCCAGAATAATTCTATTGTCAGGAAAAGTTTTGGCAAGCCTATATATCTGTTCCAGGGTAATGGGAGTTTTACCGGGATATTTGTGTCCCACCGGTTCATTTGTGTGGATCATGCAGGGCAGGTTGCCTTTGTCCCTTAAAACAGCCATGACAGGATCAAGGCATGACAAGGCCTTTTTGTCAATTCCGGAAAGGTAGAATGCCAGTTCCCCTGCACCGCAAAGACCTGCCTCGATACATCTTCGGGTTTCATGGGGCGCGCCGTCCCAGGCTGCATCAAAACAGGCAAGACCCTTGATTCTGTCCGGATGTTTTTGGACGGATTCAATGATGATGTCATTGTTTTGTTTTGTAAACTCCGGGTTTCGCCAGGGGAAACCACAGATGATGGAGATATCAACCTGATATTCGTCCATTGATTCTATTAAATCATTAATAGTGCTGATTTTAGCTTTTGGTGAATTATAAAGCAGTTTGAATTCAGGTTCATTATCAAAATATCCGGAACGGTCCTGTTTGATCTTTTCCGGGAAAATATGTACGTGTGAATCAATAATCATGTTAATTATCCCTAAATAATAGTTAGATATTGAAAAATATGCTAGGGCAATATATATTAATTGTTTTATGCAAACAAGGGTTGAATAAAGGATAACAATGAAATATTACCCTATATTTCTTGAGTTAAAAGGCAAGGATTGTCTTGTTGTGGGGGGCGGAAGTGTTGGTGCAAGAAAGGCTGCAACCCTTGAAAAATGCGGTGCAAATGTAAAAGTGATCAGTGATCGGTTTTCGCCCAGGTTTGATGATTTAAAAAAAACAACTATTTGTCTTGAAAAAAAAGAATATGAGAAACAAGATGTGAAAGGGATGTTTCTTGTTTTTGCCGCCACCAATAATGCTGATTTGAACCAGCAGATAAAAAACGATGCTTCAATGCTCAATATCCTTTGTAATGTGGCCGATGCACCTGATAATAGTGATTTTCTACTTCCTTCGATAGTGGACAGGGGGGATCTGATCGTGGCTGTTTCAACCTCGGGATCAAGTCCTGCAATGGCAAAGAAAATCCGGCAGGATCTTGAAAATTATTTTGGGCCTGAGTACGCACAATTGTTAGGTTTGATGGGAAATATACGTAAAAAGCTTTTATCATCCGGGCAAGCCTCAAATGAAAACAAAGCAATCTTTCATACCCTCATTGAGAAGGGGATTCTTGAACTGATTAAAGCAAATGATGAAATAAACATAAACGCGGTCTTATGTGATGTTCTTGGAAGGAAATATTCGTATCAAGATCTTGTTTCTTCGAGGAGTGATGAATGAATCTTCAAACAGCCGACATGGTGTTAGTGCTAACAACTGTGCTCTATTTTACAAGCATGACAGGGTACTTGCTGTTTTTATTTAATCAGAAATCGGCCTGTCAAAAAACTGCCTTTTACTTGATTACAACAGCCATTGTATTTCATTTTATCAGTATGGTGATTTACACGATAGCAAGCGGGCATGTGCCCATACAGAATTTATCCCAGAGTTTATCACTTGCGGCATTTGCCCTGGGCAGCATGTTTTTATTTTTCCAATACAAATTTAATCTCAAAATTCTCGGAGTATTTGTTTCGGTTTTGTTATCTGCCATCATGCTGGCAGTAGTGATGATTCCGGATGCACCAGTTGAGAAGAATGCCATATTAAGGGGATTTTGGTTTTATTCCCACATCCTTCTGGTATTTACAGGAGAGGCTGCCCTGGCTCTCGCATGCGGGGCAGGGATCTTATACCTGTTGCAGGAAAAAGGGATTAAGACTAAAAGTCCCGGTTTTTTTTTCAAACGGCTGCCATCATTGGATTTTCTGGATAATGTCGGGTATACCTGTTTGACCACAGGGTTTGCCTTGCTTACCATCGGACTTGTCACAGGGTTTATCTATGCAAAAACTATCTGGGGCAGATTCTGGAGCTGGGACCCCAAAGAAGTATTCTCTGTGGGAACCTGGATGGTTTATGCGGCCTTACTGCATCTACGTCTTTATTCGGGATGGCGTGGCAGAAAATCAGCCATAATGACCATTATCGGTTTTTTTATTATCATATTTACGTTTCTTGGGGTCAATATGCTGTTAGGCGGGCATCACCAGGCCTTTACAAAATAAAGAAAGAACAATGTCAAAAATTATTTTAATTGGTATAAATCATAAAACCGCACCGGTTGAACTCAGGGAAAAACTCTCATTTTCAGGTGAAAAGGCAATCGTCGCACTTGAATTTTAAAAACAGGACAAAGACATTAAAGAAAGCCTTATATTTTCCACCTGCAACCGGACAGAAGTTTTATATATCCCCCAGGCCGGTGACCAGACCAATGATCAGGTTGATAAAATCATTGAGTTTATTTCACATCAAAGAAAAATTGACAGTTCCGAGTTTAAAAGTTCTTTATATATTTATAAAGAAGATGATGCGATTCGGCATTTGTTCAGGGTCGCGTCAAGCCTGGATTCAATGGTGGTGGGGGAACCACAGATTTTAGGTCAGATAAAGCAGGCCTACAGGGTTGCCGTGGAAAACAATGCCTCGGGCGTGCTGCTGAATCGACTGATGCACAAGGCTTTTAGTGTTGCAAAAAAAGTCAGAAAAGAAACAGGGATAGGGGATAATGCGGTTTCCATCAGCTATGCGGCCATTGAACTTGCCAATAAAATATTTTCGGATTTATCCCAAAAGACCGTCATGCTGCTGGGTGCCGGTGAAATGGCGGAACTGGCTGTGGAGCATCTGATATCCAATAAAGTTAAAGATATTATAGTGGCGAATCGAACCTTTAAAAATGCAGTGGATCTTGCCCAAAAATTTAATGGACAGGCTGTCAAGTTTGAAGAAAGGGAAGATGCATTAAAAGAGGTTGATATTATTATCAGCTCAACCGGTGCAACAGATTATGTGTTGACCCAGGCCCAGGTCAAGCGGGCCATGAAAAAAAGACATCATCATACGCTTTTTTTCATTGATATCGCCGTTCCACGGGATATTGACCCGAAAATTAACACAATTTCCAATGCCTATGTCTATGATATTGATGATTTGAAAAATATTGTCGAGTCAAATATTGAACAGCGGGGAAAAGAGACGGTTAAGGCCCAAAGATTTATCGAAGAAGCCGTATTAAAATTTCGCAAATGGCTGGAAGGCCTTGCCATTGTGCCGACTATCAAGGCTTTGAACGATAAAATATCTTCCATAGTTGACATTGAATTTAATAAAACCCTTTCTAATTTAAAGCATCTTTCACCAGAAGATATCCAGGCAATTAAACGTATGACACAGGCCATTGCAAGCAGAACCATTCATGACCCCATCCTTTTTTTACGCAATACCGGTGACCATAGAGATGATTCCCTTTATCTTAATGTCACCCGCCAATTATTTAATATAGACATACCTGAAAAACAATAGCCAAAGATATTGTTATTTACTTTATAATCAGGTCGGATCATGTCATGGTCGTGCCATTTAATTCTTTACATTTTATTAAAATTTGGTATACTATTTTAGTTCGAATGTTTTTGTAAATTAAGGTAAAGGGCAAACATAATGAAAAAAGAAGATTTGGAATTTTTTAAAAATCTTTTAGAAGACAGGCTTCAGGAGCTGCTTTCGCATGCTGACAATACTGTAACCGGTATGACCAAACCAAAAGAGAATTTTGCCGATCCAACGGACCGGGCTTCCCATGAAGCGGAGAGGAATTTTGAACTTCGTATCCGAGACCGTGAACACAAATTGATCAAGAAAATTAAAAAAGCGCTTATCCGTGTTGAAAACAAAACATTTGGAATATGTGAGGGTTGTGAGGAAAATATTTCCATTAAACGGCTTAAGGCACGACCGGTTACCACCCAGTGCATTGATTGTAAAACACGTGAAGAGGATATGGAGAAAGCTCTTGGTGTTTAGCCGGCGCAAGATAGTGTCAGGATAGTTCGTTGATTGATCTTCATGTACATTCTACAGCTTCGGATGGTTCATTTTCTCCTTTAGAAATTATGACTCTGGCGAAAAAGGTCGGAATCAAAGCCATTTCCATAACAGATCATGATACCATAAACGGTATCAAGGAAATTTTAAAACATCCCCTGACAACTTGTCCGGAAGTTATTACCGGAGTTGAAATCAGTTGCGATCCGCCATCTGGATTCAAAGATATGGGTAGTATTCATCTGCTGGGATATGGGTTCAGTGTTTATGATAAAAATCTTAATGCTATTCTTGATAATGCAAAAAAGGCCAGGGCCCAAAGAAATCCGAAAATAATTGAAAAATTAAACAGCCTTGGATTCAACATCAGTATTGAACAGGTTAAAGAGCGCTTTAGTGCGGACCAGACCGGTCGCCCTCACATTGCTGAACTCATGAAAGAACTGGGATATATACAAACTTTCAAAGAAGCGTTTGAAAAGTATCTTGGCAAAGACAAGCCGGCTTACGTGGAGAAATATAAGGTATCCTGCCAACAGGCAATTCAAACGATTCTTGAAGCGGGTGGTCTCCCGGTGCTGGCGCATCCCGGGCTGTTGGCGTTTAATAAAAGTCATCAGATTGAAAATTTTCTTGATACGCTTATCACCTATGGTCTTGTCGGCATGGAGGTTTATTATACCGACCATGACGTTTCAATGACATCTTTTTATCAAAAGCTTGCAAACCAAAAGGACCTGATAATGACAGGCGGTTCGGATTTCCATGGAGTGTTTAATGAAGGTGTTTGCCTTGGTTCGGGTAAAGATAATCTCAATATTGACTATTCTTTATTTCAGGCTTTAAATGTACGTTTGGAAGAAAGCAAAGAAAAATATACAAATTTAACCATTCTTGAAAATAATATTGGATATTCATTTAAAAACCAATCATTGTTGAATAATGCAATGTGTCACAGGTCTTATTTAAATGAGAATCAGAATTCATGCGCTTCTGATAATGAGCGGCTTGAGTTTTTAGGGGATGCTGTTTTAGGGCTATGCATCGGACATGTATTAATGGAAAAGAGTCCGTTAAAAAAGGAAGGAGAGCTTTCAAAGCTAAGATCCAATCTTGTCAGTGAACCTGCCCTTGCCGATATGGCGAGGCTTATTGACCTTGGCAGATTTATCAGGCTTGGAAAAGGAGAAACACTTTCCAGGGGATTTGATAAAAATTCCATACTGTCGGATACCTTTGAAGCCGTTATTGCAGCGGTTTATCTGGATGCAGGATTTGATACAGTATACCGGCTGATTCATGATCTTTTCAGCGAAACCCTTGAGAAAATTCTGTCAAATGAAAAGATTGTTGATTATAAGAGCATGTTGCAGGAATTTGTTCAGGAACAGGGTGCAATAACACCTCAATATGTGGTTCTCAATGAGACCGGCCCTGATCATGATAAAATTTTTGAGATCAGTTTAAATCTTTTTAATATCGAGTCCAAAGGTCTTGGGAAAACAAAAAAAGCAGCAGAGCAGGATTCTGCTAAAAAAGCCTTGAAGATTCTTAAAAAAATAAAGTCCTGAAAAATAAAATCTGGAAAAATAAAACCCGGGAAAATAAAATCTGGAAGGCGGCTTCATTTATGGATCAGACAAAACCTCTTGTTATACCGGTATTTATTCCCCATTCAGGGTGTCCTCATCAATGTGCATTCTGTAATCAATCCATTATTACTAATCAAAAATCAAGCTTGCCAAAGTTGCCGGGCAAAACAGCCCTTCATCAAATTGTGACACAGTATTTACAGTATAAAGGCCTTCGAAAATACGTGGAACTTGCTTTTTTCGGAGGGAATTTTTTGGGACTGGCACATGAAACCATCATCCAATTGCTTGATATGGTCCAGCCCTATATCCATACAAAAAAAATTGACGGCATACGGTTCTCTACCCGACCGGATACCATTACCCAACAGACGCTTGATCTCGTCCAACCCTACAAAATATCTGCCATTGAACTGGGTGTCCAGTCCATGAACGATGAGGTTTTATTAAAATCAAGAAGGGGTCATACCAGTATGGATACAATAAAAGCCATAGATTTGCTGAAAGGATATCCATTTAAAATCGGTGTTCAGGTTATGGTGGGATTGCCGGGTGACCATGAGGATTCATTGTTTAAAAGTACAAAAAAATTGGTAAAACTTACCCCTGATTTTGCCAGAATTTATCCATTAATGGTCTTGAAAAGCAGCCTTATGGAACAATGGTATAACCAGGGCAGATATCAGCCGTTAAGCCTGGAAGAGAGTATCCGGCTTGTTAAAGGAATGGTTCAAATATTTAAAGCGGCTAAGGTCGATGTGATCCGCATGGGACTACAGGCTTCCGACATGATGGAAGATGAATCAATGGTGTTGGCCGGTCCCTGGCATCCGGCTTTTGGTCATCTTGTTTTCTCTGAGCTCTTTTATGATAGAGTTTGCAATAAGATAGACCGGTCACCTGACCTGCTAAAATCAGAGAGGCTTGCCTTGATTGTTCATCCAAGATCAGACTCGCGACTGCGAGGAGACAAAAACACTAATTTAAAAAGGCTTGGTCGGCGATATCCATCCTTAAAGTTTTCAATTCGATTGGATGCAACACTGTCAGTTGATGAGGTAGGCATCATCCAATGAAATTAATGAGTGCCCGATCGAAAACCGCCAATTTTTCATTCAACCACTAATGAGTAATAAAAGAAATCGGATATGAAATTTTTTGATCTCCACTGTGATACAATACAAAAAATAGTTGAAGAAGATCATGATTTTGCAACATCTGGTGAACTTCACGTCAATTTGCCGGGAATTATTTCATCCAATACCATTGCACAGGTCTTTGCCTGTTTTATTTTGGAGACCCATCATCCAAATCAGGCTTTTGAAGTTTGCAATGCCTATATTGATGCTATTGAAACCTTGATCGCAACCCATAAAGACCGCTTTGTCCCGGCCACGTCTTTCCAACATCTTGCTTAAGCCATAGAATCAAAAGGGAAAACAGCTGCAATCATTGCTATTGAAGGAGCAACACCATTAAAGGGGAAACCCGAAATGCTTGAGCATTTTTATCAGCGTGGTGTAAGGCTTCTTACCATTGCCTGGGATGATAATGAATTTTGCGGGACAGTGTTTGGAAATAAAGGCGGTCTGACAAAACCTGGAGAACAACTCATCCGGTATTGCAATGACCTGGGTGTTATTGTCGATGTGTCCCATGCATCTGACATGGCATTTTATGACATTGCGTCAATGACAAAAATTCCTTTTGCGGCAAGTCACTCAAATGCCAGACAAGTTTGTCCGAATGACCGGAACCTCAGTGATGATATGATCAGAGTGATTGCAGACAGGGGAGGAATTATTGGCCTCACTTACGGGTCTGGATTCATCAGCCCGGAATATTATAAACATGAAAAAGTGAACCGGGACAGAATTCTTAAAGGTCTCAAGGACAGGACCATCACACTCCAGGATGCCCGAAAAATAAGCCGTAAAGCTTTGTCAAACTTAACGGATGCTTCCCTTTCTCTTTTGGTTGATCATGCCAGGCACATCCTGAATGTCGGTGGTGAAAACTGCCTGGGATTAGGAAGCGATTTTGACGGTGTTGACAGCCTTCCCCAAACCATATCAGGGGTTCAATCTCTTCCTAACCTGATCCGGGAAATGGAAAAACAAGGGATTTCATCCCGAATAATCGATAAAATCTGCTATGAAAACGCCTATCAATACTTTCAGGATATATTAAAATAGCGCTGGCAAGCTAAATTCCTTCTTTAAAGAGATCTTCGGAATCAGAAGCCGTATCCGATTTTGATGTATATTCAGTTGGCATGGTGCCTTCCTTAAAGCACTCAAAGATTGTCTTTTCAGATTCTTCGATGGGAAGCAGTCCTGTTTTGGCATCAATTTTGGCAAAAACAATGCCCTCAGGAACATTAAAGGTCCTGGCAGGTTTTCCTTCCAATGTATTTTTCATAAATTCGAGCCAGATGGGACTGGCAGCCCGGGATCCTGTCTCTCCTTTTCCTAGAGGTGCCTCCTGGTCGAGTCCGACCCAGACGCCGGTGGTGTATCTGGGTGTATATCCCATGAACCAGGCATCAAAAAGGTTGTTTGTTGTTCCGGTTTTCCCTGCAACAGGGCGTTTAAGAGCTTTGATCCTCCAGCCTGTTCCTGATTTTACAACGCTTTCCAAAATATTGGTCATGATATAGGCCGTACTCATATCAATGACTTTTTTTCGTATCAACTTGGAGGTTTCCAGCATGTTCCCGTCACGGTCATAAATTTTTGTTATAAATACAGGCTCAATCAGGTAGCCCAGGTT
>NZ_JAIOSW010000459.1 GCF_021107415.1 Desulfobacula sp.
AAAAAACTGAAGATGAACTGACCGATTTTATTGAGAAAAGCAAAGTTATAGAAAAATTTTAATAATGAAATATGAGACTTAAGATGTGAAAAAAAACTCATTAGCCATATCTTACATCTCAATACTGTTAACGAGGAGGAAACGTTGATTGAAGTTCAAAACCTGACCCGGCACTATAAAGACTTATGTGCTGTAGACAACATCAGCATGACAATCCGAAAAGGTGAAATTTTAGGTCTTCTGGGTCCAAATGGTGCGGGAAAGACGACAACCTTAAGAATGTTAACCGGATATCTTTCGCCAAATTCAGGCACAATAAAAATAAATGATTTTCATTTGCCGAAAGATGCCATTAAAATCAAATCTTTAATCGGCTATCTGCCCGAATCCGCCCCCCTCTATCACAATATGCTGGTCTATGACTATCTGGAGTATGTGGCCAGGATAAAAGGAATTGATGATAAGGAAAAACGGTATGACAGATTCCTGCAGTTATCAGATCTTTGCGGGCTTTCTTCCATTATGGCCCAGCCCATTGCCAATCTTTCAAAAGGCTTGAAACAAAGAGTGGGCCTTGCCCATGCCATGATGACCGACCCTCAGATTTTAATTCTGGATGAACCGACTTCCGGCCTGGACCCGAACCAGATTGCCGAAATAAGGAATATCATTAAAACCATAGGTAAAGAAAAAACCATTATCTTCTCTACCCATATTTTGAGTGAAGCCGAGGCAACATGTGACAGGATTGCTATTATTAATAAGGGAAAAGTGGTTGCAGATGATACAACTGCCAATCTTAAACTAAGTGTCAAACAAAACTCCTTTATCAAACTGTCTCTTAAAGGGGCTTCAAAGGATGATGCCACATCCCTGTTAAAGAGCATTCATCCAAATCTTAATGTTAAAAATGTTGAGCCTGTTGAGGAAGATCTTGTCTCGTTTAAGATCACAAGTCCTGATGATAGGGATTTTAGATCAGATATCTATCTTAAAATAAAAGAGACCAATTGGATAATTATACAACTTACAAAAAAATCCCAGGCCCTTGAAAAAATATTCCAGGAATTGACCCAGGAAAAAACAGGGGAGGACGTATAAATACCATGAAACAAATTAAAATTATTGCCATTAAGGAATTCAAAGATTATTTCATCTCACCCATTGCCTATATTGTGATATCTCTATTCCTGATTGTAACAGGATGGTTTTTCTTTTCCACATTTTTTATTTTTGGCCGGGCTGACTTAAGAGATTTCTTCTCTTTGCTTCCCATTACTTTTTCTTTTATCATCCCCGCCATTACCATGCGGCTGTTTTCCGAAGAAAAGAATATTGGTTCCTATGAAATTCTTTTAACCATGCCGGTTTCTTTTACGGATATTGCTCTGGGCAAATTTTTTGCAGCAACTTTATTTACTGCATCCATGCTGATTCCCACCATTTCATATCCGATTTTCATCTCTTTTATCGGTGAGGTTGATCCCGGGCCTGTGATCGGCGGATACTTAGGTGCTGTCTTTCTTGCCGGCGCCTATTGTTCCATAGGACTGTTTGCCTCATCTCTGACAAGAAATCAGATCATTGCCTTCATCATTGGCTGCGCTTTGTGCTTTACTTTAACCATTCTTGACAAGCTCTTATTTTTCATGCCGGCAAAAATAATTTCTGTTATAGAATATATTGGCGCCAACGCCCACTTCACCAATATCTCCAAAGGAATTATTGATTCCAGGGATATCCTTTACTTTGTGAGTGTGATTTTCATTTTCATTTTTTCAACCTATATTGTTATGCATGAGAAGAACTAAGGAGAAACAATGGGCAACTTTTCAATAAAAGAAAAATATTTTAAATTCATTTTATATCTCGTGGTCATTGTACTGGTAAATATTGTCGGGATTACACTCTTCTTCAGGGCAGACCTGACCCGTGACAAAATCTATTCTTTGTCATGGGCAAGCCAGGATGTTGTGGCTACCCTGTCGGAACCCTTGAGCATAAAGGTATTTTTCTCAAAAAATCTTCCGGCACCCCACAATAATACAGAGCGATATCTCAAGGATCTTTTGGGAGAATACTCTGCAAAGGGTGGAAAATATTTTAATTATACATTTTATAATGTCACAATAGAAGAAGGTACACTGACCGGAAAAGCTGATGAAAATCGGGATATGGCAAAAGATTACGGTATACAGCCCGTCCAGATAAGAATAATGGAAAATGACGAGATTAAATTTAAAAATGCCTATATGGGGTTGGTCATTATTCATGGGGATTTGATCGAAAAAATTCAAACCATTACCTCAACAAATGGTCTTGAATATCAGTTGACAACCGCTATCCAGAAACTGAACAATAAGGTGAGCGCCTTGTTACAGCTTGACGAGAAGGTAAAAATTGACATGTATTTATCCTCTTCCCTCAACGACATCGCCCCCCTGATTGGCCTTGATCAACTGCCATTGCTGGGCAAGGCTGTCGCTGATACTGTTGAAAAGCTCAATAGCAAAAGCCTTGGCATTCTTGAATTCAAAATAATTGATATTTCAGACAAAAAAAAGCTTGATACAATTGGGGAAAAACATGATTTAATGGCACTGTCATGGCCTGGCATCCCGGAAAGAAATATTTTGCCAGGCAGTGGAGCTGCCGGGCTTGTCATTGGATTTAAAGGTAAAACAACAACACTTCCCCTGATCAATGTTTTGGAACTTCCCATCATCGGTACAACCTATCAAATGGCAGATCCTGTTGCTTTGGGAGAGGAGCTCAATGCAATTGTGGAAAAATTGATCGGTATTAACAAGGCTATCGGGTTCCTGTCCGATCATGGCACCCACTCCCTTATGCCGGACAGAATGGCTATGATGCAGGGAAGGCCATCTTCCGCCATGCAGGCGTTTAACTCTCTTGTTTCTTCACGGTATTCTATTAAACAGATTGCATTAAAAGATGGCTCCATCCCGGATGGACTGAATTGTCTGATCATTGCAAGACCCACTCAAAAATTTTCAGATTATGAATTATTCCAGATTGACCAGGCCCTGATGAAGGGGACAAATATTGCTTTTATCTCGGATTCGTTCAATGAAATCATGCCCCAACAGGGTGGTATGGGCATACCGCCAAGATATGAACCCATTGATACCGGCCTTGAAAATCTTTTGACCCATTATGGTGTCAATATAAAGAAGGCCTATGTTTTAGACAAACAATCCTATAAGCATCAGGCACCGAAAAATATGGGCGGCGGTGAACAAAATATTTATTTTGCCCCTATGTTAAAAGAGAAAACCATAAACAATACCCCTCAATTCATGGATAATATCAAGGGGCTTATTGCAATGCAGATCTCTCCTCTTGAGCTTGTGAACGACAATATTGATAAAAACAAAATTGTGGTAACAAAGCTTTTATCTTCATCTGATGAATCGTGGCTCATGGAAGGAAATATCAATTTAAATCCCATGTTCAGCACTCCGCCGGAATCAAAAGATGAAATGAAATCCTATGATCTTGCCTATCTCCTTGAAGGGAGTTTCACAAGTTTTTTCAAAGGTAAGGCCATCCCTGAAAAAGAGTTGGGAGAAAAAGATATTAAAGAAGAAAACAAACCGGAAGAGGCCAAGAACCCGGAAGAAAAAAACAAGCTTGAGGGTCTTGCTGCCAAACATACATTTCTGGAAAATTCCAAGCCTGCCAAGCTGTTTGTTCTTCCATGTTCCCAGATGCTTCAGGACAATATGCTGGACCCTCAAGGCCGATCAACCAATGCGACATTTATTTTAAACATCATTGACCATCTCAATGAAGAAGATAGAATCGCCCAGTTAAGAAGCAAGCAGCAGACATTAAATCCGATTGCCCAAACTTCGCCGTTTGACAGAGGTATTATCAAAGCTTTTAATATTATTATTCTGCCCATACTGGTTATCCTGTTCGGCCTTTTAGTCCTTGCCAGAAGAACATCCAGAAAAAAGAAAATCGCCAGACGGTTTAACGCTTAAAAGGAATGAATTCATGAAAAAAGAATATTTGATACTGATCGCGCTCATCCTGATATTGGGTGCATATCTTTTGTTTCATAAGGAGAACAAGGATAATTACGTACTACCCAAAATTGTACAGATAGATATCTCCAAAATCACAGGACTCATTATAGACAAAAAACAAGGATCCATAAAATTTATAAAAAAAGAGAAAAACTGGTTACTTACTGATAAAGAATATCTTGCAGATTTACCATCCGTAGAAAACATGCTTGACACCTTAAAAACATTGAAACTATCTGCATTGGTGTCCCAAAAAGGTGATCTGAAAAGATATGAACTTGATGATAAAAAACATATCCGGGTTAAAGTATTAGAAGGAGCAAAGACCATTTTTGAATTTACCATGGGCAAACCTGCACCAACCTTTAACCATACCTTTGTAATGTTGACAGATAATAAGAACATCTATCATGCCAATGGCAGTTTCAGATCCTATTTTGACAGGGCCGAGGATAATTTCAGGGACAAAAAGGTATTGGATTTCAAGAAAGAATCCATAAAACGCTTTACCATTGAAAAAGATGGATTATCCAAAACACTGATTTCTAAAAAGATAAAAAAAGATGGCAAAGACGCTTTTTCCACCTGGAATTCTGAGGATGGAACATCTGCTGACAAGGAAGTAATCTCAAACCTTTTATCCTCTGTTTCATTTCTGGAGTGTGAAAAATATTTGGACTCCCCCACTAAAAAGAGTTATGAAAAAGAAAAACCCTTGTGCAAAATACGTCTTGAGAATGAAAGCGGCATAGAGCTGACGCTTTTTGAAACCGACAAGGAAGACATTTTTAAGGGAATCTCTTCAATGAATGATTATGTCTTTGCATTAAGCCAATTCAATGGTAAAGAAATTGTATCAAATATTGAAAAACTTTTAGGGATATCTAAAAAAGAAAAAAATAAAGATTGAACCCTTTTATAAAAATCGCATATCAACCGTATAAATGGATCATTATCATTCCTTTTCTTTTCACTATTACCCTGGTCCTCGGGTTGATATGTATTTTTACAGGGCTTTTGTTAAAACAGGACGCAGCTAATATCATTGCCGTCATATGGGCGAAACTTTGCTGCGCCATTGTTCCCCTGAATATTATCATTAAAGGCAAAAAAAAATATAACAGGAACAAATCCTATGTGGTTGTAGCAAACCACCAGAGTATGGCTGATATCCCTGTTATTCACGGTCATCTTGGTTTGAATATCAAATGGATAATGAAAAAAGAACTGGGGAAAATTCCCATTTTCGGATCTGCATGCCATCAGTTAGGGTGTATTTATATTGACCGAGCCAACCATGATGCGGCTATAAAAACAATCCGGGAAGCTCAAAAAAAAATATCTAGAAAAGCATCTGTATTGTTCTTTGCGGAAGGAACAAGAAGCCGGGATGGGAATGTGATGCCCTTTAAAAAAGGCGCATTCAGATTTGCCATTGAAACAGGCCTTCCCATATTACCGATAACCATTAAGAATTCTATTCATGTTCTTCCTTCCGATTCCCTTGATCTTACGCCTGGTAACATCGAAATTATTGTTCATCACCCGATTCATATTGCAAAACACCACATGGATCACCTTGACGAGATAATCGAACATACCCGCAGGACAATTTCCAAAGCGCTTTAACAACAACTCCACTTCACTCCATTTTAAGCTATAGCCAAAATTCATTTATTTATAAGCAATATCTATAATTTCTTAAAAAAATTTTATTTTTTTCTTGACTTAGCACTCATTTTTAGTAAAAGTGTGGGCTAAGGTGGTGGAAAGTGGGTAAGTTAATGTATTTTAACTAAGGCTTAAATAAGTGTTTCGATCAAGCTCCTTTCATACAATTGATTCCAAAGGCAGGGTAATTATCCCTTCAAGGTTCAGAAATATCTTGAAGGCGGATAAAATTTACGGGGTCATGGTCTCAAACAAGGATGATTGTTTATACGCTTATACTTTTAGTGAATGGGAAAAAGTTGAAGCTATGATTTTGTCAGCAAAAAGCCGTGCCATGGGAGATTTTAGAAGATTTTTCCTCGGCAACTCCTGTGACTGCATGTGTGATAAGCAGGATCGTATCCTGCTCCCTAAAAGTTTAAGAGAATATGCAAATCTTGAAAAAGAAATTGTTCTTGTGGGCAACCTGGATCGTTTTGAGATCTGGGCACGCGACCGATGGGACAAGGTCAACAAAAAAATGGAGCAGGAACTCAAAAAAGAGGAAGTAAGGGAGGAAATCGCTTCTCTAGGGTTGTAGTAGCAATGGGATTTGAGCATACGTCTGTAATGCCTCAAGAGGTGCATGAGCATCAAAACCTTAAGCCTGGAAACATCTGTGTGGATTGTACTCTGGGCGGGGCAGGTCACGCACTTGCAACAATCCCGGCAATACTCCCCGGAGGGATATTGATCGGCATTGATCAGGATTTGGATGCCATCAATCATGCTGAAAAGATTTTACACCCGTTTAAAGAGAATACGCTATTGTTCCACAG
>NZ_JAIOSW010000234.1 GCF_021107415.1 Desulfobacula sp.
ACGCAAAAGAATCGGGGATTCCCTTTGAAATGGGCATGATTCGAAACCATTACGTTGGGCGAAGCTTTATCCAGCCCACCCAGTCCATGCGTGATTTTACCGTCCGGGTAAAGCTCAATCCGGTCAGAGAACTGATCAAAGGCAAAAATATTATTATTATTGAAGATTCCATCATTCGCGGGACCACAGCAAAAACCCGTGTCAAGGCATTGCGTGAGCTTGGGGCTAAAAAAATACATATGCGCGTCTCATGTCCGCCCCATAAATTCCCCTGCTATTACGGCATTGATTTTTCTTCAAAAGGAGAACTGATTGCCGCGCAAAAACCTATAGATGAACTCACGGAATATTTAGGTCTTGATTCTTTGCACTATCTTTCCATTGAAGGCATGCTTGAAGCTTCAGGTGTAAAAAATCCGGAGCTAAACTTTTGCAAGGCCTGCTTTGACGGAAACTACCCGGTTGCATTTGATCCGAATTTTACCAAGCAGTGTATGGGATAGCATGACAAAAAAAACCGTTGCATTTTCAAAGGATTCTTCCAATCTTTTTTTTCACATCTTAACAAGGTGCAACCTTTCCTGTACCCATTGCTATATTAATAAAGATCAGCACGGGGCCAACACCCTTGATATTGATACCATACGGAACTGGCTCATTCTTTTTTCAAAGAGGCCGGATTTAAATATTGGCGATTTAAATAAAGCTGACCAGACCAATGTCATTTTTTTAGGAGGTGAACCCACCCTTCACCCGGATCTTTATCTGGCCGTCAAAGAAGCGAAACGCCTTGGGTTCAAATCCATCACCATTGATACCAACGGGTATTTATTTCATAACATTCTGGACAGAATTTCCTGTGATGACATTGACTTTCTTTCATTCTCCCTGGATGGTGCCGTAAAAAAAACCAATGATACCATCAGAGGCAGGGGATGCTATGACAAAGTAATGGAAGGCATCCAAAAAGCCCTGGAAAAAGGCTTTTCCTGTTCAATGATCTATACGGTTTCAGATATTAATATTCATGAACTTGAATTAATGCCGGATATAGTTAAAAAGCTTGGTATCAAACGATTTTTTATCCAGGTGGTCGGCATGAGAGGCAAGTCATCAACGCCGGATGGAAAACTCCAGGTATCAAAAGAAATCTGGCTCAACATCATTCCAAAAGTAGCCGAAACAATTGCCGGCCATGGCATTATTGTAACCTATCCAAAAGTATTTCTAAAGCATGATGAAATATTTCAATGCGCCGGCAATGTGGCGGATAATTATTTTATTTTTCCCAATGGCAGGGTATACCAATGCCCTGTCTGCGAAGACTTTCCTTTACATTCCTATGAAATAAAAAATAACCGGTTGATCGCCACACCAAAAATTAATGAAAAAGACCTGTTCGGTCTTACCATCCCTGAAGGCTGTGTCATGAACAAGATGATTCAACCCCGGAACCTTTCTTACAATAAGAAAGGTGATCCTGAGCATCAAATTGCCTGCTGTATGCTCAAAGAGGAGATCTCCCAAAACACCTGATGCTTTATTGCTCACATTTCGCTTGCTTATACTATGTGTATGTGTATATTATAAGTATAAACGATTTCTATAAGGAGTAAGGTCATGGAAGCACAAGCCGACGCTTTGGTAAGAAAACAATTTTTTATATCCAACAATAATATTAATAAGCTGAAACGTCTGTGTGAAGAACTGGGGAAAGGGGTTTCTGCGGCAAAAATCGTTAGAGATGCTATAGATGCATATGACCCAAATGAGAACACAGCAGATCTTGAACAAAAAGCATTACTTGAACTGGCCCACACTAGAGTACAAGAAGCGATACAGACCACAGACGAGGCGAGCCAGAAAGTCGATCATTGTTTAAAAAATCTATCAAGGGAAAATTTATAAAATGTCCGGCTGGAAGGATCTTCTATTAGATATAATCAAATTGACGGATTCGGTAAAATCATTGGGCCTTAAAACTGAAAAACTGTCCGAAAGAACCATTGATATTGATAAACGCGTTGTGAGATTAGAAACCATTGTAGAAATAGCAAAGGTTAAACAAATTAAAAGTTAAGCCGGGTTTGAAAGGAATTTATAAAAAAATCAGGCCTTCCTTTACAATATAAGACGCTGGGGATCACATTTTTCCCTTAAAAGTCCTAATTCGTTCGAAGTTGGGGCCAATACTTCTTGTGCACGGGAAATATCAATTTCAAACTCCATGTTCTCAAGAATTTTATCCGGTGTTATTCCGGGATAATATCCTTTCAGAAACATCTGTTTGCTTAGCTCATCAAAACCCATAATCCCCATGTCTGTGATTACCCTGTGGGGTCCTCCCTCTGGAAGTCCTGCTTTTTCCCGGCCGGCCGGGCCGTCCAGATATCCAGGGCTTGTCAGATAATCCAGCCGGACTTTGAATTTTCGTTTTTCCTGTTTCATAAAGATAATGGTTCTTGAAACAAAAGAAGCCACATCACATGCCCCTCCACTCCCTGAAAACCTGACTTCGGGTTCATCATAATCTCCAATAACGGTGGAATTCAGATTACCATAAATATCAATCTGAGCAGCACCCAGAATACCCACAATATGTTTGGCTGTAAACCTGTTCTGCATGGTGGCAAAGGAATCCAGCAATCCCCCATTTGCTGAAGCCTGGTACATTATCCTCGGGTCCGCCACTGCAAGGGGAAGATCTTCCAGTTTGGAATCAATGGCACCGGTTTCAAAAAAAATAACACTTTGGGGAGCATTTATATTTTTTGCAGCCATGGCTGCCAGCATTGAAATACCGGTACCGCAGAACACAATATCATTATTCCTGATTTCCCTTGCAGCAGCAATAGCCATCATTTCTTTTAAAGTATAATCCATCTTATGTCTCCGCCCCATTATCTTCTATCAAGATTCTTTGCATATCCAAGATTTTTATCAGCTGCTATCATTTCAAGACGTTCCCTGCCAATTGAATCTATTAACTCCTTATGGGTTACGTTTTTCAAAATAATATCTTCAATATATGAATAATATTGCTTGTCATCCCTGGCTTTTTCAGCATATTCCTTTAAATAAACCGGATCATAGTCATAATACCGGTAGCAGGCCGTAGGATAGGCCCCATAAGGGATGTGAACAACGGCATGCGCATGAATAAAAGGAATCTGGTTTCTGTCAGGAGCATTTTTCAGATCATCATCCTCCACCAATTCTTCACAGGTGATGATCAAAATTCTTGCCGCTTTTGCCTGTTCCACATCGGCAAAGGTCAAACCGTCTATCCTGCAGTTTCCTCGAAAGTCAGCCTTCTGCACATGAATGATGGTGACATCCGGATTGATGGCTGGAACCAGAACAACTTTTTTTGTATCGCACCATGTCCCAAAAGGGTTTTCAAGTTCAATCAGTTTGCTGTCAGGAAGCTTGCTGTTTTTCTGCCTGAATTCAATTGGAAATCCCCAAATTTTCACAATATCCGTTCCAAGAGAAGACCGGGTGGGAAGAAACGGGATTCCCATGGCCCCTGCAAGAAAGCGCAGGGTCATCTGAAAGTTGGAATAATCTTCTATCTTAATTTTTTTTTCCTGGACCGCTTTTCTGAATCGTATGCAGGTTGATGCAAATTTACCACTGCCGCCATAGGCAATTTCCAGGCAGGATATACTGCCTGCCCCCACAAGTTCATCAACTCCCTGGCCATTGGAATGGGCATAAAGGTGAATTTCTTTGATCCCCTGCCGGATGATTTCATAGACGGCAGCCATGGGATTTCTGTTAATGGTAAACCCGCCTATGGACAAATGGCATCCATTTTTTACATGGGTCGATATTGCATCTTTTAAATCAGTAACCTTATTTCCATTTATTTCCATTCACAAACCTCATTTTGAGCGATAGTTGGACTTTATTATCATTTTTTTTGTTTGGGTTAAAGTTAAATCCACCTTTTTTATCTTTCACCGCTGCTGGTGAGCAAAATCTTGTACTGGGAAGGTCTTCTATCCCGAAAAAGTCCCCATGAAGCTCTCTGGAGCTGAAATTGTTCAAGATCCAGGGTTGAAAGAATCACGGATTCATCCGTGCGGTTTGCCTGGGTAAGGATTCCACCCTTGTTATCCGTGATAAAGGATGACCCGTAAAAAGTAATGCCGGACGTATCAAATGATTCTGTACCAATCCTGTTGGATGCAACAATGGGGATCATATTACAGGCAGAATGACCCTGCATGCAGGTCTGCCAGTGATCCTTTGAATCCAAGATATCATTGGCAGGTTCCGACCCAATAGCTGTGGGATAGAAAATAATCTCAGCACCCTTAAGTGCCATGATCCTGGCTGCTTCCGGGAACCATTGATCCCAGCAAATACCGATACCGATACAGGCAAATTTTGTCTGCCACACCTTAAACCCTGTATCTCCAGGGTTAAAATAAAACTTTTCCTCATAACCCGGGCCGTCGGGTATATGACATTTCCTGTAAACTCCCAGTATGGTTCCGTCAGCATCAATCACAGCAACCGTATTGTAATGGGCATTATTCTTTTTTTCAAAAAAACTAATGGGCAATACAATTTTTAATTTTTTTGCAAGGGTGCAAAAATGCTTAACCGCTTTATTTTCCTCCAGAGTTGTTGCCAGATTGAAGTATTCAGTCTTTTCTTCCTGGCAAAAATAAAGGGTTTCAAAAAGCTCCTGAAGTAAGACGATCTGGGCGCCCTGGTCTGCTGCATTGACAACCAATTTTTCTGCATTTAAAATATTCTGATCGCAATCCTTTGTGCAACCCATCTGGGTGGCAGCAACTATGACTACCGGCATAGAGTTATCTCCTTATCTATTCAGCTTCAAACACTCGGCTGCTGCTGGGTGATACAATGGATATTTCCTCCCCCAAGAAGTATTTCCCGGGCATAGACACCCACCACTTTTCTATCCGGGAAAAGGCCTTTTATTTTTTCCATGGCGTCATTATCCCGGGGATCATCAAATAATGGCATGACAATACCTTTATTTGCAATATAAAAATTCACATATGATCCGGCCAGTCTGTTCCCTTCATCCCTTGGCGCAACATTCGGCTTTTTTTCCACTCCCCGGCTTTCTTCTTCGGTCATATGCAAAGGACCGGGTTGATGAATTTTATGGATTTTAATTTTTCTTTGTTTTGCATCAACAGAATCCGAGAGCCTGTCAAAGGCATCACGGGATATTTCATACTGGGGATCTGTTTTATCATCAGTCCAGTGAAGCAAAACTTCTCCGGGTTTAACAAAACAGCAGAGGTTATCCACATGGCCGTCTGTCTCATCCATGAAGACTCCTTTGCCCAGCCAGATAATTTTTTCTACATTCAGGTATTTTTTTAAATAGTTCTCGATCCGGATCTTTGAAAGATCCGGATTTCTATTAGGGTTCAACAGGCACTCTTCAGTGGTGATCAATGTTCCTTCGCCATCCGCATGAATGGAACCGCCTTCAAGAATAAACGGGGCGCAGTACCGGTCTTTTTTTGCAAGTTTTAAAACTTGACAGACAACTTCGTCGTCTTTATCCCATGGAAAATAAATTCCCCCGTTAAGCCCGCCCCAGGCATTAAACTCCCAGTCTATACCCCGGACTTCTCCTATATCATTTTTTACAAAGGTGGGGCCCACATCCCTCATCCACGCGTCATCGGATTCAATTTCGACAACTTCAACATCCGATGGCAGAATGTTTTGGGCAATTTCAAGCTGAAGTTTTGAAACACCGATAGTCACCGGCTCAAATTGAAATATGGCCCGAGCAACTTGAGAAAATGCTTTTTGAGCAGGTGCTGCATTCAAGCGCCAGTTATCGGCTCTTTGGGGCCACAGCATCCAGCATTTTTCATGGGATTCATACTCCCCGGGCATTCTGAACCCATCATTTTTCGGGGTTGTTCCCAATATTTTACTCATAAACTTTGTTTTCCTTAAGTATGGCCTGCAGTGACAGGGCAGTTATCATGTCCTGCCACCATCTGTGCCTCATCCCCCACCCAGCATAACTCTTGGAAGCCAGAGTACGAGTTCAGGGAATATCATAATCAGCGCAAGGGCCACGCCTTGTATTATTACAAATGGAATGACGGATCGGTATATATCCGCCATGGATATATCGGGCGGTACCACTCCCTTTATCAACATCAGACAGTATCCAAAAGGCGGCGTCATGTAGGCCATCTGCATATTGATAATGTAAAGAACGCCAAACCATACCGGGTCAAACCCCAACTCGCTGATAATAGGGATATATATGGGCATGGTAATGAACAAAATCGCCGTGTCATCCATAAACATCCCCAGGATGAAGAAGGTGCATTGTATCATGATGAGAATACCCCACGGTCCAAGTGGGAGGGCAGTCGTCACGGTATATATGAGCTCCTTGGCTCCCAGGGCATCATAGATTTGACCAAAGGTCATCGCTCCCATGAATATCCACATCATAATCGCTGTAAGCTTTGAACTGTCCATGAGCGCATCTTTTAGCAACTTCAGATTCAGCCTCTTTTTAATCGCAACAGCTATCAAGCCACCCAGGACACCGATGGCAGCGGACTCCACAGGCGTGGTCAGTCCCAGCATAATCGTCCCGACAACCGAAAATATGATGGCACACGGCATGATAAGGTTTTTGAGGCTTTTTACTTTTTCATTCCATGACGCTCTTTCCTCCTTGGGTACGGGAGGGGCGATATGTGGCTGGAGATAGCATCGGACGGTGATGTAAATGATGTACATTAAAGCCAGCATAAATCCGGGAATGGCGCCGCCAAGGAAGAGTCTTCCTATGGATTCCTTTGCGATAACGGCATAAAGGATTGCGATGCAGCTTGGCGGGACAAGAAATCCCAATGCAGCTCCTGCCTGGATGCATCCGACGGCGATCTCTTTTTGATACCCCCGCTTGCGCATCAAAGGAAGAGCGATCCTCCCCATGGTGAGCGTGCCGGCGGCTTCAGAACTCACCAGGGCTGCAATCATGGTGCAGACACCCACTGTGGCTGACGCCAGACCACCCGGTACAGGCGCCAGCCAATTCTGAAAAGTATCAAAGAGATCATCAGCGATCCCGGAATAGTATAACATCATGCCCATAAACACGAACATGGGAATACAGACCAAAACTGTATAATTCACCGTACTCACTGCCGCTAAATAGCCCATGAAAAGGGATTGCGGTCCCCATAACCATAGAGAAAATACCATGGCTATAGCTCCCAGTCCGTAACTTATGGGAAAACCTGTCAACAGCAGCAGCAGCATACTGCCAAACAATAATAGTGTGATTAATTCAATTCCCATTCCAATCCCTCCCGGTAATTGCTACATACAGGTCGCGAATATACTTGGCTATCCCTGCAATCAGCAGTAAAGAAACACCTACAGGTATAGCAAGTTTGAAGGGCCACAGCACAGGTCTCCAAACTGATCTAGTGTGTTCGTTATGAATGAGGCAGCTCCACCAGTCCTGCCATCCGTAGAAAACTATCGCTCCAAAATAAAAGAAAAAAAGCGTGAATGTAATCAAATCGAAAATGGCCTTTTTCCTGGTACTGAAACGGTGGAACACCAGATCCATTCGTACCTGTTCATCTGTTATTAAAAGGTAGGCGCCGGTCAGCATCCACATGGGGCCAAACAGCAGGGCAACCAACTCACGGGCCCATAGGGTCGGAGCATTGAAGAAATATCTTAACCCCACATCAAAAAGGGTAATAAATACAAAAATTAAGATAAACCACTTGACACCTTTTGCTGCTCCAATGCCTAAGCTGTCCATGAACCAGACTACTTTTTTTAGTTTGTCCATCTCGTTCCTAACTTAATATAAAAATTATGACACAGCCTCTATCGGATAAAGGTTTGCAGGTGATAGTTATCACCCACAAACCAGCCTTCCTTTACTCGATTCGTCCGAAGTCTTTCATAGCTTTCAAAACTGCATCAGCCGCCCTTTTACAAAACGGCCCTCTCTTTGCAAAGTCATTCTTAATCCATTCGACAGACATCTTGGTAATGGTCTTGACATCCTCTTCCGGCAGGTGGGTGACCTTGATACCATGTTTATCCGCCATGGCTTTCAACGCTTCCTGCTCTTTTTCAGCATAAAAGGCTGCCATGTATATCGTATTCGCCTGGACAGCGTTCACAAGAATTGCCTGCTGATCAGCCGGCAGTTTTTCCCATGCTCTTTTGTTAATAAAATAAAAGGGGAAAAAGGCGACTTGATGTCTTGGGAGAAGAAAACTCTTTGTTACCTCGTGCAGGGACATATCATACATGGCTTTTGCACCGCCGTATTCAACCCCTTGAATTACGTTTCGGGAAAGGGCCGTGTAGAGTTCCTCAGGTCCCATATAGACCGAGGAAGCGCCTGTCAAATCGTGCAAAAATGTGGCATAAGGGTCCAGAATGTTGATGTTCATCCCTTTCATGTCCTTGAGGCTGTTGACCTCCTTGGTAAACATTAATGCCCCACAATCATCCGCCTGGAACCCAAGAACCTTAATTTTGTATCTTTTTTCAAAAGCCTCCTTGTAGATGTCGCCCAGGCCATATCTGTAGATGGCAGCCATTTCCTCTTTCAGATTCCCAAATAAATAGGGAGCACTTTCCAGCTCACCCACAGGGACTGAGCCCATCTGATAATCAGGATGCGTATGTCCCATCTCAAGCGTCCCGGCCGCTACTGCGTCGCAAAGCTATTCCACATTTACCAACTCGCCATCTGCAAATACAGAGATTTGAATTTTGCCACCAGACATTTCTTTAACGATTTTAGCATAGTGTTCAAAAAAGTGATTTTCAGCTGCTCCCCATGAGTGTTGTAATCTCCACTTCGTTCCAGCAGCACTAGCCTGAAAAGAAAACGCCAGTACCATAAAAATTGCAAATGCCACCTTGATTAACCATTTTTTTGATTTCATTTCTTTTCCATCCTTTTTTTTATTTTGTTATTTTTTTATGGCTGTTTACGAGACTCATTCACTCTTTCTTTCATAATAGTGACACTAAGGTATCACCTTCTTACGCTTTTCAAAAAAGAGTCAAGAACAGATTTGAGCCTTTCAGGCTTTAACTGCCCACCTCATAAACGCCGGCTTCCTTATTACCGTCTTTTTGTTTTAATAATTAGCATGTGCTTTAAAAACACTTACCCCATATAGTTTGCCGTGCGCGGTATTCTGACAGCTTCCTTGAGAATGACTGCAGCAAGTTTGTGCCTTTTTTGATCCGGTCTGCTATCTGTTTGTCTTTGTTTCATCTGCTGCCCCCTTTGTTTTCGGGTTATGGAGTCTGGTTCCTTGAATACCAGGGCGCCAAAGTTGCACTCGGCCACGCATGCCGGGCTGCCGCCGCAAAGATCACACTTGTAGACTATCCCTGATTCATACTGCTCCATCATCCCGTAAGGACATGCAGTTACACACTCTCCGCATCCTGTGCACTTGGTTACATTAATGGCAATCACGCCTCTTTCATTTTTAATAATAGCCCCTTCAGGGCAGGCTTTCATGCAGTCTGCATTGGAGCACTGGAAACAGATACTCGGCACTGAGTATCCCTCATGGGGGAAATTATTGATTTTTATCCTGGCCTTGGAAGGAATGAACATTCCTTCTTTAACTGCCGAGCAGACATAAGAGCATCTATTGCATCCTGTACACCTGTTCGGGATGACCAAAAGTAATTTTTCCATTCACGTTTCTCCTTATCTTAATCCTTATTCATCAGAATGATATATTTCAATTCAGGTATCTTTAAAGATCCAGCTCTGCCAGTTTTTCCTCACAAGGTCGTCCTTGCTGGTCCCAGCCCCTGAGATGATACAAAAGACCCTTCATTTGAGCCAATGCATCCTGGTCAATTTTTTTACCTTCCCAGGGACCATTTTCCAGTGCTTTTTTCAAAAGTTTATCGGAAAGGGTATCATGGGCAGCTGTAAACCCGGCCTTCAGGTTGAACAATCGGGTAAGATTCCATATTCTTTCCCCGGCCTTTTCCAGATCCGGAGCAGATATTTTTTTACCCAGTCCCGTTGTCAAAAAATCCGCCATGATTGAGGTATCCACTGTTCCCCAGAAATCGCAAAGCCCCATGGACCATTTTACTGCGTTGTTATTCTGGTTCTCCATGACAGCCCGGGTCATTTCTTTGACCTTAAAGGGTTCTTCTTCAAACAGGGTAAAGGATCTTAAATGGCAGGCTCCCCGCTCGGAAGTAGCATACCCGAGCGCCATTCCATAATTACCACGGGGATCATAGGCCGGCATTTCAAGATTCTTGGAATGGGCAGCCTTGTCCTCTGCACCATATTTTGCACCAAGTTTTTGAGCACCAAGGGCCAGATCTTTCCCCCGTTGGGTGGATTGGGTGGCAATCTCCTCGATCAGGGAAAGATATTTTTCTTTATCACCAAACCGGATACCATAGTCATGGAGGTCGGATTCGGTGATATCCATGGCAAGACCGATAATATTACCCGTGGACATGGTATCAAGACCAAAGTCATCACAGAGTTTGTTAAATTTCATGACGGCTTCAAGATCATCCACTTCACAATTTGAACCGCCAAGGCAAAGCGTTTCATATTCAGGGCCTTCCATTTGTGTACCGTTAATGGAAGTAAACTTGCCGCATCCCAAAGGACAGGAAGTACATGACCGGTCACCGATTTTAACATTATCAATGGCATCGGCATTCAAACTCCGGCGGCCATTGCTGACACCCTTTGAAAAATTTCTTGTGGGATGAATTCCCATCTCATTGGTGACATCCACCAGCAGGGCTGTGCCATGGTTATAAGCCCAGAGGTTGTCTTCGGTTAAAAGGTTCCCGCTGGTATGTTCAACCACTTTTTCATAAAATGACCCGATCTCGTTGACCTGGACGCCGCCTGTTCCCCTGACGGCAATGGCTTTTAAATTTTTAGACCCAAACAATGCACCGGCACCACCACGCCCCATCTGCCGGTAAGACTCGGAACCCACACAGGCAAACTCAATCAAATTTTCACCTGCAGGTCCAATAGCCAGGGTTTTCGCTTCAAAATCAACTTCATCTTTCAGCCACTTTTCTGATTCAAAAATACCTTTCCCCATGATTGGGGAAGCATCTTCCAGGGTGACCTTGGAATTTTCAATTCTAAGATAAACAGGCTTATCTGATTTTCCGGTCACAACAATACCATCATATCCTGCAAACTTAAGTTCAGGCCCGAAAGCACCGCCGATATTGGATTCAAATATGGTCCCTGTCTTGGGAGATTTAGACACCAGGCAGGTCCGGGAGGATGTGGGGACAAGGGTTCCGCACACAGGCCCTGTCATAATAACAAAAGCATTGTCGCAGGACAAAGGATCGACCTTGGGATCTATCAAATCATAGAGATATTTTACAGCAAGCCCCCAGCCGCCAATATATTGCGACCGAAGATTTTGCGGGATTGTTTTTGACTGGATCTTTTTTCTGCTTAAGTCCACATGAAGCACCTGACCGGTATAGAGATGTTCATTTTTTCTGCCCTTTGGCAATTCAATGGATTTAAAAACATCTTCAATGCGGTTTAAAGATTCATCAAGAATTTCCCAGGGCACGTTCAATGCGGGTTCAAACCTGATATTTTTAGCATTGGTCAGGGTTCCTGCAGTGATAACACCTCTTGAAAACAATCCTGATGCCACCTTGTAGCCGATACCATCGGTGTGAAATTCCATACCCAGAAGAAGTCCAAGGCCTCTTTTATTGGCTAAAATACCTGGATATCGTTCCTGGAGTTCCCCTAATTTTTCAAGGACATAGTTTCCTTTTTTCTTTGCCTGGCCTGCAAGATCTTCTTCCAGAAGAACCGATATGGCTGCAAGGGCAGATGCACAGGCCAGAGGGTTACCGCCTGTTGTGGTGGTATGCATAAAGGGGTTGGGCTCCATGCATTCCCAGATTTTGGGAGTTGCCATAAATGCCGACATGGGGACGACGCCCCCTCCCAAAGCCTTGCCCAGACAGATGATATCGGGCTTTACATTCCAGTGATCCACACCAAATATTTCACCTGTCCGGCCAAAACCGGTCTGCACTTCGTCGGCGATTAAAAGGACGTCATAATGATCGCAAAGCTCCCGAACCCCCGGCAGAAAATCATCCGGCGGGACAATGGCACCGGCTTCGCCCTGAATAGGTTCGATAACAACCGCTGCAATATCATCCCCCACAGTCCGTGCCGATGAAAGTTCATGTTCAAGTGCGACAAGATCGCCAAAAGGCGCCTGCCTTATGCCGTCAAGAAGCGGCAGCAAAGGTTGCCTGAAAACCTTTTTTCCTATGAGGGAGAGAGCTCCCAGTGTTTTTCCGTGAAAGCCCTTGAGCATGGATATAAATCCCTTGCGGCCCGTATGGAGTTTGGCAAGTTTCATGGCCCCTTCCACAGCTTCTGTTCCTGAATTGGCAAAAAATCCATATTGAATTTTCCCCGGGGTTAAGAGTGCCAGTATTTTTGCAAGCTGTGCCCTTAAAGGATCCAGCATCTCCTGGCTGTATTGCGGGGATCTGTCTAATTGGGCCTTTACTGCGGCTACAATTTTTGGATGGCGGATACCATAGGAATAAAGACCAAACCCTCCCAGAAGGTCTAAGAATTGCCTGTCAAGGACATCAACCAGGACGGATCCCTGGCCTGTCCATTCGGTGACGGCAAACCCTGTTGCTTCGGTGACTGATTTTCTATAATCAAGAAAACCCTTATTAATATGATCCCGAAAATTTCTAACTGTTTTTCTGGATATTTCTTCCCTTATTTCAAGGGATATTTTTTCTGTGGGCGTGAGAATGATATCAACGATTTCATCCACTTCCTTTTTCGCAGCTTTAATATCCCTGAGTTTATAATCATCCGGATGATATTCTTCTAAGTCGATCATTTAAGTTTAATCTCCTTTATGGTTTTTGTTTGGATTATTTTTTGGAAGACCTTTGGCATCCCATCCTCTTATTTTATAATATTCTGATACAAGCATTTGAAGCTCGTCTCTGGTAATCCCCTGATCTCCTTCAAGCTTATGATCAAACAATCTTGGCGGCAGGGTGTCATCTTTCGATGTAAGCCCCTCTCTGAGATTGAACCGCCGGGTATTATCCTTTATCCCGGCCGCAATTGATGTCAATCTGGTTTGATCATAGGAGAGACCCGTGGCAAGAAATAAGAGCTTTGACAACTCTTCCCAGGGGTATAAATCCCTGAAAAACCGGCAGAGAATGAATGAATCAAACAGGGTGCAGCGATCTTCAAAATCCGTAAATAATTCGACTTTATTGTCTATTGCTCCCGGGTCCACCATCCCTGACAGTTCTGCCTTGTAAAAGGTTGTTCTTAAATGGCATGCTCCCCTTTCACTGACAGCATAGGCAAGTCCCATGCCCTTTAAAATTCTCGGGTCATAACCGGCAGGCTCCATGCCCTTGACATGGACTATGTCATTTTGCATATCCAGTTCTTCGGCCGCCGGTTTTATGCCTTCTGCCAGGATTCCGCCCACTCCCTGTCTTTTAACTATTTTTCGGATCAGGTTACTGACATCATCGGCTGATCCGTAGGCCAGTTTTTCATTAATTTTTCCTTTTTTCGACGCTTCAATGGCAAAGGCTGCAAGGTTTCCCGAAGAAATTGTATCAACACCCAGACTGTCGCAAAGTCGGTTCAAATAGGCGATCTCTTCGATTTCATCTATCATGCACAACCCGCCAAAGGCATAAATGGTTTCATATTCCGGCCCTTCCAGCTTGAGTCCTTTATGCCTGCCCTGCTGCACTTCTATATATTTACCGCATCCAAGGAAACAGTCCCTGCATGCATGGGGTTTGGGATTAAGCCTTTCTGCCATGGCTGCGGCATTGATATTGTCTTTTTTTTCAAACCGTCCCCGTTTCCAGTACTCGGTTGGGAACGCACCGGCATTGTTCAGTATATCCACCATCATGGGGGTTCCCATGGTTCTATAGGCCTGGCCCACTTTGTCGTCTTTCAGACGCACCAGCATCTCTTTTTTATATTTTTTGATACCGTCAGGATCATGAAAGACAGGTTTTTTGTCTCCATAGCAGACAATCCCTTTTATTTTTTTTGATCCAAGGACGGCTCCCATACCAGTTCTTCCTGCCACACGATACTGATCATTCTTAATAACTGCAAACCGTACCAGATTTTCTCCGGCAGGCCCGATTACCAAAACACCCGGCTGCTTGCCATTGAATTTTTTCTTTAGATAGTCTTCGGTCTCAAAGGTATCCCTGCCCCAGATCTCCTGGGCATCATGAAAAATAACACTGTCAGGATTAATTTCGATCCAGACAGGCCTTTCTGAAGCACCCTTTATAATAACTGCATCAAATCCCGTATGGGTCAAGGGTTCTGCAAAACTTCCCCCTGAATAGGATTCCCCGTAAAAACCCGTTAAAGGAGATTTGGCAAAAACGCCATACCTGGATGAACCATACAGGGAACTTGCCGAAAGAGGACCCGAGGCAATGATCAAATG
>NZ_JAIOSW010000464.1 GCF_021107415.1 Desulfobacula sp.
ATACTCTTTCATCATGATAGACCCCCGGACAACGATCTCGCCTATTTCACCCGGCTTTGCCTTTTTCCCCCGTTCATCCAGAATGGAGACCTCTGCATGGAAAACAGGTCGTCCCACAGTTCCCGGCTTTTTTAAGGGATCATCTTCAGACGCCCATAACAGGATGGAGGTTTCTGTCTGACCCATGATCTGGCGGAAGGATAGACCGGCATCGGCACATTTTTTAATCAGATCCTGGTTAAGTTTTTCCCCACCACCGGCACAGACCCGCAAAGAGGAAATATTTTTTCGCTTTTCAGGATTTACTTTTAACAGTTCTCTGTATACCGTGGGAACACCTAAGAATTTGGTAACCCGATATTTTTCAATATCCCTGTAAATCCGGACAGGATCAAATTTCCTGTGAAGAACAATGGTCGCCCCTTTATAAAAACTCGGAGCTGCCTGGATAAAAAGACCGCCGGAATGAAACAAAGGAAGAAAAATCAGCATGATATCACTGAAATGAAGTTTGAAAAAAATATCTGCATTCAAACAGTTAAAAAATGTTTTCCGATGAGTCAAAACAGCACCCTTTGGCTTTCCGGTTGTGCCGGATGTATACATAATCACCTGGGGTTCTTCGGGATCTGCAGGGCCAAGGCTCCTTGTCAGAAAAGCCCGCTTCCCGTCATATTTCTTTGTTCCTTTAACAAAATCAAATACCCTTTTATTGAACTGAGCTTTTCCCACAACCGCCACCATAAGAGGGGGTAGATAACTTTCCAGCTCAAGTGCATTCACTGCATCGGCAAGTCCATCCCCGTGGACAAAAAGTCTTGGACGACAATTTTTAATAAAATAATCCAATTCAACCGATGTAACCCGAAAATTTAAAGGGACAAAAATGGCACCAAGCCTGGCACATGCAAGAAACAAATCAAGAAATTCAGGACAATTATTAAGCATCACGGCCACACGGTCACCCTTTTCAATCCCGATGGACTGAAGCCAGCAGCTTGTCCGGTCCGCCCGCCTGCAAAGCACCTGGTAAGAAATGGTCTGTTCTTCAAATATAATCGCAGGTTTGTCCGGTGTCAGTTCAGCCCATCGCTGCACCCACCAGGCAATATTCATGGATTTAATCATTATTTTTTACTTTAACCCGAGATTATCAAAGAAATGTTTATGCTTCATCCGGTATAAATTCTTGTCTTCCTTTACCAGATAGAAAAACCGTTTGTTATTATCATCAAAACACTCAAACAGTCCGGTATAATCTTCCTGGTCTGCAACATCGCAGATACGGGATACATCATCATTGAATCTTTGGCAGACCACTGCCCAGTCTTCTTTTTCGGCATCCTTTTTAATGGTGATTTTTTTTGACTTTTCTTCAAATTGTGCCTGGATGGATTCCATACTTTCCCCCAAAACCATATGATATTTGAATAATACTTAATTTTATCAAAATGATCTTAGCAAATGACAGCAGATGATGTAAAACAAATTTAAAAAAAGGGAGGCGGATGAAACCACCTCCCCATACAAAACATTTTAGATTTTATCTAATAAACTGATCAGGCAACAATCTTTCGGGCAAATTCAATCGCCTGCTGTTGAACTGAATCATTGAGCTTATCAGGACTTGTGCACAAACCAATATAAAGCTCACCAACATTAACTGCCTTGTGAGGATTTTGCATACGTCCGAAAGCCGCAAACACGCCTTCTGCATTATTTTCATAGGGTCCGGCACCTGTAACCAAAAGAGCCTGGCGCTGTCCGGCTACAAGAGATGCATGACCGGGCTGATGATAGTTTGTATACAGGCTGTAAGTTCTGTCAATCACTGCCTTGATCTGGGCAGTAAAGCCCCAGAAATATAATGGAGAGGCAAAGATAACCAGTTGTGAACTAACCATTTTTCCCAGAATTTCAGGTACATCATCTTTTTGAATACATCCTGTTGTATCGGGTTTTTCCTTGCATTTGGCACATCCCATACATCCGTTCAGGTTTTGGGAATTCAAGTAGATAGTCTCAACTTCATGATCCAGGGATATAAGTTCTTTTTCAACCCAGGAAAGTACCCTGGCAGTGTTGCCTTTTTTCCTGGCACTGCCCTGTAGTATCGTTATTTTCATTGTAACTCCTTTGATTCAATCATATTTTTTTATCGTGCCCTTCTACCGGCTTGTTTCATTGACTTGAGACCGGAAGGAAGCCAGCTGGAATTTCCCCTTCGTTTCCTGGCCTTTTGCATATTTTTCCGGACAACTACCGGTGTCGGTGTTGAAACAGCCTTGGGCATTTGAATTCCGGATTTTTTCACCGGAATCTGCAGTTTCAGGAGACGCTCGATTCCCACCAGAAGATTCTGTTCTTCGGCACTTACCAGGGAATGGGCAATACCATTGGCACCAGCACGGCCGGTACGGCCAATCCTGTGTATATAATCTTCCGGAACATGGGGAAGATCAAAATTGACCACGTGGGGAAGCTGCTGGATATCCAGACCCCGGGCGGCAATATCCGTGGCCACAAGAGTCTGAACAGCACCGCTTTTAAAATCAGCAAGCGCCCGTGTCCGGATAGCCTGGCTTTTGTTGCCGTGAATAGCAGCGGCACTGACACCATCACTCAAAAGCTGTTTTGTCAACTTATTGGCTCTGTGCTTGGTCCGGGTAAACACCAGGGCTCGACTCCATTTGCCGTTCCGGATCAGGCTCGAAAGCAGGAACCGTTTATCTGCCTGGGACACCTGGTACACCCTCTGGGTCACCCCTTTGGCTGCCGTGTTCCGGCGGGAGACTTCAATCAGAGCCGGATTGTCCAGCAATCCGCCGGCCAGTTGCTTGATCTCATTTGAATAAGTGGCGGAAAAAAGCATATTCTGGCGGTTTACGGGAAGGCATTTGATCACCTTCCGAATATCGTGGACAAACCCCATGTCCAGCATCCGGTCAGCCTCATCCAGAACCAGAACCTCAACCCGGGATAAATCCAGCGTTTTCCGGCCTAAATGATCCAACAGCCTTCCAGGTGTTGCCACCAGGATATCCACACCCTGTCTCAATTTTGTAATCTGGGGATTGATTTTTACCCCGCCAAAAATCACTATAGTGCGAAGAGACAAATGCCTGCCGTATGTTTCAAAGCTTTCGCCAACCTGGGCCGCAAGCTCTCGGGTGGGTGCCAGGATAAGAGCGCGTGGGTGACGAACCTTCTTTTTTGATTCGCTTAAACGCTGGAGAATCGGCAAGGCAAAAGCCGCCGTTTTTCCGGTACCGGTTTGAGCACCGGCAAGAACATCCCTGCCTTCAATGACCACGGGAATCGCCCGGGCCTGGATAGGTGTGGGAATAGTGTAACCCTGTGCCTCAACAGCACTGAGCAAATCGGTCCGAAGACCCAGTTTTTTAAATGACATATAGTATTACTCCTGTCAAAGCCCACCCCATGTCACAGGGGCCGATCTAGGCGGAGATGATAAATTTTGTAAGGATTGAGTCAAACAAGAAAGGAATCAACCACAACACTTCAGGTACCGATCGGATGGTACTACAAAAAAAGGCAGTATATCATAAAAATTTTTAAACACAAGCCTCAAATCACATTTTTATTTCAGGCTATCTGACGGCAATGGGTCTCTCTGGTAAAAAATAAGAGCAGGACAGATAAAATGATCCATGCCATCATGGGTATAAATCCGACCTCATAGGCGTCAAGGGAATAGACTCTTGCCCCGTTGACCAGCTGACCTGTCCAATTATTATCCATTAACCTGCTCACATCCGGCTGGAGCAACATGGGACCCATCATTACTCCCATATTGATCAGGCCGGAAACAGTTCCGGACAAGGACAAAGGAACCGATTCCATGGCAAAGGCAAAACTTAAGATCATACAGCCGGAAAAAAAACCGGTAACAAACAGGGCCATGACCAGTTGAGACAAGGAAAGGTTTTCCCGGAACAGGATCAATGACCATCCCAGGGCCACCACCATGCTTCCAAGAATATACAAGGGTTTACGGTTTCCCATCCGATCGGACAGCCACCCAAAAACAGGGGCTCCCAGGGCCCAGCCAATGAGCAAAACAGAACTCAAGGCAGCTGCCCTGCCCGGGTTCAACTGATGGTGGGTGATCAGATAGGGCACCCCCCACAGACCGGAAAAAGTAAGGATACACCCCACAATCCCACCGGGAATGACAAACAAAAGCCAAGTATTCCGATATTTTAACACATTGAAAAGACCCTGTTGGATTATGCGGACAGATAATGATGCAGGCGTGGGTATTTTTTTTGTAAAGCCCGGATATCCCTTTTCCTGGGGCCAGTCCCTGACAACAAACCAGATGAGCCCGCCCAGCACAAGAGTCATCACGCCAGTGACGCCAATGACCTGCCGCCAGTGGAAGGTATCCATGTGAAACCTTAAAGGAGGTCCTGCGGTTACGGCACCAATGAGCCCGATGGACAGGGCATTGCCTGCGACAAAGGCATAAAAATTTTTAGGAAACCAGGAAGAGGAAAGCTTTAACAGTCCCACAAAGGCAACCGCCACGGACCCGCCAATGAGAAGCCGGCCAAGTCCTGCCCAGAAAAATCCCGGTGACAGGGCAAACAAAAGGGTGCCCAGGCCTGCTACCAGACAACCAGCGGTCAAAAGTTTTCTTGGCCCCAGGGTGTCGGCCAGTATCCCCGTGGGAATCTGCATGGCCACATAGGCATAAAAATAAAGACCGGACAGATGTCCCAGACCCGAAGCAGAGATATGAAAATCCTGCATCAGTTCCTGGGTCATGACTGCCGGGGCTACCCGCTGAAAAAATCCGGCCAGATAAAAAAGAGCACCCAGGCCCCAGATAAACCAGGCCAATGTCATAGGCGGCCCGGTCAGTTTATTTGTTTTCATTGATATCAATGTTTCTCCTTATACAATGCTTATATCCTTGAAACATCTATGTCATATAGCCGGCCTTGAATTTAAAATGCGCTATAAATCCCGCCGGTTAAATTGTACAATCGCAATAATAAAAAACACAGCCGAGATAAACAATGAAATCAGGATGCATGTTCCTGCATCGGCCTGGTTCTGAACTATTTTTCCCGGCTGATATAGTTGGAAATAACTGTATGAACCTAAATTTTCCAGAGATTTGCTTAATTTAATAATCGTATCAAAAAAATACAAAAATACGAATAGACCAATCGCTTTGCTTAATGCTCTTCCTTTTTCAATCTGAAATGTAGAAATAGCTATCCCGATTGAACCCATGCTTAAAAAGAAAACAAAACCAACAAAAGCTGCTTTTGCATAATCTGCCATATTAATCTGCAAATCAAAATAAAAATCACCTGCAATTGTTCCTAAAAACATTGCTGCAAATTGCAAGCCCAAAGAAATCATCAGAAATGAAAAAATACTCAAAGGGATAATAAATCGTTTGATGGGTTTGGTTAATAAAATATCAAAAGTTTTTAATTCAATTTCCCCTGCAATATACCGGGCCGGAATACTGACCTGCAGAAAAGCAAGACTGATGATAATGATGGGATGCGTATATCCAAACGCCAGCATTTGTGTGGCAAATTGTGGTGTTCCGCCTTGTATTCCGAGAAAAGCCGTGAAGGCAGAAGGAAGCATTTTCATAAATGATACGACAACTTCGCTTATTTCTGATTCGAAAAACACCCAGGCAAATATTAATTCAAACATAAAACAAAACAGTGTTAAAATGATTAAATTATATTTTTGGTCCAACAATATTTTTTTTAAATGAGAAAAATATTTGAGCATTATAACTTTTATTCCTTTTTGTAGAAGGTCATAAAAGTTTCCTCAAGCGATGGCTCGGGGAAAACCAGGTTCTTTACTTCATATTTAGTTATTTGTTTTAATAATAAATTAATATTTCCCCTTACATTAAGAACCAGTCGATGAGAATCCTGTTCCAGGATATCCGTGTTTTGCAGATCAAAATCTTCTCCTGAAACCGGTTGTGCAAATATGACTTCTAACCGCCGAACCATCTTTTCTTTTAAAGATGATATAGATTCTTCTGTGATTAATTTACCATTTTTCACCAGACCCACCCGGTCGCATATTTTTTCCACCTCGGCAAGATAATGTGAAGAGAAAAAGATTGTTTTTCCTGCTTTTTTAAATTTTTCCAGATAATCATACAGAATATTTTTATTCATGGGATCAAGTCCTTCCGAAGGCTCATCCATAATAATCAGTTCCGGGTCATCCTGCAGGGCTTGTATGATACCCAATTTTTGTTTCATACCATGGGAGTACTGTTTGATTTTTTTATTTAAATCTGCATCGCTTAGATGAAATGCATCAATTAATTCATTCTGCCATTTTGGTTCTTGATGGGAAAACTTGTTCATGTAGTTTAAAAAATAATTGCCGGTCAGTTCTTCATATAATTTTAACTCACCGGGAACATTACCAATATTCTTAAAAATTTTTGTATAATGTTTTTGTACATTTTTATTAAAAATTTTTACTTCTCCGGAAGAAGGGCGCAGCAAGTTCAACATAAGGCGAATAGTAGTTGATTTTCCAGCTCCATTGGGTCCAAGAAAACCAAAAATTTCACCTTTAGTAATGCTCAGGCTTAAATCTTCTATTCCCCGGGATTTACCATAATATTTTGTTAACTGACTGATTTTTATTATTGATTCCATTTTCTAAAAAATATTCTCTATTAACATCAAAGTTATATATATCTTAATTTAGCTAATGCACGAGTCATCTATTTTTCATGCTCAATTTAATATAATGCCCGATTGTCTTTAACGCATTTTCCATTCCCTCATCAAAAGGGGACCCGCAACTTAACCTTATGTACCCTTCAAATCCTTGTGAAGAAGAACAGACAGGGCCCGGCAGGATGACAATATCTTCCCCCAGCAGGCTCCGATAAAGTTCAACACTGCTCACCCCTTTAGGCAGTTGAATCCAAAGCAAAAACCCACCTTTAGGAATGACCATTCGTATCCCTTTTGGAAAATATTTGTCAATTGCCTTTACAACAAGATGGAGCTGTTTTCTCAATATATTTCTAAACCGCCTCAGGTGTTTATCGTATAGACCTGTTTCGATGAATTTTGCCAGAATGTACTGGTCAAGGGTTGAAGTTGTAATTGACATCCCGGATTTAATTTTTAATATCTCTTTTCGAAATTTTTTACCCGGAATCACCCAGCCAACCCGTAAACCCGGAGCAAGCGTTTTTGAAAATGATGAGCAGGTGACAACAAGGTCTTTTGTATCAAAATATTTTAAAGGCAATGGCCGCTGTTTCTCATAATACAGCTCTGAATAAATATCATCTTCAATCAAAGGGATGCCGTGACTA
>NZ_JAIOSW010000066.1 GCF_021107415.1 Desulfobacula sp.
CTTATTCAACCTGACAAAGAAGCATTCATTGCCCTTGCAACCACAAAAATGCCGTTTGGTAAATATAAGGGTTTGCGTTTAGTTGATCTTCCGGAACGATATCTGGTATGGTTTTCACAGAAAGGGTTCCCTGAAGGTAAGCTTGGAGAGATGTTACAGGCTGTTTATGAAATAAAACTTAATGGTCTTGAATATCTTTTCAAATAATTTTTAATTAGAGCTTGCCAAATATCATTTACCATGACATTTTTTAAATTTCTTCATGCTCCCACACCAGCATTTCTCATTACGACCAAATTTCAAAGGGTCAAGGGTCACACCATCAAGATAATACCATTGCCCATTTTCATAGATGAATTTTAAACTTTCATGCAACTGACCTTCCTTAATACTTTTATAAAAAGCAGCAAATTCCACATATCCAATCCCTTGGTTGATTTGACTTTTATCTGTTCCACCTCGAACGGTTTTAATGAAACGGGATTCTAAAGAATTCACCTTGGTCATTAATAGAAAAAGCAGAATTATAATGAAGGATGCTCTTACAATCTTAAAAAAAGATAAAAAGATAAAAGAAAAAGCTCAAGGCGCTTCGGTGATTTTAAAAACAAGTGCCCCTGTTTGCAGTAAATCAAAAAAATTTTTGAAAAAGAATAGCGTAAATGTTTTAAAAAGTATTTAAAAACAACTTAAAATGATTTAATGCCAATTTTATTTAAAAATTGTTTTAAAAATACCGCTTGGTCCTTGATGGTATATTTTTCCCCAGGATCTTTGTCGCTCTCACCAAATCCAGGTAAATCCGGGGCTATTACATTAAAATGAGGTGTGAGAATTTGTTACAGGGAATGCCGGTTTTTCCACTTCCCGAACGATATTGCTCAGGAAGCGGATTTAGAGTTTGTTAATTATTTTTATGTCTTTTAAAGCCTATCAATCCTAAAAGACCTGATCCCAAAAGCCATATTGCAGCCGGAACAGGAACAGAATCAACAGGATCAGCCTGAAGATTAACTATTCCTGAAAATGTCATGGGTATGGTAAAAGGGACTGTCAAGGCTATCGGGTTCTGGTCTGACTGATTCAGCTCGAGAATTATACCTGACAGCAGCTCACTGATATTCCCACCGTAAAGAGACAGCATATCAATACTTATTGCATACCTGTTAAATTCTTCCTGGCTTGGGGTAAATGTGACATCATACTCCAGGGTGGCGCCTGTCAGATCATATTGGCCGAACTGCGCATTGATTACACTGGTTCCTGCATAATTCATGGCTGTTATTCCATCACCCAAAAAGTCTGAAGGATTGAAACCTTGAAAAGTACCAAGGGCCAGATTGCTCAGTTCCAGTTCATAGTTGAACATCCCGAAAAGCCCCAATGTCATATCAACAGAAACACTATATTCCATTAATAACCCTTCCGGTGAAGGCTCAAAATCAATATCCACAATAAGATCATTTGTTGTAACAACCGATAAAAGACTGCAATTTTCAGCCACATGCAGGCTTATTCCACCACTTTGAAAATCAAATGAAGAGGAAGAAGCATGTGCCATTGATGAAAATCCCAGAATCATAAAAAATGCCAAAGTACTTACTATTATTTTTTTCATTTCCGCTCCTTAAATTTTTTCTTATTCATTCCCGAATTCCCCTGCAAACAGTGCAAGACAATTGGGGTTGTAGTCGGTAACAAACAAAGCCATGTCAAGACCATCCACATCTGCATCACCGTCTTTATCAGATATGCAAACAGAATTTGCAGAATAGACTATTTCCAGACTAGGTCTTCCATACTCACTATATTCACTTGCTTTTATTCCTGTTCTTATTGCCGAGTCATTTATTAGAATCAGGCCATAGTTGACCAAAGACTGGTCAGACCATTGCTGAACTATTCCGGTTACATCAAATTCAGGATAAAACCCCTGACTCTCAATTAGAACCGTGCTGACAGGCAGGGTAGAATACGCTCCTCCCGGTACGGACCAGTCTATGTTGGATTCTCTTAAATACCAGGTAGCAGAATCCTCATCCCATGGCTCGATAAGTTCATACAGTTCAAAATAGTTTCCTTCCGCATAATTGGAAACAGACCAGCAAAAAAACGTGAGTTTCGCTTCATGAATTACTTTATTTACAAGATCTTCCGGCAGATCAAATCTTATTGTCATGCTGACTTGAGGATCACCGCCTATTGTTTTATATAAAGTGTTCCCAAAGTTGGTTTGCGCATTGCCGGCATCAAGATAGGTATCTGTACACCCCTGATATCCATCAACATTTTGCTTTAATATAATTGACAATGTCTGTTCGGAAACAGATACAGTATTTGATGCCCCTGAATAACACGGATCTCCACCGGGATCACCGCTGAAATAGGCAAGCACCCGGTATGAGTAGTTACCTTGTTGAACATTGGTATCTATATACTGGGTAATATCCGCCCCAACCCTGGCATAATCATTATTCCATGCATCATTGTTTTCCCGCCGCTGGATCACAAACTCTGTTTCATTTACAGCTTGGGAATTATCCGACCATACAAGAAGGATCTGAGTTTGCTGCTGGTTTAGGACTGCACTTAATTCGGAAGGAGCAGGACCGCACGGATCTATATTCCAGCCGGCAAGAGTCGCCCATAACCACCATGCAGCATACCCTTTTAAATTACCATTCAGATGCTGACTGTGAGCAGCTCCGGAAGCCCACCAGTCAACGTCTTGAACATGCGAATCCTGCCAGTCCAATGCCCAGTTGCTCTCCCTTGAGCCATTCGTGTCACTGTCATAATAACACCCGTCATTGGCAGCCAGTTCCATATAGTTGACAAGCCCGTCAGGATCAAAGCTTTCAATGTCGGCAAAATCATAAAGTATCCGGTTGTTGGTCATGCAATGATTCCTGATATGCTGGTTGGCTAAATGCAATTGACCATCAGGCCCGGTTCCATTCAAATGGCCGGTCATAAAAACAAAATGTACATTTGGATAATCATTGATAAGTCCTTCCATGAGGTTCAGATAAATATCAATGTTTGCTGTTGATGTGTCAGCCTGACCGCACCAGGACCATATCACCACATTAACATCTGAATTTATTGGATTGTCCAGATAATCCCTTGTTCTTTGTGCCCAGGTATATCTGTCTGGATTTCCAAGGTCACCTGATGCAAAATAATTATGAAAATCAAGAGCATCCCCTATACCCCCGTTATTCCAAAGGTAAAGACCGGGTGTTGCTCCGTTGGCTGTCATGAACAGGTCAAAGGATACACCGTTATCGGAACCCATCCCTGAAGTCAACTGACTGCCATGGGATGTATGACCATATGCAATATGCAGATCCGATTTAGCCTGGTCAATTGCAGCCTCGGGAATCTGCCCGATATCTATGCAATTATGATCTATAATTATGGGGTCTGCTGCATAAACAGCAAAAAAAGAAAATAAAGAGAAAACCATTATGCCGGCAATAATTGTTACTGCTTTTTTTGCATATAACATGGTTTTTCCCATCATTTTCTCCTTGTTACACTTAAAAATCCTAAAAGTCCGCTTCCAAGAAGAATAATACTTCCAGGTATAGGTATAGCGCTTTGGGTAAAACCATTACTTGAAAAATATTCGGTGTTTACGCTTTGGCCCCTGAAATCATAAAACCCCATATCTGTAAACATGAGTTCCACACCGGATGTTATGGTCAGAACATTGCCGCTGATCATGGGAGCATAATCAGGATCGGACCAGTTGTAGTTATCATATAGTGCATTCCAGGTTCCAAAATTTTCAAAAATCCAAACGCCTTGATCTACAGGAACCGCATTGCCGAGACTGATAGTCCAATCGTCTCCATAGACTCCGCCCGACACCTTGAATTCAACCCCGCCGATCATTGATTCAACTTCTATAATCATTCCGGGATCAGGGATATCAATATCAAGCAAATATGTATAACTGCTTACAGCCGCGGTCGCATTACCCGTTAAACACAGGGTGAAAATTAAAAAAAATACCGATAAAATTCGTTTCATAATAATTGGGTCCTTTATATTTAAATTTTTGATTTGATACAATTGATGTCACTGGGTGTAATACTGCCGTTTTTGTCACAATCCATGTAACAGGGGGCATCTGCATTACCCATGTTAAACTTGACTGCATTGACATCTTTCGGTGAAATTGCACCATTCCCATCTGCATCGCCCAGTTGGAAAACCTCAACAGATCCAAAATAGACATTTTCACCATCAAGGACTTCGGGAGTATTATTATTCAAGCGTACAAAATTCTTATAAGATGATGTACCGTCTCCTCTTGCATATGAAAGAAAAAGTGTGGGATTTGCAGGGATTTGGACATCCTCAGGTTCAAATACTACCATGGCCAGCAAAACCCGTGTTCCCTGTTCAACTCCCTGTGCAGGATCTGCAGGATCAAGCTTGCCCCCAATGATAATAATTTCATCTGGAACAGAATAATCCGGGTCTGGATTATTTTTGTATGACGCCCAGGTTTCTCCAAGATACCATTTTGTTTCATTGCTTGTGTAGGGGATGGGATCAGGGTCTTTTTGCACTTGAACCACTGATAATTCAGATGAATCATAATTCAGGCTGACACCATAGCTTAAAAGGTTATCCACATTTACATCCGCATACACATAAACAATCAGTTCTGTCTCATCAATCGCCCCTTCAGCATAAACATCCACATCCGCGCAAAAAGCAAACACCGGGATTGCAAGGCCTATAAGAACAGACAGGCAGCCTAGTGAGATTGATTTTTTCAATTGGGTTAAATTCAATTTCCCCTCCTTTAAATTGTTAATTGTTATTTTTATTAATAGATTTCAACATCTTTTGGTTTAAGGATCATTCAAGACATTCATTCTCAACAAAAGGGTGTGTGAGAACCGGATTTGCATTCTCATGGTTGACCGCTACTATTGTTGTTTCATAATCTGTCTGCGCACCATCACCTACAGTCAGCCTGAAAATATGGGGCCTTGCAATGCCGGCAACAAACTGGACAACCGGTTCATCAGGCAGTTCAACGCCTGAATAATTTGCAGCGAGCAACGCGAAATCTTCTCCGTCAACATCGCCGTCCGCATCAAAATTTGATTGATGGCAATTACCCTGACAATCTGCTGTACCCAGGGTGTTGGAAATGTTTTGAATATCGCTTGCGCCAAGGGGATTCTCCATGGTCCAGGTGTAGCTGGTAATCGTATCGCTGCCATGGCTTTGGCTGCCGTCCAGAGTTACCATGTGATTGACCTCAACCTGTTGGGTTCTGCCTGCATTTGCATTGAGATAGGATTGGGAACCCATATCCTGAACCGCACTTACCCGTACATAGGAAACCGGGCTTCTGTTGAATGAGGTATCATCCTTCTTATCCCTTACATTAAATCTGAAATAGTAATTTCCCGGGATGTTCGGTGTAAAGGTAATGATAGCGGCTTCGCCTTCATCACTTAAAAGAACAGACGATTCAGGCGCTGAATAACACTCCCAGCGATAGACCAGATCATCATTGTCGGGAAGGTATGGATCATAACTGAGTGACCCGTCAAGAGTAACCAGACTTCCAACATTTACAAGCTGATCTTCACCTGCAATAGAAACAGGGACAGTCTGCTCTGTACAGGTCGCAGGATCCGGATACAAGAAATACAGGGGATAAGGCAATGATAGTTCGCTCTCCATTCCGGTTACCCATGCAGAGGTAGCGTATATGGTAATCTCAGTATCATCCCTTGTATAAAAATGCCACAAGAGCCCGGCATCCGGCAGCTGATTCCCAAGCTTTCTTGCCGGAATTGTTGTCTGGTAGATTATGGGACCTCCATTTATGCGCACATAAATATTATCATGATGGATATTGCCAAGACCATGATCAGCACCAATAAGAAGTCCTCTCCATGGATATCCGGAATCCCTGGCATCTGCTTGAAATATGCTCGCGGCAATTGGCTGCTGCCCTGCCATGTAAAAATTTTTAACCTGTGTCGGTAACTTATCAGATGCATGGGCACATAAACTTAATAAAATGAAAAAAAATGTTAATAAACTGACTTGCTTTTTAAAATTCACAATTACCTCCTTGAGTTTTGTTTTAATGTTATTTAATTAATTTTCATTACATAAATAGCAACAATGGCAATAATGGTACCAAGGTTAAAAAAAAAATATAAGTATTTGAAATTATAATCAAACTCGGTTAAAAATTACAGCAGCCCTCCAGGAGGTAATCTGGATAAGAAGATCATACTCAATCAAATGCAGGATTTCGCATACACTTAAATTACTTTGACAATGAAGTTTTATCTTGTATCCACGAATAATGTCGGCGTAAAGTTACGAAGAGAAAGGATTAATGCCATATTTTACTTTTTGTGGATATCAAATGTCTGCAAAACCCTTCACAGGTTATTGAAAACACTCCTAAGTCATGTATCAATGTGTAAAATCTGACGATGGGAAGTAAAAAATATGAATGAAATTTCCTTCACTTAAAAGGTAAAATTGCGTAAATAGTCTATTTTTGACCTGTTAATGTCCATTATTTTGATAAAAATGTACTTTTTCAAGCTTTTAACTTAAATGTAAGAAAAGGCCGACCTGTTATGATCACCATTATCGCAAAGGCTAACTATTTGTAATTTTTGAATATTTTTTCATAAATTTGATTTGGTATAACTATTGCAAAATACCTTGTTAAGCCAATTGTATTTATAAAAAAAGGGGAGGAAAAATCATGACGGCAATAAATAAAATATCCAACAAAGTATCAGCCCTTTTTCGCATAATCTTAAAATTGACAAAAAAAAAGGCGGATCATAAAAAACTGGCCCGCCATATAGTTGACCTGAACCAAAAAAAATCATCCATTGAAATAATAAAACAGAGCGCTTGTTGTTTAAAAGAAATAATCAACTACCAACTTTTTGCCTTTGCAATAAAAAAGGGCAATCATGTTGACGTATGGTTTGACCCTAAAATATGTAAAAAATCACTTGAAGAAATTATCCTCAAGAACTTTAACCTGCCGGATAAAAATCACCTTAATTACCTTAATCTGACCCTGCATGAGAAAGAACAGGCAAACACCTTTAATTTAAAAGGTCTGGTCTCCTATGGGACAAGCCAGGAAAACCATTACTCAAAAATATACATACTCCCTGATAATATAATGTACACTCATCATGATGAAATAGCCAAACTTGTCCTTCAAAGCTGTTCGGTTGCACTTTTAAAGCAGATGAAAATTGAAAATCTTTCAAATGCGGCTGTCATAGACCCCCTGACAGGCTGTTATAACAGAAGGGAATTTGAAAACCAGCTTAAAAAAAATATTGCAAGGGCAATACGGCATAAAAACGATCTATCCATTTTCATGTTTGATCTTGACCATTTTAAAAAAGTAAATGATATCTTTGGCCATCTTGCCGGAGATAAAGTGTTAAGAGAAATTGCTTTAATTGTTCAGAAAAATATGAGAAAAGGGGACATTTTTGCCAGATATGGTGGGGAGGAGTTCATTGCGATCCTTCCTGAAACAGGAAAAAAGAAAGCAATGGAACTTGCCGAACGACTGAGGATAAAAGTTTCAAACAAAATGATTGAATATGATAACAATAAGATTAAAGTGACAGCCAGTTTTGGAGTTGCCCGGCTTAATCACAATTGTACTAATATGAATATACTTATAAAAAATGCTGACAGCATGTTATATAAAGCTAAAGTTAAAGGACGCAATTTGGTAATGCCCTGCCTGATGAAAATTGTACCGCCGGCAGCAGCCCTGCCTGAAGAAAAGCATGCCATGATGATAGTTTGACCCAATCAGGATCTGAATTCATTAATTTCAAGACTGTATTTTTTCATCAATTCATAAAAATCTGACCTGTATTTTCCAGCAAACTTAGATGCCTGGCTTACATTTCCTTTGGTCAGGCGAAGCAATTTTTTAATATATTCTTTTTCAAAATCCTTTTTAGCTTTTTTCAGAGGTTTTAAAACTTCATTTCTTCTGACTCCATCAGGTTTTTGTAAGATCAGGTCTTCGCTGATCACCTTGGAATCACTCATGGCAACTGCATATTCTATAACATTTTTGAGTTCTCTGACATTACCCGGCCAGGCATATTGAAAAATTTTGTTCATTCCGACATCAGATATCTTTTTTATCTCTTTTTGCATTGTCTTTGCATATTCTCTTATAAAATAATCTACAAGATGAGGAATACAGTCAAGGCGTTCCCTCAAAGGAGGAATATTTATGGGAATAACATGAATCCTGTAAAAAAGATCCTGTCTGAATTTCCCTTTTGATACTTCCAAAGCAAGGTCCTTATTGGTTGCCGCAATAATTCTTGTATCAAGTTCAATTGTTTTATTGCTTCCCAGGGGATAAAACTCGTTTTCCTGCAGGACACGCAAGAGTTTTACCTGCATGGTAAGCGGTATTTCAGAGACTTCATCAAAAAAGAAAGTCCCTTCCTGGGCCTGGGAAAGAAACCCGGCTTTTCGCTTTGCCGCACCTGTAAATGCCCCTTTTTCATAACCGAAAAGTTCACTCTCAAAAAGATTCTCAGGAAGGGCAGCACAATTAACAGCAACAAAACTATTTTTTCTTCTTGAACTTGCAAGGTGCACAGATTTGGCTACAAGCTCTTTTCCGGTTCCACTCTCCCCGGAGATCAAAACAGTGGAATCTGTTACGGCAGCCTGTTTTACAAGCTTAAGCGTGTTTATCATTGAGTCGCTTTTGCATATAATATTCTCAAAACCCAGTTGATTGGAAACCATGCTGCGTAAGTTTTCCACTTCCCTGGACAGGCTGCTTTTTTCAAGGCAATTTTTAACTTGATGCATTAGTTCGGCATCATCAAAAGGTTTTGTAAGATAGGTAAATGCGCCTTTTTTCATTGCATCAACAGCATTTCCGATGGTTCCGAATGCCGTGAGGATAATCACCTGGATTTGAGGCATAATGGCTTTAAGTTCTTCCATAAGCATAACACCGTTGCCATCTCCAAGCTTATAGTCAAGAAGGGCAAGATCAAATATTGAGTTTTTTGCGATCTGAATGGCCTCTTTCATGCTTACAGCCATGGAAACATCATAACCACCTGCTTCAAGCCTCATTTTAAGAACCTTTAAAATAGAGGCATCATCATCAACGATTAATATCTTATTCATTTAACAACTCCAAAGAATAATCTGGGGATAAAAATTAAACAACCGGCATAATAAAAAATATTTTTGTACCTTTGGATATTCCGCTTTCTGCCCATATTATTCCTTTATGTGCCTTAATTATATGTTTTGATATTGCAAGACCCAGACCAGTCCCTCTTAAAATTTCATTTCCTTTGTCAATTCGCTTGAATTTTTCAAAAATTCTTTCAAGATTCTTTTTATCAATCCCGCAACCATTATCAGATACAGACACGATTATTTTTTCAAGATTTTTATTAATCTCTGTTTTTATCAGGATATTTCCTTTTTCAGGTGTATACTTCAATGCATTGGATATCAGGTTGTTCATGACTTCTTCAATCCTCTTTCCATCAAGCCGGGTTTTAGGAATATTCTTTGCAGGTAAAAAGCTTAACTCAATTTTTTTATTCTGGGCTGCAGGAATAAATTTGACAAGCGCTTTTCGAATGATATTAACAATATCAGCTTTTGAAAACTCATACTCCATTTTAAAGACTTCCATCTTTGAAAGATCAAGAATCCTTTCTATGGATTTTATCAGCCTGTCACACTCGGTCAGAATTAATTTTGAAAGTTCTTTCTCCTTTTGGGGATCTGATTTAAAAAGCTGCATATTCAACATGCTTGATGCTTCTTTTATGGATGTGATAGGCGTACGAAGTTCATGGGAAAAATGGCTGATAAAATCTGTTTTCATGATTTCAAGTTCTTTGAGTCTGGAACACATGACATTAAAATGCAGGGTCAGGTCCTCTATCTCCTTTGGAGCTGCTGCAATAGAAGGAATATGGTTGAATTGCCCCTTGGATATTTCCCTGGTTTTTTTCTCCAGAAGAAAGATTGAACCGGTTATGGCCTTTGTATTGGTTACGGAAATCAGAATTCCCAGGGCAATTGCAATTATTGTAATAATAACGGTCAGCTTAATTGCTTTGCCTATCATCAAGTTTGAAAGCAAAAGCTTTGAAATTTTTATTTCATTTTTTACAACAATAATCTGTTTTAGCTTATCTCTTATACTTCTGGCCACACTGCTTCTTTTGGCAAGGAATATTGACGGGTCATAATCCTTTGACTGATCTTTAATCAGCTCTACCTCTTTTGCAAATAAAAACGAATAATTGAAAAATAAACTCTGAGTCTCCTGGACAAGCTTTTTAACTTCAAAAGTTTTTGCCATATCACCCAGCAGGTCTATTTCCTCTTCATATGCAGTTTTAAGCTCTTTATATTTATCATAATAATCAACATCCTCTGAGATAATATATTTCTTTTCAAACATTATCAGGGACAACAGGGAAACTGACAGGTTTTCACAAAGTTTAAGGCTTTTTGTATCTGTATCAACAATTTCCCGGGACAGTTGCTGAAGCTCATCAAGCTTAAAAACAACATAAGCTCCCAGGAAAACAACAAAACCAATCATAATCATATTTCCTATTACCAGGCGCTTGAATATGGTCGGTTTCATTTCTTTTCAACTCCCAGGACTCGATTAAAATATTTTGGGCCAATATATTCATATTTTCTTCGTCTTTCACCATTTTTTATATCACGCAATTTGCATACCATTATGAAAAAAATTTGGATAATTTATAGGGGTTCTTCATAGATTTTGTCTTGAAAAAAATGGTGTGTCAGCTATAGTGGAAGGCATGAAAATAATTTTTCCCGGTAAATCAATAAAAATACTATTTTTTCTTGCTGCCATATTGTTAATGTCTGCAACAAATGTCTGTTCCGAACAACCAAATGCTAAAATGGTGCTGGTGCAGGCTGTTATATGTGAAGCCATTGAAAATTTTCAACCAATAAATCCGGCTGTGGCCTTTTCAATATCCCAGGGGGAGGTCTTCTGTTTTTCAAATTTTGATCCTGTTTTTAAAAAAACCTATATTCTTCACAAATGGTATAAAAAGGACAAGCTGATTTTTACCATGCGACTCACCCTTTCTCCTCCTAAATGGTCCTCTTTCAGCAGGATACAGATTCGGGATGCAGATAAAGGACCCTGGCGTGTCGAAATACGAGATGCCGATGATACCCCGTTGCAAACCTTAAGATTCAGCATGGTAGACTGATTAACAATGGAGCAGCTTTTTTATTTATTCTCCGGGTTTCGCTGGCTGGATGTATTAGATATCCTGCTAAACAGCTATATTTTATTTCGGCTTTATGTGCTTTTCAGGGGAACGAATGTTATCCGAGTGCTGCTGGCCACTTGTGCTTTCTGGGCTGCCAGTCAGGCTGCAGTCCCTCTCGGCCTGATCATAACAAACTGGGCAATGCAGGGCGTTATTACCGTGGCGGCTTTAATCATTATAATTATTTTCAGAAATGAAATCTCCAGCGTTCTACAGACCAACGATCTGAAATCATTTTTGTGGGGAATACCCGGGTTTCAATTTCATACACCTTTGAATATCATTGTTGAAAGTGTCTATACGCTTGCCGAAAAAAAAATAGGGGCTTTGATAGTGCTGCCCTTAAAGCAGGGCCTTGACAGCGTTGTTCAAGGAGGGATTCCTTTAAAGGGCAAATTGTCACAGGAAATGCTTGTGAGTATTTTCTGGCCCGGCAATCCAATGCACGATGGCGCTGCTGTCATACAGGGGGATCAAATCACCAGCACCGGTGTGATACTTCCATTGTCTAAAAAAGAGAATCTGCCTTCTTTTTTCGGGACCCGTCACAGGGCAGCGGTAGGGTTAACGGAACTCACAGATGCCCTGGTTATTGTTGTTTCAGAAGAACGGGGAAAGGTGTCCTTATTTAAAGAAAATCAAACCTACAATATCCAAAATCGTTTAGCACTTGAAAAATCACTCCAAAAACATGCAGGAGATGATTCAACAAAAAAAGGATTCCGCCATCAGACAATAGAACTTATTACAGCGGCTTTGGTCAGTCTTTTCTGTGTCACAGGGATATGGCTCAGCTTTTCAAAAGGGATGGAAACCCTGGCCACATATGAGATCCCAGTGGAATTCATGAACCCGGATCAAAAAATGGAAATAATATCCTCTTCTGCTTCCAATGTTAAGCTTTTAATCAGCGGCGCAAGGCCGTTAATCAATTCTATCAAGCCTGAACAGATCAATATCAAACTTAACTTGTCCCAGTCTGTGGTCGGCATTAACAAGCTGTCCATCACCAAGGAAAACATATTGCTTCCGCCAGGAATCCGGTTAAAAAAAATTGAACCCTCGGAACTTGATATTACCTTGGATACACTGGTCGAAAAAGAACTTCCCATCCAACCGCATTGGATAGGGGAATTACCTAAAGGGCTGGTCATGAAAGAGGCAAAGGTAACACCCCAAACCATTCGGATAACCGGTGGGGGCCGGGTATTGAAAGATATTTCTACAATTTTTACAGAACCAATATCACTGGGCGAACTCACTGCATCGGGAGTTGTAACTGTTGGTCTGATTCTGAACCCGGTATCACTGAAGTTAGGAAATAATAATAAAATCCAAATTCAGTATTTTATTTCAGAAAGAGGGCTTTGATAATGGTGCATTCACAATTAGAAGATCAATATCAACAAAAAAACGGATTGAGAAAACACATTATTTGCTTTCAGGCAAAAAAACTATTGCAAAAAATTTTGAATTCGCATATTTAGTTCCGTTCGTTTCAAAAAAACTAAGATTCTAACAGACATATAAAAGGAGAAATATAAATTATGAGTAATAAAGAGTACAGCATTTACAGTGGCGGGCTTAGAGGAGCAGAAGAAACTTTTGGTGAATGTGCTGAAAAGTATGGAATTAATGAAATAAATTTCTCATTTGAAGGGCATACGTGTTCAAGAGAAAAGAACATTACCCTGCTAAGTGATGAGGAACTGAAAAAAGGTAATATCAGTATGGAGATAGTCTCTGCACGAATGGGCAGGAGATATGCACGGGTAGATAAAATCAGAAAAGTTTTTCAGGTTATTTTCCATATGATTAATAAGGGGTATCAGGTATTTGCAATCGGTTGGATTCAGTCTGATAAAACGGTCAAAGGCGGAACTGGCTGGGGTGTTGAACTTGCTAAATTTTTTAACAGGCCGGTAAGTGTTTTTGATCAAAGCGAAAATGAATGGTATACATGGAAAGAAAATGAATGGAAAAAAGATGAACCTGTAATTTCACATAAAACTTTTTGTGGAACAGGGACCAGAAACCTTTCGGATGAAGGTAAAAAAGCTATTGAAGAGCTTTTCAGCCGTTCATTTGCATAAAAATAAAGATTGGCAGGTCTACCTGTTAGAATGCGCTGATGGCTCTTTATATTGCGGTGTCACCATTAATCTTAAAAACCGTTTATTAAGACACAATGAGGGTACCGCTTCAAAATATACAAGATCCAGACTACCCGTGGAATTAGTTGCCGTTGGAAAAGGTCTTACAAAAAAAGAGGCTTTTAAACTTGAGTACCAAATCAAAAAACTTCCGGCCGGGAAAAAAATTTCAGCTTTAAAAAATGGAAATTTTAAAAAGTGATGCCTCTTTTTGCTTGTTCAAAATCACTCTACAATTTCCAGGATGACTCTTTTTTGTTCCTTTGCAGATGC
>NZ_JAIOSW010000092.1 GCF_021107415.1 Desulfobacula sp.
CAGCGCATTGCCCCGGTCCTTGAGCTGAAGCCCGAAATTGCCAGCCTCAATACAGCCTCAAGGAATGATGGCTTGACGGATCATAGAACCGGGGAAGTCCTTTTTGAATATGTTTTTGAAAATCCTCTCAATATGATTGCCGATTTTGCTAAAATGATGAAAGAAAACAGGGTTAAACCGGCACTGGAAGTTTATGACCCTGCGGGCATACAGAATATACTCCTGTTGCATAAGCGAAAATTAACATTTGAAGACCCCCTCCATTTCCAATTTGTTTATGGCGCCTATTGCGGTGTCTGCTTTAGCCCCCAGATGCATTTGACAATGATCGGCCTGCTGCCGGAAGATGCAACCTTTGGGGTCTGTGGTATAGGAGACAGTCAGGTACCGGCGGTTTTAATGAGTATGATGACCGGTGGTCATGTTCGAATCGGATTGGAGGACAATGTCAGGGTTCCGGGTGGTGCATTGGCTAAAGGCAGCTGGGAGCAGGCAAAATGGGTGTGTGAAGCAGCAAAAATATTGGACCGTCCGATTGCCACACCTGAAGAAGCAAAACAAATTCTGGGTTTGGTTTAAGTGTTTTAAAAAAAGAATAAAGCCGGCTCCGCAATATACGGGCCGACTTTATTTATTTCCTCAGTTGGACAGCCAATCAGGCAGTACCCCAAAGGTCTTCGGCCTCTTTATCCAATCCCAGGGACAAGAGTTTTTCCCGGAGCGGTTTACCGGTTTCCCAGTCCCACTGAGCAGTTTCATAGAACTCTTTCAGCATGGTATCCATATCAAGCGTTCCGTGCACACCGGCCTCGTCTTCAACCGGGGCCTGCACCCTTTCGGGAAGTTTGTCATCGGACCGGGTAAGACCACAGCGGATGTTGAAGGCTCTTTTGAGCTGTACCAGCCGCTCACCTACTTCGGTCAGGGAGTCGTAATTATAATCACTGCCGGTAATGGCGTTCAGAAGGTTGGAGATTTCATTGCCCGTAAGCATGGTATCGCACATGGCCATGAACTTGCAGAGCGTTATGGCATCCACAGTGTTGCTGCCGGCCATTGCCAGATAGACATTTTTGGCCTTGCCTTCGGAAACATGTTGTCCATCAAAGCGCGTCCTCCAGAAATTTCCACTTTCTTTCAGCTTTGCTATGGCTTCGTCACCCATCATGGGGATATAAAAATGCTCGTAACTCTCCCAGGTTTCAGTGAACCCCTGGAGATGACAGGCACCCCGGTTGGAAACGGCATATTCCAGTCCGGCGGAAAAATATGTCCTGGGATCATGGGACGGAAGTCCCATTCCCTTGACATGCATGGCAAAAGCTTGGGAGTCTTTACCCAGTTTTTTGGTGGCAATCACCGGTCCTTCGGCCAAAAGATCACCGATTTTTTCCCGGTTTACGATCATCTGTACCAGGCGGACCATGGCCTCACCGTCTCCCCATTTAAGATCAAACCCCACATCTTTTTTTGTGATGATTCCCTTCTCAAAGGCCTCATAGGCAAAGGAAACCATGGAGCCTGTATTGATGGTATCCAGGCCGGCCTCGTTGCAGACATGGTTTGCCGCAGCAACGGTTTCAATATCGGAATTCAGGATACTGGCACCCAAAAGACCAACAGTTTCGTACTCCGGGGCATGGCCTTCAAATGGTTTTACCCCGGCGATCTCCTTGTCAAGTTTCATCATTCTGCCGCAGGCAAGGGCACAATTATAACAGGCATATCTTTTGGTGACCAGCTTATCATAGTCCCCGTCCGGTGTGGCTCCGGACAGCTTAATCGCTTCAGGCCAAGCGCTTTTCTGGAAATTTTTTATGGGTACATCTCCCACGTTCATGGCCATCTGAAGAGATCCGTTGGTTCCCATGTCGCCGTGGGCCTGGAAGGCAAAGTCCTGCTTCCATCTGTCCTTTACATCCTTGGCGATCTCTTTGAAATCAGAGGCGGCCACGGCCACTTTTTGGGTGCCTCGAACAGCAATGGCCTTGAGCCGTTTGGAACCCATTACAGCCCCGATTCCACACCGTCCTGCGGCGCGCCCTCCGTCGCTGATGACGCAGGCGTAACGTGCCAGTTTTTCTCCGGCCTGGCCAATGGAGGCCACCTTCATCTTGGGCTCATTATGGGCTTCCTGTATTATCTGCTCTGTTTCAGTGGTTGATTTTCCCCATACCGCATCGGCCGGTTTTAACTCTGCTTTGCCTTCTATGATGGCAAGATAGACCGGTTTTTCCGATTTGCCGGTCACAATAATTCCGTCATAACCGGCTGCTTTAAGCTGGGGAGCAAAGTATCCGGAACAACTGGCCTCTCCCCACCCGCCAGTGAGGGGGGACTTGGACGCCACCTCGTATCGCCCGGAGGTGGGTGCCAGGGTGCCGGTCCAGGGTCCGGTAAAGAGACAGAATACGTTTTTTGCATCAAAGGCATCGATTCCCGGCGGCACTTCATCGTAGATGATCCTTGCAGCCACACCAGAGCCTCCGATATAATTTTTTTTCCATTCTTCCGGGTATGGGATATCTTTCAATTCCCCGGCGCTGAGATCAACTCTTAAAATTTTGTCCATGTAACCCTTAATCATGATGTACCCCCATCTTTTTATTGTTTATAATAAATGTTAAAATGTGTAATCACTCATTTTTTTCTGATTCCGGCTGCTAATCCGGTAATGCAACCTAATGTTAGTGAAAGCTACAAAACCAGGTGCTTAATAAAAGCAAGCAATTGGTTTAGATTTTCACAGTGCTGTACCTGTCTGCAATACGTTTCATAAGCCCTCATTCGACTATCGCCCGTATTCCATAATACTCTCGGTTCCGGATTAAGCCAGATAACTCTTTGGCATTTATCCTGCATCTCTTTGAGAATCTCCGCTTCCGAATTGGTATAATTCGTTCTGCTGTCACCAATAATTATCAATGTTGTTTTTTTATTCAGGATGTCGAGATATTGAGTCTTGAAATATCTGAAAGCCTTTCCATAATTCGTCGTACCTTTGTAGTCTATTTTTGCCTCGACCAGCGCTTTATCTATGGCCTTTTTCACCTCATATCTTTCAAAAGTCCGGGTCACTTCAGCAAGTTCTGAGACAAAAATAAAACTTCGCACCGCAAGAAAACAATCCTGAAGCGAGTAGAGCATACTGAGCATGAATTTTGCTGCTGTCCAGACAGAACCGGAGACATCACAAAGTGTTACGATTTCCCCTCTTTGCTTGGGTTTACCCCGGAAAACCAGTTGCATGGGAATCCCCTGGTACCTGGAAGCTGTTCTCAGTATTTTTTTTATGTCTGGAATACCCCGCTTGGTTTTGGCATGGCGCCTTTTTATAGTATCTTTAAGTTTTCTAACCAGCAGTTCAATGACTTCCTGCATCTCTTCCATCTCTTTTTGAGTAAAAGAGAAAAAAGACTTTTCACCCAAATCTTCCCTATGTTGGTCATGGAACCAACCTGTTGCAAACACATCCATCATATCTTCGGTATCCCCTTGCAGCATTACCCCGGCATCTTGTTGCCGGGTCATCAAATGAGGGCTAGACATTTTTTCCATATCTGTTGATGATGCATTAATACGGGGAAGACAAGTATTGTTTCTTAATTTATGGAAAAAAGGGGGTAGATATGATCAAATTTTGTTTGTTCTCTTTTACTTTTAGCAAAATTTGCCCGGAGAAGATCTTTGAACTGCGATTCATCACCCACATCGATATATTCTATCTGTTGGCTGCAATCCAGTACTTCAGCGGTTGAAATTCTAAGGCCGGCCTTTCTGGAGTACGCTGCAAATTTCAATATTACATCGAGCATGATCATCCAGCCTGCTGTGAAATAGTGTCAATATTCTGCTTTACCAAATCAGCATCCGAACGATACTTGCAGATCAGATTCAGTGTATCAACCACGATTTCCGGCGACAGCTCGCTGACCTGCAATGAAATCAAAGAATGAACCCAGTCCAATGTTTCAGAGGTGCACGGCTTCTTCTTAAGCTCCAGTTTTCGGATGGCATGGATAGTGGTGATAACCTGACGGGCCAGGCGTGTCTGTATTTTTGGAAATTTTAATCGGACAATCTCCAGCTCCAGTTGGGTGTCCGGGTAGTCAATATATAAATGGATACACCTTCTTTTCAAGGCATCACTCATATCCCGATAATTGTTAGACGTCAGGATAACGTAAGGAATGTTAACAGCCTGCTGGGTTCCGATTTCCGGAATTGTGACCTGAAAATCGCTGAGTATTTCCAGCAGAAAGGCCTCAAACTCCGGATCTGATTTGTCAACCTCATCAATCAACAAAACAACCGGATTTTTAGATAGAATTGCCTTTAGTAAGGGGCGAGGCTGGAGAAACCGCTTGGAAAAGAAAGCGTCTTCCTGATCAGCTATCCTGTCCACAGCCTCACTGAGTTTTTTTGTTCCTGAAATAACATCATCGATCTTGTTTTTGAGCATTTGGGTATACAATAACTGCTTTGCATACTCCCATTCGTATAACGCCTTGGTCTCATCTAATCCTTCATAGCATTGGAGGCGGATCAGATCCCTGCCCAATCCCCTGGCAACTGCTTTGGCCAGGTCGGTTTTTCCTACGCCTGCCGGTCCCTCAACCAGAATCGGTTTTTGAACTTTTCCGGCAAGGAATGCTACCGTAGCAATTGTTTTGGAGCAAATGTAACCATTAGATTCAAGTTTTTGTTTGGTTTCATCAATACTTTGAAAAATCATCTATTTTTTATCCCTCTAACACCAGTTTATTCTTTTTAAAGAATACAATGGTAAATGGCAAACTATAATCCACCAAAGACATATTCGAACAGTTTATTTTACCACTGTTCCGGAGCATACCAGATCGGTGATGACCAGGCCCTTTCTCTGATTGTTGCAGGAATGTCCTTGCGCGGAGGCTGTCCCAGGCGAATGGCATCATAGGTCGACCAGCGGCAGGTGGGGTTTTCCAGCACCCGGACGTAATAAAAGGTTGAGTGCTCTGGATTAAATTTTGTGTCCTCCCACACAAGTTTCATTTCAGCCATCCCATTATCCTGTGTGATATCACAGGTTTTAATATCAACCCGGGCACCGTTGTCAGGGCACCTTTCGGTTGAGGGATCCGGTGTTAAACCGTCGGAACAGGCAATATCAAACACCTCTTCTCTACGCTCGCCGTTTTCGATCCAGCCTTTGATCATTTGTATGCGCTGCAGGTTTGCAGCGTCTGGATCCTTTGCAGCCCAAATGATAAACCTGGGATTGGCAATCCCTTTTCTTGGTTTCAGAACACCACCCATGGGCACGCCTGTTTTGTATGCATCAGCGATGGGATTCATACTGTTCAGCGTGTTTTTACTCAGATCCCAACCGCCGAAAAATCTCAGGTGGATACGGGTACCGCTTGTTGCATAGGTTTCGCGTTTTTTCATGCCTTCAAAAAGGGCATCTCTTGTGTTTTCCTCCGCCCATACTGCAGCCAGGCCACCAGGGTTCTTGGCCGTTTGTTTTCTAGGGCCGTGCTTTTTGGGGGACAATCTTTTTTTTGCAGGCGAGTTATAGACGCCGTTAAATCCTCGGAAGTCATACTCCTCTGTATCACCTGGATTGCTGTTATGGCTGTCGGTACTCCCGATAAAACCGAAACGCAGGGGATTGAATCCCAATTCCTGTTCCAGCTGCATCCCTTTTTTAAGGCCTTCCCTGGCAAAGGAGTCCAGACCGACACAACCAGCGGTTTGATCTCCATCGCACACCGGAATAAATTGTTCGAAACCGCACTCTTCGTCCACAGCCCCGACACCGCATTCCGAATTCCCTTTGGCCTGGAAAATTTCGGCCAAAGGTTCTGTACGGGCACGCAACGCCCAATCCTCTTTTGTATAGACCTCGCCGTCAATGGTTGTTCCGGAATAGGCCAGCCCCCAACTAAAATTCATATTATGCGGAATCGTTAAAAACTCGCAATTTTTGGTACAATTTGCTTCCAGAGCGTTCCACAAATCGATAACAGTAGGGGCGTCAAACGCAGAAAATGCTACATCCGGCACTGTATTGTTACGGTAGATGACATTGCGGTGCAGCATACCTCTTTCGGGCAGAGTAGGCGAATATTCATAACCGATAAATGCTGTAAATTCCCCGGGTTGATTATATTTCTCGGCCATCTGCCGAATCGTGTTCCAGGTCGTTTTCCCGTGTTCGAAACAAAATGATCCGTCATCGCCGCAGAATTCTGCCGGCCGTTTCGGCGGGCGGGTGGTAGCAGATTTTAAAAGCCTTAAATAGAAAGGAATTGAAGGTGTTTCAAACTTTTGGCAGAATTCCTGCTGTTCTTTATTAATCGTGGGATCGGCACACCCTTCAAACAGACCGAAACTTTCGGCATGATCCGTAATCGCAACAAAGTCGAGGGGCTGGCTGATTTGAACGATTTCACCTGTAACCAACTTAAGCGGTTCACCCTGAGCAAAGCGGTAAGTCTCTTCAAGCCCCAGGCGGTTGCCTGCAAGATAAGCGTCAAAAGAAAGTGTGGTATGAACATGGGTATCACCGAAATAAACGTTCTTTAATGGATTGAACGGCTGAACAATTCGCTTCCTTTGCCGTGGTTTTTTAATAGAGTCTTCATTCTGGGCAGCCACGGCCTGATTTATCTCCCGGATGTATTCCGGTGTCAAATGGATAATCTTTGAGTTCATACGATAATACAGATACCCTCCGATTCCCATACCGATCACCAGTACAAGTCCGATTGTCCAGGCAAGTATTTTTTTCACAACTAAAACCTCTATCTTGTTTATAAGCTGTTTTTTTATTCCTGAATAATGTGTGGTTTTTGTTTTTTAAGCAACCAGAAACTCAATGCCGGCAGGACAATAACAGCACCCACCATGTTCATCAGAAATAAAAACGTCAGCAAAATACCCATATCTGCCTGGAACTGGAGGGGCGAAAAGATCCAGGTGCCCACGGCTATTGCCAGGGTCACCCCGGTGAGAATCACGGCACTGCCGGATATGGATAAGGTCATCTCATAAGCTTCTGACAGAGATTTTCCTTCTGCAAAAAAACTCTTGAGTCGGCCATAGATATAGATACTGTAGTCCACACCGACCCCAACACCCAGAGCCACCACCGGCAGTGTGTTCACTTTCAGCCCGATGTCCAGAATATTCATCAGGGCATAGGCCAGAACGGATACCACTCCTAGGGGGAATAGAATAATGAGGACGGCTCTAAGGGAGCGAAAGGCGATGAGGCAAAAAAGCGCCACAGAACTGAAAACACAAAAGAGAATGGGGAACTGCCTTGCTTCTACTTCTTCATTGGTGGCGGCCATGATCCCCACGTTCCCTGTGGCGAGCCTGAATTTTACCTTGCTGGAAGGATTGTCAACAATGTATTGTTTTACAGTAGCGGTAATCCGGTTAATGGTCTCGGCCTTATGGTCACTGGTAAATAATCTTACCGGCATGACAGAGCAATCCTTGTTCACCAGGCCGGACCCCAGACGGATATTGGAGGTGGCAGTTATTATATTTTTTCGGGCTTTGGGCAGAGCATGCCATTTGGGATTTCCCTCGTGCCAGAGAACGTTCATTGTTTTTGCAATATAGGGAAGGGTGATCACCGAAACCACTCCTTTTACATTCTGCATGTGCCAGGCAAATTGATCAATTTCATTCATGGCTTCATAGTCTAAGCAGCCATAGGAGATGGTTTCGGCTATGATGGAGATGGAATCCACCCCAATGGAAAATAGTTGGGTAATACGGGCGGTATCCATATTATACCGGGAGTCAGGCCGGAATTCGGGAATCCCCTGGTGGAGGTCACCGATTTTAACCCCGGCCCCTTTCCAGCAGCCGAAAACGGCCAGGCCAACGGTTATGGCTAAAATGATGGCCGAGGCTTTTTTCCGGGTGCAGCCGGCCAGAAATCGCCATATTGGCTTCAGGCACTGGATACGTTGCTGCAGTTTCAGCCGATAGGCATCACTGTCGGGAACCAGGGACAGGAGCACCGGCAAAAAAAGTCCATTGACTACGATGATCACCGCCACTCCGACGCTAGCGGTGAGAGCCATTTCCTGGATGATGCGCACCGGAATGAGCCAGATGGTTAAAAATCCAATGGTATCGGTGATCAGGGCGGTGATACAGGGTACAAAAATTCGTCCAAAACTGGTTTGAGCAGCTTCCCGGGGACTGGCGCCTTTATGGACTTCCGCACCTGTGGCAGAGAGCATCTGGACGGCATGGCTTACGGCAATGGCAAAGACTAGAAATGGAACCAGGATTCCCATGGGATCAATGCCAAAGCCCAATATGGGTAAAAGTCCCAATTGCCAGATCACCGCCATTGTGGCCGAGCTTAGAACCGCTGCAGTGCGCAGGACAGACATGCTGTAAACATAGAGCATCACCGCTGTGACCAGAAAGGCGATACCAAAAAAAAGCACCACCCGTTTAGCACCACTGGCCATATCGCCCATGACTTTGGCAAATCCAATGATATGAACATCAATGGTGTCGGATTGAAATTTATCCCGGACCTTTTCTTCCAGGTCTTTGGAGACCTTCATGATATTCAGTTTTTTACCGGTCCTGGGATCAATATTCAGAAGGCCTGCACTGATAATGGCCCCGGAAAAATCGTTGGCCACCAGTCGTCCGATGATTCTGGACTTGAGCACATTCTGCCTGACCTGCTCAAGACCCTCTTTTGTGGGCTTAAAATCCGGGGGAACCAAAGTGCCCGCATTGATCCCGTCTTCAGTCACCTCCACATATCGGACATTGGGAGTAAACAAAGATTTAACCTTGCTGCGTTCCACTCCGGGGAGAAAAAAGACTTCATCAGTGACCTGCTTTAAAGCTGAAAAGAATTCCGGGGTGTATATATCACCGTTTTTAGCCACAAGGGAGATGATGATCGTATTCCCCCCGCCAAAGCTTTGCTTGTGGTCAAGGTAGGTCTTCATGTATTCGTGTTTCATGGGGATGAGCTTTGAAAAACCGGCATCAATATAAAGTTTTGATGATGAATAAGCCATGAACAGGGTGGCAAGGGTAAAGAAAATGATAATCAGGCGGCGGCGCTGAAAAAGGACTTTTTCAAGTGTTGAGGTCATGTAAAAAATTCTCCTGTTTAAAATTCCTAAAGATAGCCCTGTTATTGGACAAAAAAAGTGTTAAGGGAAAGTTTTTTGATCCCGAATTGCCCTATCAAAACAAGGGTATCATCATTGGGGACAAGGACGCTCACAATGTGTTTCCGGCTGGGGTGGGTATAGTTTGTAAAATTTTCTCCCCTGTCCCGGCTCAGGATCACCGCACCGGCAAGGCCCGTAATGATAACCGTTCCGTCATCAAGACGAATGCCCCCCATCAGGGTGGCTTCGGTACCGCTGTCCAGCCGTTTAAAGGTATCCCCATCGTCATCGGTCCGGTACAGGTGTCCGCGCAGTCCATAAAAAAGAAGAGAGTTCTCTCCAAGGGGTAAGACCCCCATAAAACTTCCATGATAGGGTGAGTCCAGGGCATCCCAGGATTCCCCGCCGTCTTCGGATCTGTAAATGGTCCCAATCTCCCCGGCGATAAAGATTTTTCCGGTGGAACTTTTGGCCATTTGGTATAAACTGATATCGTTCCCGATTCCAGGGTCCTCAAAATCCCCGAATTCATCCTCCTCATCCTGGCCCCCCAGGGCAGCAAATAAAACAGATTCTTCATCCGAGATCCCCTTTTCCCGGCCCAGGGTCCGGGTGATAGTAAGCGGCTCGGGTTTCCAGGTGTTTCCCCCATCCCTTGTTCTGACCATAAGGCCGTAGGCACCGATGGCAAAGCCCGATTTGGCATCCTTGATCCAGATATCCAAAAAAGGGCGTTCATCTTCGGGGTTGTTATAAATGATTTTCCAGGTTTTTCCGCCATCCTGAGTCCTGAAGATTTCCTGGAAATAGCTGACGGCAAACCCAAGATTATGGTTCACGAAAAAAACGCCTGTGAGGGTACTGCGGCTGGGAACCTTCATCTGTTCCCAGGTTTGGGCCCCGTCCCGGGAGATCAAAATATGGCCCCTTTCTCCCACCGCCACCACCGACGAGACGGTGGTGGCGGTGTCAAGGAGAAGGGAGTGCACTGCCAGGGGCGCCATCACCGAATACTCTTCCTGGGCAAAGACCGGTTGGAACACCAATGCAATCCAGAGGATGCAGCCTAAAAAAAGACAGCTTCCTGTTTTTGTCGGGTGATGATCTGCCATGACATGTTTTTTGTTTTCCATAATCCTTTTTTCCTTACCGAGTGCCGATTCTTCTTAAATTAGCGGGTGTGAAAATTCTGGAAGACATTTTTTTATTAAAAATATATTCATGTTCTTCATTGTGGGGCGATACGCTATACCGTCCGGATTGAAAATCATATGTCACCTCCATGGAAGCCATGAAGGTAGGCAGGCTGTAATAATTGATCGAAGGGGCTTCCTGAAATTTCCAGAGTTCGTCCCTGTTGTCATAGCAGTCAATGGCCAGAATCTGCCATGAATCCTCGTCAATATAGAATGTCCGTCGTTTGTAGATATGGCGGGTTCCCTGCTTTAAGGTCGCGTCAACCACCCATACCCTGTGCAGTTCGTAACGGGCCAGTTTCGGGTCGATATGGCGTTTTTGTAACATTTCCTTGTATTTAAGGTCTCCGCTGTGCAGCTTGTAGGAGTTGTAAGGGACATAGATTTCTTTTTTTCCCAGCAGTTTCCAGTCATAGCGTTTGGGGCTGCCATTGTACATATCAATCATGTCGGTCACAATGATGCCGTCCGTAGCTTGTTCGGGATTATCAAATGCAACTTCAGGGGCTCGAAGGACACGGCGCAGTCCGGGTCTATAGGACCAGGCTTTGCGGGCTTCCTTATCCTGGTTCAGGGTCTCGTGAAGAACACTCCCTCTGCCGACATTTCTGGGAGGGGCCAGCACCTGTGATAATCGGACATAGATAAGATTGCCGAGCTTTTCCTCTGTGGCACCGGGGCGATGGTACACAAACAATACTTTGCTGGAAGTCTTTCCTTTTTCAAAGCTGCCGCCCTGGGTAACCGGAAGTTTTGCAAATGTACGCGCTAGGGTGTCGCCCCTGTACCTGAGCAAATGGTTCCAAACCGCCTCAAGGCCTTTTTTGGGGATGGGAAAGGGAATGCCGATAACGGAACCCTTCACTCCGTTGCCACCCTCCACCAGTTCGGCTGTGGTCGCATTCTTAATCGTGGCATCATATATTCGCTGGGGCACCGACGCGGTCCTCCGGGTTTGATACACATTGAGCTTATACGTGGGAAGGGTCTTTAACAATACCTTGTGGCCTTGTGTGAGCTTATCAGTATATTGATCTATATTTTTGGAATCAATACTGAATAGGACCTTGTCATCGGGAAAGGGATCGGTATGGTGTATCCCGGGTTTATAGTCGGCAGGCGCCCGGGGAGTGCCCCCTTCCCAGGCAGGGATAGTGCCGTCGGCATTGCCTGCTTTTTCAGCGCCGAGCGGGGTAAGGTCCTTGCCCAGACGGGCAGCCTCCTCCGGGTTGAGTTTGGCCCAGGTGTTTGTTACAGCCAAGCCGGTCACAAAAAAACCGACCATTATAAATAATATTATTTTCCGCATGATGTTCTCCTCTTATA
>NZ_JAIOSW010000083.1 GCF_021107415.1 Desulfobacula sp.
GAACCTGTAGAAGTACCTTCTATTATTGGAGCGTGCATGATGATAAAAAGGGAAGTAATCGATTCTATCGGCATGCTCGATGAAGGTTTCTTTTTTTACCTTGAAGAGACGGACTTCTGCAAGAGGGCAAAAGACCATGCTTTCGGAGTATGGCATCTTCCCGACATCCGGATTATACATTACCAGGGAAAGACTGCCAAAAAATTCGACGTAAGAAGGAAGATAGAGTTTCAAAGATCCATGTGCAGATTTTTCATTAAACACAAAGGCCTGCCTCAAACCATAATATTTTATATTTGCATGATTTTAAAGTCGGCAGTCAAATCAGCAATAAATCTACCTTTTTTACTGGTACCGAAGTCGAAAGATAAGTTTTTTAAATCAGGCGCTGTGTTTCTCTGGTATATCCTGGGATCTCCACAAGGTTGGGGCCTTGAATATAAATTTCCTGGATACAATAAAATAAAAAAGAATGCCTACACGTGGTTTCTTGCTGAATGGAAAGACATCCCTCAACAGGCAATTAATCCCAAGGCCTTTATGAAGTCTTTCAGCGACAATGTGCTGAACCGCTCAAGGACAGCTCTTATGAAGTCCGGCACTCTGGATAGCAATACCATTTATCTCAAACGCTATAATTTCAAAGGAATCAAGGATGCGATAAAAAATCTGTTTAGAAAAAGCAGGGCACAAAGAGCATTTAAAGCCGCCCTTATGCTTGAAGGTATGGGTTTAGGCACACCAGACGTATTGTTTGCATGTGAAAAAAGGCGCTTTGGTTTCCTGTTTGAATCCTACATTGCTACACAGGGAATACCTGCCATAGACCTTGTAAAATATGTTCAGAAAAAAGCATATGATGATAAATATATCATCATGCTCGCGAGATATATTCGGCGCATACATGAAATGGGGATTATGCACACCGACCTAAAAGGAGAAAACCTTCTCATTAATAAAAAAGATATATTCCTTATCGACCTGGACAGGCTCAGAAGACTGCGATTTATTTCCTACAGGCAGATCGCGAAAAACCTGAGCTACCTTAATACGTCTTTTACAAAAACAGTTCCTTTAAAACAAAGAATGTTATTCCTTAACGAATACATAAAAGGAAATACATACCTAGAAAAAAGGCGTGGCTCCCTGATAAGCAGAATCAGCATCTATACAGATAAACGGCTGAAAACAAGATACAATTGAGAGCCAATTCCAAAACGTCCCATTTTATCCAATCTCTGCGTCAGGTCTATAAAACTCGAATTTTCTCGATGTAGATGCCAAACAATTAGCACGATTAAATTCAAGCTCGGGAAAGAGTTTCTCAACGCCTTCAGGAGTAAACCGCCAATAATCAGATGGAAACCCATGGAATTTCCAGGAAAAAGGAACGGACAGGCAAATTTTATCTTCTGGTTTCAACAAAGCCGTCAGATTTCCGCCATTTCAAATGGTTGTTCGCAATGCTCTAATACACTCAGACAAAAAATGGTTCCGAAACGAATCCCTTTGAGTTTTACATCTATTTCTTCAAATTTTTATGTAAAATTCAAAACTACATCAACACCGGACCCATCCTGCATATCCACGCCTATATATGTGCTCCTGTCTGAAAAAATTGATCGTAAAACTTGAGTTGCTCCATAATCCTTTGAGCCAACCTCAAGATATGGGCCAACAAATTCCTTTTCAAATCTTTTGATATACATTAATTTATTTTCATCACCCATAGCTGTAATTCCTTATTTCCAGACTAAACTGCTCATTTATGCATATTTTATTTAAGAAATTCCGCGGAACTATAAATAACGACAATCCTTTTTTCCCCGGAAAATTCCTTTAACTTATTAAAATTCTCAAATTTCGGAATTAAATCTTTTTCTTTTTTTGAAATTCTTATTATAACAAGATCTGCCTGCTTATCTATGGCAAACTTTTCTATTCCGACATAATCATGACTGCTGCTGTCATATTTAACTAAATCTTTTTCTCTGCTGGAATAAAGTTCTCTTCCCGCATAAAAGGGTATCCTTATTTCATTGGTTATTATTCTGGCATTTTTAAACTTCGTCTCTTTAGCGAGCCACTTACCGGCTATGCTTATTGCATTATCATGTTCTTTGCAGGAGTTAGCGACCTTACCTGCAGGCACTAAAATGAAAAAAACAACAAAAACAACGGCTAATATTTTTTGTTTAGATGATCTCTTAACAAAATTGAATATCCGTTCCATTCCAGCGCCAATCCAGGGAAATAAAAGGAATGCAGGCACGAATAAAAATCTTGGTGAGATAAAATCTCTTACAATAAGTGAGTAATAAAATACAAGAAGGAATGAAACAATTATATATAGCACTAAAATATGAGATCTTGTTAAAGAATTCTTAAAACCTAAAAAAAGAGGAATGACAAATAATGGAAAGATAGCTTTAACAAATGCCTTTAAAAACCCTAAAAGATAAATAACCGGCATGAAGTCCCTGGCGGTTTCTGCAAAACTATAGTGCGCCCCGGAAAAAGGCGGTGAATTTTCAACCTGTTTGAGGTGATCATAAATCAGTCGGTAATTGTTCAGGAAGCTAAAATTAGCCGTGTCTTGCAGCACCTGAACAACCTGATCAGCCCTGTTAAAAGACATTCCCTCAGCTCCCGCCAATAAAAAAAGAGTCCCTCCAATAAAAATCGGAAAACAAATCCAAATACAACTCCCTTTAAGGAAAAATCCCCTCTCCTGTTTCTTTGCAATGGCAAAGTACAAAAGAAATAAAAAGAAAGCCGGAATGAAAATTATTC
>NZ_JAIOSW010000142.1 GCF_021107415.1 Desulfobacula sp.
CCGTTATAGTTGTTGCCATGACAGCCAATGCCATGAAAGAGGATCGCGAAAAATGCCTGAAATCCGGTATGGATGACTATCTTTCAAAGCCGGTTAAACCCCGGGCTCTTTCTGATATGCTGGATAAATGGCTTTATAAATCAAGTGATTAAATACTGTCTTTCCCAAATTTTGATGTTTCAATGGATAAGATTAAAAGAGTCGAATTTTTTAATCTATTTTGTTCACTATCCTCAGCAATTGTCCTGAAATATAGTGAGGCAGGGAATAAAGAGTAAAGCGTGATTCTCCTTTGACAGTGTTTCTTTTTTCCTGAAATATTGATGGCGGCATTGAGTTAAATCTAACCGCATGATGAAGCGATTTTTCAATGACTATGATTTGTAGAGAGCGCAAGCTGCCAGTGCTTCCCGCTTTGACTTCCACTGGAATGATTCGTCTTTTAAAATTAGTAATGACAAAATCAACTTCAGCAGATGCTGCTTTTTTTTCTCTTGCCCAATAATATAATTCCGGTTCTATGAAATATTGATGCTGTACCACTAGTTGCTGAGCGATTAATTGTTCTGCCAGAGCTCCATTATTAATGTAATTGAGTTCATCTACTTCACTTATTTCAAAGGGATTTAGTTTAAGTTGAGTATGGATCAGTCCAATATCCAACATAAAGCATTTAAAAAACCGATCCTTTTTTTCCGCCCCGAGAGGAACGCCGTTACAGCCGGTATTAAATACTTTGGAGACTATTTTGGCAAGGCATAGCTGATGTAATGATTTCCCAATCTCATTTGATCTATAGGATTTATCAATATTTGAATATTTAAGTTTCCGTCCAATTTTTGTAGGAAGCGAATCAAATAAGATGGAGAGTAATTGAGGCTTTGTATTTTTTTTATATTTATGAAAATCCAGTTTAAATGTATCAATAATCGAATTTTTTATCCGCTCTAACTCGACCATGCTGATATTTTGGACATAGGCATGCATCACTTCCGGCATACCGCCGATGGCAACATATCGTCGCAGTAGTTGTGTCAGCTTTACATGGATATGTTGATCAATATCATCACCGAGCTGAAAATTGAGTATAACATCTAAAGCCTGTTGTTCTCCTGTTGCTCTTAAAAATTCTTCAAAAGAGAATGGTCCAAGATACATAAGTTCCAGCCGTCCAACCGGTATGGAAAATTGAGGTTCGTCAAGGACAAACTCCAGCAGAGAACCTGTTGTAATAATCCTGTATTCAGGAAGATCTTCGTAAAAATAACGCAGAAGCTTTAAAATGGAAGGAGTATTCTGGACTTCATCAAAGAATATTAAGCTATTCTTTGGGTTTATGCTGATATTCAGTTCAAATTCTATGGCCTGGAGTACAATTCCAGGATCTAATTTTTCAACCAGAGGAATGAATCCCCACGGTTTTTCGCAATTAATTTCAACCAGTTGAATATGTTCTATTTCAGAAAACATCCTTACAAGAGTGGTTTTTCCAACCTGGCGGGCACCTCTTATCAGCAAGGGTTTTCTTTGTTTCCGCAAATACCAGGATTTCAGATCATCAACAGCATCTCTAATTATCATTTTTCCCTCTAAAATTATACATATTTTGATAAAATTATAGGTATTTTTATATCTATTTGAGACAAAAGTAAAGGTATTTTTGGATATTGATACAACGCTTCCTGGCGGTGATATGTACGGTGAACAGCCTTTAATAATTTATAAGCTATATTTCATAGACACGGTCTTTCCCAGATTCTGAGGTTTTCAATGGAATTAAAATGGTTATCATAGGTTACAAGAATAGATCCACTTTCAATAGTGTGTGCACAAATCCATATGTCATTTACAGGGATGGGTTTCCCTGTTTTTTTGAGCTGGTTTTTGATCAGGGCGAAAAATTCAGCAGTTTCATTTGTTGCATTTAGAATCTTGACACCTGGCTTATGAAGAAAGTTGTTTAAAATTTTTTTATTATAGTTTTCTTTATTGCCGCCTTTGAATCCAGCATATAATTCGCCTAAAACGAATATGGACATATAAATGGTATCGGATTCTGTTATAACATCAAGTACTTCGCTGGCGCCGTTTAGAAGGTTTGAATATGCATTGGTATCGAGAATTATTTTTTTCATTCCCAATCTTCCTTATCTATTTTACTGAATTCTTTTGTATTCTTTTCAAATTCAGAAAGATCTGAATCAGTCCAAATTCCCATAAACTCAATGAATTCATTATATCGTTCTTTGTTTTTTGCAGGTCTAATACCCAGTGACTTTTCTAAAAGCATTTTAATGGTTTTGTTAAGACTCATGCTTTCAGATTCTGATTTTGCTTTTAACATTGACCAGAGTGGCCCATCAAGACCATGAATCGTTATTGATTTCATTGTCACCTCCTTTTGAACTACCATTGAACTTTTTCTGGTTCATATAATTCTATTATAGTTCAATATCTAAAAAAGTCAAGCACCCACAAGTATACCCGTAAATATCCAAATGATATAAAGTTATATAATCAGGATGCAGGCATGGCGGTGATATGTACGGTGAATAGCCTTTAATAATCTATAAGCTGTATTTCATAGATCTCAATACCGCCGGCACCATCCGGGCTTCTGGAAAATTCCCTGATGCGGCACCTTGAAGAGGAGTTATGAAGGGTTAAAGAGGAATTCTTTGCAAATATTTTGGTTTCTGATTCTATCTTTTTAGCAACCTTGACTTCCGGTAAGGGTTCATTTCTGTCCGAAAATTCAAGTAAGCGTTTTTTTTCATCTGAAAGTTCGCTGTTCAGATCCTCAAATTCTTTAATCCTGCCTTTTTTTTGAGAAATTTCCAGAGCGATTTCATCCTGGCGGTCAAATCCTTTATTAATTTTTTCTTCAGCTTGCCTTGCCTTTTTTTCTATTTCTTTAACCGTTTTTGATACCTTCTGAAATGCAGCCATATTTCCCGAAGCTTTCAGGCTTGCTAGTTTTTTCCCAATATCCTTTAACTCCAGTTGGGAACGATCCTGGACATAGGCAGATTTGGATATAAGAGCATGCAGATTCTGATCTTCTTTTTCAAGTTCTATTGTTTCAGTTTTTAATTCATTAACCGCAGTATTATTCATTCCCAGTTTTGAGTCAACCTTGGCCACAAGCAGATTGGCATGTTCATCCACCCCCACGGTAAGTGTTGAGGGTTTTGAAGCTTTGTTTCCTATATTACCGGCATTGATGCCCATTTTTGCTGAAATTTCAGAATTGATGATTAAGCCGGTTTCATTAATACAGGCACCGCTTAAATGAATTTTTGAATCAATAATTTCCTTTTGAACAATCAGGTCACCAAAGGCACTTATTTTTGAGTTATGAACAAATTTAGCCTGAACAGACCCTTTGACTTTAACAAGCTCTGTATCAACGATTCCCAAAGAGACGTTGAGATCCCCTTCGATATCGATTTGGGCACCCTGAATTTCCTGGGCGGTTAAAGAGGCACATTTGACTTTGAATCCCTGCTTTACAATGCCGTTTACAATCACATTTCCGTCAAAGTTCACATCTCCGGTTTCAAATCCAAGGTCCCCTTTTATCTGGAATTCAGGACAGACCGACACATTCCCCATGGCGTCAAGGTGAGGCTGCCCGGCTGTTGTGGCATAGATTCTAACACCATCTTCAGATATCCGGGTTCCGGGACCCGAAGAAAATGTCAGGTCAACAGGCTCATCCACTATAATTTCTTTTCCAAGGACATCAATTCCAGGGGTACCCTCTTCGGGAAAAATTTTTGCTGCCAGAAACGCACCATCTTCTATGTAAGGAACCTCTCCTCTGTCCTGGAAATTGATACTGCCGTCTTTGTCTACTTTTCCGGCATGGAGGAAATCGGTTGGAAAATGATACCGGATTTGGGCATCTTTCGAATATTTGGGTTCTCTGCACAGGGCAATTATAAAAGGTTCATCATCCGGAGCCGCCTTGTGAAGCCAGTCGTCTATTTCATGGTCCTCTCTCACCCCGTTAATAATCTTATTTTTTTCAAGAAATTGTTTGACATAGGCAAGACTTAATATGTGATTATCAATTGTTTTTATTTTGATAAATGCTTTGGTTTTGTTTTTTGAAAGCGTCAGTTCAAAATGGTCATCAAGGAGGACTATTTTGACTTTTCCAGAGGATTTGGTATCGAGATGCTCTTTTTTTTCAAGGAGGCGATAAGCCACTGGCAGTATATCTTCCACAAGGGGCGCAATTTCACTTGTTGACGGTGTCTGATCAAGTGTCTCCGGGTATGAGATGGATTTCAGGGTAATATAATGCCTGGAAGCAGCTGTTTCTATTATTTGTTTGACCTGGTCCTTGATAATTAGAAATTCATCACCAAAACTGTCTGGCGAAAATGAAACATTCCGTTTGGTCAGGATATCCTGCAACAGAACCGGTTTGTCCGGATAATCAGATCTGCCCGTTGCCCGGACCCGGGATTCAAGTATTCGAATTTCCTTATTTTTCTTTTCAATCCGGGCTAAATAAAGCTCTCCCTTTTTTTTGAAATTACCGGCAATTTGAAAAAGTTGTTTATTCTGGCGATGGATGAGTTTTTTAAGATTTTTCTGCTTTATGCTGATGTCATACTGATCGCAGCAATGATTCACCAGTATGAGAAAGTCCTCATCCTCAAAGGGAAGTGTAAGGCAGGAGTGGATGCCGGCCTCGTTAATGGCGCTGACCAGGGTTTGCAGTTCAGCCACATCCGCTATCAATAACCGCTGGGTATCAGGGGCTATGTTCCTGGCTTTTTTCAGGATTTCATCCCCCTTCATTTTGGGCATCATATAGCTTGAGATAATCAGGGAGTAGGGGGATGTTTTTGATGCTTCAATATCCTCAAGCGCATCTGCAGAAACGTTAAAGCTGTTCACCTGATATCCTCTGGCTGATAAAAGGGTTTGCATCCGATCTCTCAAGTCCACAGTCGATTCAATTACAAGTATTTTTTTTTCTTCTTCAGCTATTTTCTTTTTCCTTTACAGGTTCAGGGTTTGATGGATAAGCTGTTTGGGGCTATCCGGATTTTCAGAGTCTATTTCTGTGAATTTTGAAGCACCAAGGTCCTGTTTTAAGATCATAGAAGCCTGGGTGCCGGTTATCCTTGTCCCGGTGTAGAGCTTTTTACTGACTTTAAGTTCCGGGACCGGATTTTCCTTTTCAAGTTTTCCGATAAGTTTTTCTTTTTCTTTTTGTATAGTTTTAATTTCTTCATTTAATTCTTCTATTTTCTTTTCACACGCAGTTGATTTTTGCTGAACTATATCCTGTTCTTCAAAAATGGCTTTAATCCTTTCATCGGATTGTTGTACTGTTGTCTCAAGTTCTTTTAGATCTTTAACGATCCTGGCTTTTTCTTCTTTTTCTTTTACTTCACCAATTTTATTTTCCAGAAAATCAATCTTTTTTGTGATTTTTTCCTGGGCAAATGTCTGGTTGGCAATGTCAACGTGCAAACCATTATAGGCTTCATCATGCTCCATTTTTTCAGCAATGGTCACATCCAGTTCTCTTTGTTTTTTTTCTATTTTTGTATCATATTTTTCAGCGATCCATCGGATATGATCATCTGCCCCTGTTTTTACAGTGGAATATTCTGATTTTTCCGTACCGATCTGTTTGACACTCATACCTTTTCTGGCAGCAATGGTGCAGGCGGTAATTCTGCCTGCTTCATTATTCAAAGCACCGCTGATGGCAATATAAGATTCCATGATCTCTCTTGTGATCATTATATCGCCATATCCATACACTTTTGTTTTGTTTAAAAATTTTGCCTGAACACTTCCCTGGGTTTGGATATCAGCATTCACAACACCGTTTGAAATTTTAAGATCTCCTCTGATCCTGATGATGCCGCCATTAATTTCATCGGCGGTCAGGTCTTCACATTCAACAAGAAAGCCTTCTTTAACAGTGCCGGTTACAATGACATTACCGTTAAAGTTGATATTTCCAGTCTTAAAGTCCACATCGCCTTTGACGGTAAAGGATTCAAGGACAGATATGATTCCCTTGATATCAATGCTTGGCTGGCCTGTAATGGTTGCAGTGAGCTTTAACTCATCTTCTGACAATTCAACCCCTTCTCCGCCTTCAAGGGGAACATCATCCACGTCACCCACCAAAAGGGTTTCGCCAAAAATATCTATGCCGGATTTGGGCTGCTCCATGGGTTGTTTCTCAGCCAGAACCTGCCCTCTTTTAACAAAAGGAGAATCTCCTCTTGACTTGAAATCAATGGAACCATCTTCATTGATGACACCTGCTGAATCAGATTGCGTATTAAAATGGTAAATAATCCGGGCCGGTTTTCCAACACTGGGGGGTATGCCCTGGGCAACAACAAATTTTTCATGGGGATCAGTGCAGTTTTTAAGGAATTTGCGAATCGCAAGATCATCCGTGATGCCATGCTTTATACCGCGTTTTTTTATCAGTTTTTTAACCGGATCGATATCGGTCGTCCCCTGCACGGTCTTGGGAACCCTTATCCATGCCTGAACCTTATCCTCTGAAATCTGGAGATCCACAAAAGCGCCGAATTCAGAAGAAAATTGAGAGGACTGGTCAATGGCACTTTTCTTTTTACCGGTCCTATCCTGGGTGGCCATGATTTCATCACGTATTTGAGGTGAAATGATCTCGGATTCCACCAGGATATCACCTAACAGCATTGCTACTCCGCTGTCTTCAAAATTGTTTAATTGTTTTCTAAATGCCCGGTCAATATCTTTTTTTGATGCGATTTCCCTGTTCACCATCATTTTGGCCAGATCCCTGTCTAAAAGCCGGGTTTCTATCATGGCAAGTTTTGCAAAAATACGGCTGAGATCCTGTCTTCTTAAGAAACCATTCTGTATCAGAATTTTGTCAGCGGTCAGTCCGGTAGACAACTCGGCTTCTTTTTCCTCCAGCTCTTCCAAAGCTTTTTCACGCTCACCTTTAGTGATAAACCCGTCATTGAAGGCAAGTTCATCAAAATCCGGCAATTGCTTGTAATCATCAATTACGATACCGGTACTGGGCTCAGAGCCAATACCAAAGAGTTGCGGCTCAACCGTAATGACCACATTTTCAATGATCTGATCAATAATTTCAAATATTTCGTCTTCCAGCTCATTCACATCGGTATCACCCATCTGAACGTTATCCGGCGAAAATGACAGCTTGTTTCGGTCTGAAATGGTTTCCACCAGGGAAGTGACTTCTTTATTTGCTATTTTGAATGCCTGGGTAAGATTACTTTTATTCATGGTGATAGTTCTGGAAAGAAGCTCATCAAGTCCTAAAAATACTTCTTTGAATTCAGCCTGTTCTTTTGCCTCTTTGAGTGTCTGGACAAGCGTTTCCACCTCTTCTTTTTTGTTTTCAAGGGCAATAGTGAATTTTTGAAGTTCTTTTTTCTGGGTTGAAGCAAGATCAAACAGTTTTGCATTTTGACGTTTTGTAACATTGTAAAGGTGTTTGCGCTCTTGAAAATTTTTATATATTTCAAGTTCCCCCATGATCCTGAGTAAAAGATCGTCATTATCCCAGGGTTTTGAAATATACTGGTGCATTTCTCCTTTATTAACCGCATCAATAATGGTGTCAAAATCCGAATACCCAGTGATCAGCATCCGCCTGGATTCCGGGCTTAGCAGGATGCTTTTTTCCAAAAATTCACTGCCGGACATCCCCGGCATCCGCTGGTCAGACATAATTAAAAAGAATGGGGTCTGGGCTGTTTCCAATAGTTTGATTCCCTGCTCACCATTAAGGGCGGAAGTAATTTTGGTGAATCCTTTACGCCTTAGCACCCGCCGCATGTTCTTTACAATGGGTTCGTCATCATCAACAACCAGGATGCCATATTCACTATTATCCGACATTTTATCCTCCGGGAATACTTTCAGGCATTTCAAAACCATTGCGGGTAGCAATGTCCTGAAATTGTTCATACAGCTCAGCTATTATCGCAACATAAAGTGAGTCGAGTTTTCCTTTATCAAGTAATTTTTTTTCTTTAAGAAGGGTTTCCATTTCATTGATATAATTTCTGTTCTCAAATCCTTTTTCAAGGCGGGTATTTAATTCAGCGATCTGTTTGTCTTTTTGAATAATTGCTTTTTTATGAACGGCAGCACTCTTTTTAAGTTCCGTATTGACTGTGTACAATTTTGTATTCTGTTCTTTGGCCAGCGCAAACAGTCTGTGATTTTCCATGATCAGCTCGTGTTGTTCAAGACCTGCCTTAACAGTTTCTGCCAATATTTTATTATCCCAGGGTTTAGCAATATACCGGTGAATGGAACCCTTATTTACGGCATCTGTAACCGCATCCACATCTGCATAGCCGGTGATGAGAAAGCGGATGGTGTCCGGAGCGATCTCTTTGGCTTTTTCCAGGAAAACAGATCCTTCCATTTTCGGCATTCGTTGATCCGAAAGGATTAAAGAAAAGGGTTTGGATGCAGTTTTTATTCGATCAAGGGCTTCCTGGCCGGATTCCATATAAACATATTTGGCACCAATGCTTTTCATCAGCCGGCCCAGTGCTTTTCCGACTTGTTCCTCATCATCAACGATCAATACAGTATGGT
>NZ_JAIOSW010000376.1 GCF_021107415.1 Desulfobacula sp.
CGAAAGCTTCACACATATGCCATGTATGTTTTTGCAATTCTTCAAGCTGTCTTCCAGCTATCTTAATTTTTAGAGGAATATCTTTTTTTCCCGGTTTCATTTTTTATATTCTTCCCACACACTATCCCCCAAATAAGCAGTTTAATCAGCTTGTCTGGTTCATTTTTAAGTTGAGATTATAAAATTTTCAGATGTTGTAGGTATATTGTGTGTACTCTCATTCTATTGAAAATTAAGAAAATACTGAAAATTACAATTCATGAACTATGCAAATTGAAGTTTGAGCTTTTTACCAAAGGCATGCCAAGTGGCCATCCAAACTGAACTGTTTTAATATCTTCTCCAATTACTTTCTTGTGCGCCGGGGATAATAATTTAAGCCACTTTCTTGCAGGTTCCGCCCCTGAACTGGCTTTATAAAAATGAACCTTTAATTTAATGTCATCATAATCCATATGTAAAGTGTACCAAAATTGGGACGATTGTCAATTCTTTAATTCATCCCTTTCACCGACTTAATGCTTTTACTATTCTGTCTCCATTCAAAGCACCTACGCTTTGCAGCAACTCACTCATCCGGGTTTATATACTCCCATAATTCATTTTGATGAAGCCATACCACGATGAAACCTTAAGATAAATCGATATTTATTAGATTTGCCAATACTGACATTTTTAATAAATGGTTACCTTTTTTTAATTTTTTGCTGTGAACCATGAAAATAACCGGTGAAATCCGGTTCATTTTTCTTGTTGAACATTTTCTAAAAAAAGTAGCTAACTTTGCCTCCAGTTTATTGGGGTAGAATCATCTTTTATTAACACTAAAAATACAGCTATAGGCTAATCAGATTCTCACGAATTTTTTCAAGAAAACTGTTTTCCAAATCTACTTTCACCGATCCGCATAGGGTTTTAAGCTCTTCCAAATCTATGCCAGACACTTTGGACACCGTGTTAAGCTCGTCTCTTTCCTGGGCTGCTATTAAATCAAAATTTGTTCTGATTGAGGATTTGCGCAAACATTCAATGTTGTCTTTTACATAAATATATAGCTTTGACTGGGAAAGCCAGTCAAACAAAAGAAGCGGATTAAATGGGGTTCTCACAATCAGTTCCCTCATGTTTGAATTTGCCAAATTCTGGGCATTATCAATACCTACTTCGGCAAGTCGTACCCGATGGAACAAATTCATACCTTCAATCATTTCCAAAGGCAATGGATTGGCCCGGCTCTCTTTTTTCAGCATAAAGAGAGATTTTTCCTGAATATATTTTAGGATTTTTTGAGGGAATATGCCTGTAAGAAAAGCCAGAACGGGCAAAATATCAAGCAGTTCTTTTTGAAATTTACCATCAGAAGACTGAATTAAATGGTGAAGGACCACAGATATAAAAGTTGATAGAATCATTCTGGTTCCGATACTGTAAAACGCACTTGGGATAAGATCTAAATTGATTAATCTTCTTACAATATACTGGATGGACCAGATGTAGCTGCCAAGGAAGGCCATAGCAATAGAAACAAGGCTCATATTTACATAATTTGTCAGGGCTGCCACAGATTTATCACTGCAATGAAAAATTCCTGTTAATATGATGGGCGGCTGGTCGGAAAAAAGTACCCAGAAGCCAAGCGCGCTGAATATGGTCACGAAAAGGACAGGCAGTAAATAATCCTTTCCATTGAATTCATCATGGAAGATAGCGGAAATAATTTCATCCTCTTTTTCTGGTGTAGATTCTGTAATACCTAGCAAGCGGCGAGTACGCTCATATTCTCTTCTTTTTTTAGGAATTCTGGATTTTAAAAAAGAAATTGCAGTACAGGTGTATAGAGAACATAGCGTCAGTATCCCTAAAAGCATCATAATATTACGTTCCATAAATACCTCCAAATGTAATTATTCTTTAAATATTTTACTCCTTCTTTTAAAACTTGAGAAATGCCCGTTAAGCTGTCAAACTCCGCTAAATTTTGACCCCTTTAGGGTAACATTACCCCCCTTATCGATTATTTCAAAGACCAGATCGTTTTTTGCGACTACATCTACAATTCCTTTGCAGCCCTTTGGATAATCTCATCCTGCATTTGAGGTGAAAGATCTTTGAAATAGGCACTGTAGCCTGACACCCTGACAACTAACCAAGGGTATTTATCAGGGAAAATGCGTGCCTCTTTAAGTATTTTTTCATTGATGACATTAAATTGAATCTGGATTCCTTTGTTATGCTGCATAAAAAAGGCTTTAATCAGTCCTGCAAATATCTTTGCATTTTCCATTAAGGGCGGATCGACTTTTTGATTAAAGGTATACCCATTCACATAGTATTTGGGATTTAATCGACTGATAGAGTTCATTGTTGTCGTTATAACCGATGAATCTGCATTATCACTTGGAGAGACACCATTTGCAAATCGAACACCATTTTTTCTACCACTGGGTAATGCCATTGTTCTTTTGCCGAAAAGCTGGTGAGCACCACTGGAAAACCCCCCTGAAATATAACTACCACCTCGAGTATTCTTACCCGAATTCTTAAGAGCTGAGGTATAACAATTAAGTATAAAATCAGCATATTGATCAGCCCTCATATCATCTTGTCCAAATTTTGGAGCCTTGATCAACGTCTGATGCAATTTTTCACTGTTTTTAAAATTATTTTTTATTGAATCTCTTATCGTTTCAAGTGATATCTCTTCCCTTAAGGACTTTTCTATTGCTGCAAAGCTATCGATAGTATCAGCAATTCCGATTGCTTGTATGGAACTCCAGTTATATCTGGCACCACCTGAGGTAATATCTGTTGCCTTATCCACACAGCCGTTTACCATGAGAGATACAAGTGGAAGAGGAAAAAAATCTTTTCTGGCATGCTCAATAAGTTTTAGTTCACGAATCATTTTATTCACATGATGTTGAACTTGTTTTTCAAATGCATTCTTTAAGTTTTCTATTGTACAAATATCTTTATATTCTTCTTTTGTAAGTGCCTCAACCACGCAGACAGGAAGGTTAAAAAAAGCAGCATCAGCCATAGGGTATGATTTTCCCGGAATACCAATTTCAACACAACCAATCGTTCCAAAATTTCTTGCCTCAATAAGCGCTTCATTATCAGATAGATTATTTGAATGTTGTAAATGTTTCTGAAGGATTGGTATGATTGCTTCGTCATTAATTATAGCGGGGGTAAAACCAGTATGTTTTATAACGGCTACCACATCGTCTAAAAATTCTGGTTTTGAATTTTTAGAGTATCTTACATGATAATTGGGTTGTCTCAAGGGGATTTTTTTAATGACTCCCAGAAAAATCCTGGTCAACTCATTTTCTCCATTTTTTCCATCAGGTGTCATGCCCCCAATTGTAACGGCATAAAAAGATGGTAAGCCCTCATGGGCCTTAGAAACCAAGTGGTTATACAAGGGAAGCACTTCATTGGTTTTCAGGAAAAAGCACTCTAACAGTTCTTGAACGTCATGGTTAATAATGGTCTTTGCTTCATCATAGTTGATTTTCTTTTTTTCTGCATAATTTTTGATTTCATTCTGATACAGAGGATATAAGTATTGATCCATTCTTCCAAAGCTGATCGACATATCAAGTGTTTCTTGAGCTAACGCAATATGGACGAATAGTATGGCTTGAAGCGCTTCATGAAAAGTTTCTGAAGGGTGATACGGCACTTTTCTACAAATTCGTGCAATCTCTTGGAGTTCTTCTTTTCGTTTCTGGCTGATTTCTTTTGTTTTAGCAATCCTTTCTGCTTCTGCTGCAAAATTGGAGGCCATTTTGACGATACCATCTGCTACAATTTCAAGGCTTTGTAAAAAGTTTTTTTCTTCATCATTTATAGCTGTTTGACAGGCTGATTTCACATCTTCAAGAAAGCCTCTAATACCCTTATTTAATACTCCCTCATAATCTGGAATTAAATGAATAATCCCACCAATCTCATTAAGAAAATAGTGCTTAGGGTTTAATTGAACTACTGCATAATTGATTAGGTTTTTTATGCTTTTTAGAATACTGAGTAGATTCTTTGTTTTAGGGATAAAGGTTTTGACGAGGACATTGCGTAAGATCCAATACGGAAAAATTTTGAATAAAACTTTCAAACGATCCAAAAACGAAAAATGTAACGGCATTTTATATGCTGTGAATGGATTGTAATAATCACCAATCATGATAAGGCCGACCATTTCAGGGTAAAACGGTGCTCCGACCCGTTTCGATGTAAAATTGCCAACAAGACGCTCGTTATCATAGACAATGCTTTGCTTGTATTCCAGAATATACTTTAACCCATGTGCCCGCTTTAGATTAATTGATGGAAATTGAGTCTTATTTTTTTTATTAAAGTCAGTTAAAAGCAATGCTCTTTCAATACATACAGAACGCTCTGCGTCTTGAAGATCATCCAGGAGAAGGTCTGTTATGTTCTTTGTATTGCTCATTCTTTGTTTACAACCAAAAGTCCCTTCTTCTCCAGGGCCGCGATTGAGTTTTTCCAACATGATTCAATTTCCTCAAATGTGTAATCTTTAATCCTATGGACAGCTTGGGGCAAATCTTTTGTTTTGTCTAACCATAAATGATTATACTTTAATATTGATACATCATTAATTTTCAATTTTTGCAATAAAGAAACAAATTGGTTTAAATGATTTTCTCTAGAATTCAGTTCAGGAACGCTGACATATCGAACAAGAACATTTGGATGCTCTAAATACAAATTTTTCAAATTCTGTATTATTTTCGTATTTGTTTTGGAGGTATAATTCAAATGTTGTTTGCTATCAATGATCTTAATATCAAAATAGATGAGATCAATATCCATAAGGGTTTTAATTACGGCATCATATTGAAAATAACCACATGTCTCAAGCACCATATGGATATTTTCTGATTTACAAATGCGAACTAAATCTTTAAGAAATCTTAGCTGAAGTGTGGGTTCTCCTCCTGAAAATGTTACCCCCCCACGAGTTAGCTTATAAAAAATCTTATCCTTTTCTATTTCGATGAAGGCCTGCTCAGGGCTGTACAAATTACCAATCGTAATTTTTGAATTTTGACCATCAGGACAGACAGTGTTCTTATGCTCTATTTCAGTATTTTGCGATTCAGGATTTTGGCACCACACACAACGCAAAGGGCACCCTTTTAAAAAAAGGACTGTTCTTACTCCCGGACCATCATGGATGGAACTTCTTTGAATAATAAACAACATTCCATGATTGGTTTTTTTTGTCATCC
>NZ_JAIOSW010000157.1 GCF_021107415.1 Desulfobacula sp.
ATGCTGCCAGGTTTTGAAAATAAATCAGTTGGAAGTAAGCTTTTTAGTATAATCAAAAAGAAAGCTATAGAAATGAAAATCGAAAAATTGTTTGTTGAAAGCACTTTGAACGCTGTAACTTATTATGAAAAACTAGGCTTTGTAAATACTGGAAGAATACCTGACAATTCTGCATATAATCTTGAGATGAAGCTGAGCAGCGTCTAACAAATCAATCAACTCAGACCGCTTAACTGCGCCACTTCTCGAATTTTTATATTATCTTGATCAGGTTTATCAAATCGAAGTATCGTGCTGTCAACCGCGGCAGGTTATCTCAAACCGTTATGTATCATCGCGACTTGATTAGTGACTAAGCTCCAATCAAGATGTGCCCCCATAGATACGGGAGCTGTTGAGCTTTACAAAAGAATTGAAACTATGGTTACTTATATTCGTCTTTCGGGCTGAAAAGAGCTATAATAAACAAAAAGCACCTACCTTTGGAAAGAAGACGTTGGAATTCCGAATGAAACGACCAGCAATGGGGGGCCGCCCATGAAGATTATGGCCGCCTTGGACCTGTCTGATTACGCGGATTTCGTCCTGATCAAGGCAATTAAAACCGCCAAACAGCAGAACGCCAAGATGGACATTGTGGTAGTGGCCGAGGACCACAGCGACGAGAGCTATTCAGCTGAGTGGGAACGGGCCAACGAAAAGCTGCTTCAGGATGCAACTCGGGCTGCTCGGTCCTACCAGCAAAAGGCCCTTGCCCAAGGGGTGAAGGCCAAGGTGCGGGTACGTTCCGGCAAATCAGCGGCAGAGGAGATTATCAAATACCAACAGTCGGAAAAACTGGACCTCATCGTCCTGGGCCGTCGATCCCATACACGTCGGGCAACCTTTCCCATGGGCGCTGTAGCTCAAAGAGTGGCTGCCTATGCCACTTGCACGGTCATGGTGGTGCGCTGTATGGAGAAACGGGACCGTATAGATTGGAATGCGAATAGTCTTCTATGATTATTTCTTTTATTGCTGACCTTCCTGAAAATTTATCGGCTCCAAGGGCCGGGCTAATGAAAAGCAGTTATGTTTACTGAATAAATTTGGGGGAGATAAAATGAGCTATGGTGTCATGGCCTATACTGATCATAACCAGATAGATCTATCTAATCAAGGATTTAAAAACATGGAACCACCTCAAGTAATTCAATTGAAAGATTGTTTTGAACAAGCGATTAATTCAAAGAAAGATCGGTAATTATTCTACTATTAAACGAAGCATAACGAATAAGGTTTGCAGCGGAGCAGACAAAGCCACGCCCGCTGAAAAGCAGCGAACCCCGCGGTAAGAACAAAAGTTATGCGCAATTGGAAGGTGTCTAAAGTAAAAAGAGGCCGAATGGAAATCAGAAGTAATATTCCTTTGCTTGAAGAAATTCTTGCGGAATACAAAGATGTTATAGGAGAGGATTTTCGATCATACAAGAATCATGTATATCGAGTTGTTAATTTTTGTTTACGGCTAAAGCAAGATACTGATAATGAACAAGAGGAGAGGATTATCATAGCTGCTTGTTTCCATGACCTGGGAATATGGGCAAATGATACATTTGATTACCTACAGCCATCCATTGTTTTGGCAAAAGAGTATTTAAAACGAAGAAATTTGGAGAAATGGTCTGTAGAAATAGAGTTAATGATAGATACTCATCACAAAATCAGAAAATATGAAGATGATAATCATCCTTTGGTTGAAGTATTCCGCAAGGCTGACTTGATTGATGTATCGTTGGGGATGGTTAAATTCAGTTTGTCTACAGACTTTATAGGAAACATCAAAATTACGTTTCCCAATTCAGGATTTCATAAGAGATTGATTCAATTGACAGTAAGAGAGTTATTTAGAAATCCATTAAAGCCGTTACCCATGATAAGATGGTAACGCATAACGAATCAGTCCAGTGGATAGCCGGGGACTGAGCCGATTTGAAAAATTGGCGGGAAATTGAAATTTTATCAATTTAACAAAGTCATTGAAACCCCTGCTACCACTGACTTCAAACGTTCACTTGCGAAAGGATTAGAAAATGACACAAATACTATCAATGGAAATATACAGAACAAAAGTAATTAATATCAATAAGAAACAATATACGATTCGGTTTGCTGTGAATAAGGATGAGTCAGCTTACACAATGTTTGTTTCAAACGATGTTAATAGAAAGCAAACAAAATATAATTTCACCAAACAAGTAGCCAATGATTTTAACCAAATTACAGGAGAAGATCTGGAACGTTTAGTGATGGATTTTATTAAATCAGACATTGAAAAAGGGATTATCTAAAAGTGATCCTCCCCCGATATTGTGCATACTGAGTTAGCCCCTATAATGAAAAGCATGTAAGAAAAACTATTCGTTTTAAACGTATAAAAATATTGACTATTATCTTTTTAAATCGTATAAATTAATCATGGAAGAAATTTTATACCAATATAATCCCTGGTGGGAAGAAGCGATTTTCAATGAAACAATCATCCCGAGAGAACGTTATCTTGGTAGACTTATAAAATATTTGGACAACAAACAAATTATATCTCTGACAGGCTTACGTCGTGTTGGTAAAACGACATTAATGAAATTGATCATTAAAGAACTCATCAGAAAAGGCACTTCTTCAAAATACATTTTATATATCAGTTTAGATGATTACCTTTTTCACCAGAACAGCATCATTGAAATAATTAATGAATATAGAAAACTTCACAAACTTAAGATCGAAGAAAAAATTTATCTTTTTTTGGATGAAGTGACTTATAAAGATAACTTTCATATTCAACTAAAAAATATTTATGATTCTCAGAACACCAAAATTTTTATCGCATCTTCTTCGGCTTCAATGCTAAGAGATAAAAAGGCCAGTTTAACCGGTCGTTCAATAACACTGGAAATAAAACCATTAGACTTGGAAGAATATCTATTTTTTAAAGGAATCACATTAAAAAAACGTGATAAGCAATTATATAAATCATATTTTCTCGACTACATCAAAGATGGCGGGATGCCGGAAAATGTTTTAAGTCCGAACCGGGAATACTTAATGAATCTGGTCGATGATATCATCCAAAAAGATATTACTGCTTTCCATGGGTTGAAGAATCATCAAATCCTTAGAGACTATTTCCTGCTTCTTATGGAACGGAGCGGAAAACAATTAAGTATCAACAAGATCGCAAAAATCTTGAGCATATCTCCAGATACTTCTAAAAGATATTTAAGCTATTTCGAATCCACTTATCTTATACATCTGCTCCCTCGATGGGGGAAAACCAATCAAAAATTGTTATCAGCAAAATGGTATCAAATATCTTTTTATGGGAGACAGAGATCTCGGGAGCTATTTTGAAAATTATATTTATTTGGTATTGCGCAATAAAAAAATATTATATTACCTATACGAGAATACTGTTGAAATAGATTTTTATACGGACGATAAAATTATGATCGAATCAAAATTTTATTCACAACTCAATGAGAAACAGGACAAATTATTTTCCGAATACCCTGCGGATAAAAAAATAGTGATAGATTCTGTAGACAAACTATCCCTCCTAAATGAGTTGTAAATTCAACAAAAAAATGAACCGGATGTGACCGGTTATTTTTACAATTATGTGTCAAATAGCATGTACAGAAAGAGAGTTTTGAAATGACATACATTACCTTAACAAAAGATAACATTTGGTCTGAGCATATTTGCTGTGCCTTCTCAGATAAGAAATGTTCAGAAAGTTATGAACTAAAGAAGCAATGGCTTGCAGGTGAATTTGATCATGATTACGTATTCCGACGTCTGGATGAACGTGCAAAAGTTTTCATAGAATATGGTCCGGCAGAAAAAGCATGGGTTCCTGTAACAGCTCCCAACTATATGATGATCGGTTGCTTTTGGGTCTCTGGTAAATATAAAAAAAATGGTCACGGAAAAGC
>NZ_JAIOSW010000295.1 GCF_021107415.1 Desulfobacula sp.
CCCTTTTCATTATGGTGGTCCATTGTTTTTGAACCACCATCAAAGAGACAGAGACAATGATGATTAACAGCATAGCCGCAGGATAGGTAAATCCTTTTTCACCATTCATTATAAGGCATCCCGTAAAGACTTATCTTGTCGCTGCCGCTGTGAATATCATATATTCCTGAAAGCCCTTCCCCTTCCGGGGCGATTAATATCCATGTCTCATCTGACCGGGTAAAAGGATCTTTTGGAACGGCTCTGATATATTTTTTTTGGGTTAGAACTTCCAGTGACTCGGGATAGTCGCCATGATCTGCATAGTATTGATCAATAACGTCTCGTAAGACAAATAAAGAATTCCTCAAAGATGCTTCTTTGGCACGAATAACCGATTTTTGAAAACTGGGGGCTGCAATGGTCGCAAGTATACTGATAATTGCAATCACTGTCATCATTTCTATGATTGTAAATCCTTTATTGTTGCTCATATTACCAATCTCTATAATATGTTCCGTCAAGCGCCTGTTTATCACTTAAAGAATAGATATCATACACATCCTGCCCTCCCCATATGGTGCTGTCCGGGTCATCGGCATAGGATCTCAATCCCCAGTCACCCTCTTCCATCATCGGGTCTTTTGGAATTCTTCTTAAAAATTTTTTCTTTTCACCGGTTGCTGTCTTTAAGTCAACTCCTGTCACCAGAATCTCAAGATCTTCAGGGTATCCACTGGCTGTAGCACTGACGGGTATTATCTTTTGATCCACAAGTTTCTTATGCTCATCCAGAGCGGTTCTGATAACCCGCAAATCATTTCTTAATTCCAGTTCCTTTGTTCTTTTGTATACGACCTGGGACAAAGGGATAATCCCTGTGGCAAGAATGGAAATAATGGCCAAAGTCGCCATCATTTCTATCAGTGTGAACCCGTAATTTTTATTTGCCATACACATATGCCCTGTCTACTATATGTATATCTTTAGGGAATATTTTCTCTTTCAACATATCCTGCAGTATCTCTTCAGTTTTCTGATAAGAACCATATTGTCCCACAAAAAGCCGATAAAAGGTCCCTTTGTCTTTAATCTCAAATGGTCTGATCCAGGTTTTATATTCCATGGCTTTAAGCTCTTTAGACCTTTTTTGAGCATCCGCCTCATCTTTGGATGAATAGACCTGGATACTGAAATAATTATCACTGGGGAGAAATTGTTCCTCTGCAATTACCATGATATAATCTTCATCAGGAAAATCGTTAAAGTCTGTCTCCTTTATTATTTTTTCCTCTGCAGGCAGTTCTAAAGAGACTTGTTTTTCATTACCGGACCAGAATCCTGATATATTGGCTTCCGGAATATCTTGATTTCTAATAATGACCGGGGTAATGGTCATGAGGATATCGGTTTTAACAACTTCACTGTTTTCATTTGAAAAAAGTTTTCCAAGTACCGGCACTTCCCCAATCCAAGGAATTTTCTGGATTGTTGTCCTGTCCTCGTCCTCAATCAATCCGCCGATAATAACACTGTCTCCGTCACTAATCGTTAAAACAGTATTGGTGGTTCGTGTCTTGATGGAAAACTGGGGGTCGGTCACTGTCCCGACATTACTGCCCAATGCACTGATTTCAATGCCAAGTGTCAATGTGACCTGATCATACATATTAATGACCGGCTCTGCGGTCAGTTTCACACCCACATCCTGGTACAGAAAATCATAGGTTGTGGTTCCGTCGGTTTGAACTTTTCGGTTTGACCTTAGAGGCACCTTCTCACCAATCAGGATGGATGCTTTTTCAGAGCTGCTCACCCGGATCTGGGGTTTGGCAAGAATCCTTGTGTCCCCATCTTTTTTGAGCAGCTTTAATGTCGCAGTCGGCAAAGAAAGATACAATTCATTGCTGGTAATTTTACTGATATCTTTAATGGATGCCATACCTGCAAAACCAAAATCAGTATTAAAATCAATGCCTGAACTTGTTTCACTGACACCAAAGGTAATGGTATCGGAAATGGAAAGCCCCAGGTCTTTCTCCTTTTTCCGGGAAACTTCCATGATTTCAACATTCAAAACTACTTCAGCAGGAATTCTGTCATTTGCCTCTATAATTCTTGCAGCCATTGCAACATTCTCTTTTTGCCCCCGGACAGTTACTGCATTTAATTTTTCATTGGCAATAATATTTTTAGTCTTTAAAATCTTTGTTAAAATAGCGACTGCATTTTTAGCTTTCAAATATGACAGGTAAAAGGTCTTCACATATAAGTCGTCATATTCCTTGGCTTTTGCAGGGGTATCAGGATAGATCAGCATGGTCCTTTGATTGATCATTTTTGCTTTAAGAGAATTGGTTTTCAAAAGAACATCTAAAAACCTGTCAAACTTCACATCCGTCATAAAAAGAGTAACTTTGCTCTCCTTTATATCCTTATCAAAAATAAAATTTATTCCTGTAAGCTTGGATAAAATTTCAAATACATTCAGCATGGGTGTTTTCTTGAATTTTAAGGATATAGGAGCATTGGATCGCAAATCAAGCCGGTATTCAGGCAAATCCTCCTGGTTTTTTTTAAATTTATCAAGAACTATTTTTGCTTCTTGATTTTCAGGGTCCAGGTCAAGTGCCCTTTGAAATGATTTTCTTGCATTTTCAAAATTTCCGGTCTTTATCTGCTTGTTACCCTTTTTTGTATAATAGAATGATTCCTTCATCATCTTGACTTTATCAACCAGTTCAATGGCCCTGTGATTACTGGAATAAAACGCAATACTAACCTGGAGCTCTTCTATGGCTTCCCTGAAGTATTTTTTTGATATAAGTTCCTGGGCCTTTCTCATATGCTGCAAGGATGCTTTTTGTTTGACATCTTTAAGCCTGAGCCTGAGGTCAAGATCATCCGGATGTTTTTGAAGGGCTTTATTATAATGTTCGACAGCAGCAGCAAAATCTTTTTCTTCCACAAACTTTTGGGCTTTGATTCTATTGGCATCATTGGCAACACATCCTTGAAACAACACGATTCCTGAAACCACTGCAATAAATACCATTTTTGTGAACAAAACCCGTTTATTCATTATTGAACTCCCTCATATCGAGATGTATTATTTCATTCAAATCCAAGGCCTTGATCCTTATATAATTATCCTGGATATCGTCTATTAAATACTTTCCATCAAGACGGTCACCGGTCCTTGCAACAAGCACAAGCTTATTCTTAGCTAAAAAAACAGCTTTTGTGTCTTCACTTTTATAAGTACCGTAAAGCGTATAAGAAGCGATATATTCTTTGGCCTCCAATACAGGATCTTTTTCAACTATCTCAACCATTTTTTGAGTTTGAATATCTATCTTTACTGGTATCTTAATTTTCTTTTTTTGAGGAGGCCGGTAGATGGAAAACAAATCCTTATATACCTTTCCTGAAACTTTGGGCTTATTTAAAAATCTTAAAGCAAGGGTTTGCGATTTGCTCTGCCGGCTTTGTTCTATCGAATCTTCAACTTTGCTTATCTTAGTATTTTTATTTCCCGTAAAGGTTAGCTTATCCACCTTTGGCTGTACAAATGGATTTAGCACACGATATATGATCGAAATGATCAACAGCATAAAAACAATTATAAATATTATATTTTTTTTATTTAAATTCATGCTGTTCCCCGTTTAAAAAAAACAGACAATTCAAGATTTAATTTTACTTTGGTTTTATTATCTTTTTCCCTGACCAACTTTGCAGAATTAGAATAACCAATCCCGGGCAGATTCTGAATGTCTGAAATCAGTTTTTTAATTTTACTATAGCTGCCGATAACGATAATATTTGTATTGTATTTTAAAAATAACAAATCAGTCTTCGTAGCTTTTGCCGGCGTAAAAACAAGGCTGTCTTTAATAGAAAGATGATTTTTATCTATCAGCGATCTGATCATGGCTGCATATTGTGTAAATGAAAATTCTTCAGGGATCTTATGAATAATCATTTCAAGGTCATTTTGTTCTGCAAACAAGTTTTCAGCAGGCCTGTTGTCAGGCTTAAGATAGCCACCACTTCTTGCAGCTGAAACCTTTTTTTGAAGAATAGTTATCCTATTTTTCTGTCCATCAATGAGATAAAGTTTGGCAGCGATGTTACAAAACATGGCAGCAACACAGATAAATATAATAATTTTATATTTTTTGATCATTTTCTATAGATATCCACCTGGCTATTAATTCAAAAATAATTCTTTTATCTTCATTAATCTCTTCCTTGGACAATTCAATATTAAATCGTTTTGATCTGTCCATTCCAATTATAAATTTAGAAACCGACTCCACATGATTCGATTCTCCCTTTATCATTACAACCTTGAGATTATCAGAAAAAATCAGTTCATTAATATCAATTTTATCAGGTTTAACCCTTTCGATTTCAGTCAATACCGCGGGCAGCTGGAACATATTCTTTTTAATGATAGCACTCAGGTAATTCAAATCCTGTTTTATTTTTTGATATTCCTTTTTATCCGTAAGTTTCTTTTGGGCGGCTATTCTTTTTCGTTCAGACCGCTGATTGATTTCTTTGATCCTTAACTCATATGCTTTAATCACTTTTATGTTTGCATAATAATCAACCATACTTACCAGGGTGATTCCAAGAGTTGAAAATGCAAAGATAACAACAAAACCCAGAAAAAGTTTCCCCCGGATATTTTTTTTTAACACCAGATTTATGGTTACGGGTTTCATATGGGTGTTTACCTATAAACCTTGAGCTGCACCTAAAGCAGTCGTATAAAAAGGCAAGGGGTTATTCTTAAAATCAATCTTAAATTTTTTATCAAAGTCAATCAGCTGTCTTTCATCAATAATGGTACAATCAATAGGGTTTCCATCCTGCAGGATATGTTCCATCAGCATATCTGACTTAATATGAGACCCTATCTGGCTTACATCCTGCAGGATATGCTCCATCAGCATATCTGACTTAATATGAGAAGCAATAAAAAACTTTTCAATATCAAGATCCGGATTTTCACTGTTATAATATTGTATCAAAAAATCAACATTATTGATTGCACTGGCACCATCGTTACCCAACAAACCCTTTTTAATCATTTTATAAAAAATCGGGATACCGTTTGAAAAAACAAAAATATTTAAAAAATCATCAAACAGACCCAGATATGCAACATTGCCCTTTTCAGGAAGACTTTCACAATAAAAATTAAATTGATTCAATCCGGAAGGTGCAAGCATTACTGGTGAAATACCAATCTTTTTAAAAGCATTTTCATATTGAACCATGACCTTTTCCAAACCCAAAACAATAAGAAAGATATGGTGATTGTCCGGGCTTTTTCCCATATTTTCCCAGGAAACCCTTAATTGTTTAACAGGAAGGTCTAAAGAGCTCGAAAAGTTCCATAGAACCATCTCATTAATCTCCTGCGGGTCTTCAGGTAATTGTGTGAATTTTTTAATAAGAACTTTGACAGAAGAATCCGGTAATGCAACACTGATTTTTTTCAGGTTCATATCGTAACAGGCTTTTTTCAAACAATCGTGTAATGCTTCTGCATTAATGATATTTTCTTTCTTAAAAGAAGGTTTAATGGTTCCCGGCGGAATTTTGATATCAGATAATTTTTTAATGGAAAATTTTTTCCCTTTTTCTAAAATTAAAGCAGAGATAATTTTATCAGATGAAATCTCAATTCCTGTTTTTAATCTGGAAATAGGAAAAAAATTCATACTATTGCTTCCTGGTTTATAAATGTAACCCTGTTGGCTTCTTCCAAAGTTGTCCTGCCTCTTATCACTTCATTGATGGCAGCATCCCTTAAAAAAATAACGCCCTTGCTTAAAGCATATTTTTTTAAAACTGAGGTTGAAACCTGCTTAATAAACATCTCTCTCATATCTCCATCCAGCTCAACATGTTCAATTATAGCCTTTCTACCGCTATACCCAGTTCCCTTGCAATTTTCGCACCCATAAGCATCATAAAATATAATATTCTTTAATTTTTTAGGATCCAGCCCTGATTCAACAAGGGTTTTATCTGACATTTTTTTCTTGATCCTGCAATGACAAAGCACCCTGATCAATCGTTGAGCAACAATGCAATTGAGCGCTGTGACGAGATTATAGGGCTCTATACCCATATGAATGAACCGGTTGATCACATCAAATGAAGAGTTTGCATGGACCGTTGCAAATACCTGGTGACCGGTTAAGGCAGACTGAAGTGCAATCTGTGCCGTTTCCGGGTCCCGGATCTCACCCACCAGAATTTTGTCAGGATCATGACGCAAAATTGATCTTAATCCGCGGGAAAATGTCAATCCCTTTTTATCATTGACCGGAATCTGTGTAATTCGTTCCAGTTGATACTCAACAGGATCTTCAATGGTAATAATTTTTGTATCTCTGGTATTCACTTCTGATAATGCCCGGTACAAAGTGGTGGTTTTTCCGCTTCCGGTCGGACCTGTCATTAAAAACATACCATACGGCGCCCTGATCTGGCGTCGTAATCTAAACAATTCTTCCTTATCAAGACCCATTCCATCCAGATTAAGATCACCTTTCACAGGAGCCATCCGCTTTTGATCCAAAATCCTTATCACGGCATCTTCCCCAAAAATAGTCGGCAGAACAGATATTCGAAAGTCAACAAACCGGTCCTTGATCTTTAGCTTAAACCTTCCGTCCTGGGGCACACGCTTTTCTGAAATATCCAACTCCGACATTACTTTTAATCGGGATATCACAGGATTCATACTGCTCATATCAAGGGGGTCTGTAATCTGATGCAGCATGCCGTCAATTCGATATCTTATGATCAACCCCTTGGCAGACCCTTCAAAATGTATGTCACTGGCATTCTTATTGATTGCATCCAGAATGGTTGAATCAACCAGTTTTACAACCGGGCTCTCTTCAGAATCCACTTTTTCAGTTGAGATTTCATAATCTCCCTTGTCAGATTCCTTAACCACAGACAGACGCATCTCTTCAGAAACATCAATCAAATCTCTGGACGCTTCCATATTTTGAAGGAACTTGCCTAATTTCTTGGAACTGACAATCACAAAAGAAAAATCATGTTCCAATAGGATTTCAATCTCTTCAACCACCCTGAAATAGTCAATGGGATCAGCCACAGCAAAAACCAGGTGATTTTCAGAAAAACTAAAGGGTACTATTCTGTTCTTTACGATAAAATCAATACTTAACATCTTTAACAGTTCAGGATCGTTTATACTGTCAATCCTGGCATATTTACAGGAATATTGCTCTGCAATCAATTGTGCCAGCTGCTCGTCATTAATCAAGCCTTCTTCAACACAAAGCTGTCCCAGCATTCTTCCGGAAATATTTTTTTGAGCAAGAATATTTGTTTTCTGCTCTTCAGTCATAAACCCGAGATCAACTGCAAGCTCACCAATTCTTTTTTTCTTTTTTAAATTAAACGTTGCCATATTTTATCCCATCGTTCCTGCCATTTGAAAAATCGGCATATACATGGCCAGCATGATAAACCCGATGACAAATCCCATTAAAACCATGAGAACAGGTTCAATGGTGGAGGTTATTATTGAAAGCTTTGCCGCTACATCTTTTTCGTAAAACACAGCAATATCCTTTAATACTTTCTCAAGATTGCCGCCCTCTTCCCCTGCTGCTACCATTCTTAATGCCATGCCGGGAAATATATCAACCTTTTTAAGTGCCAGGGCAAATCCTTCGCCTTGTTCAATCAATAATAGAGCATTTTTTATACCAGCCTGCATAAAACTGTTTGAGATAAGTCCCTTGGAAATTTGCAATGCCTGGTTTAAAGGAATACCGCCCCTGAGAACAGTTGAAAGAGAAGACGTAAATAAAGCAGTTGAATAGATAACAGACAATTCACCTATGAAAGGTATTTTCAGATAATGCGTATCAAAAAGCAGCTTACCTTGTTTGGTTTTCAGACAAAACGATACCAGCCAGATTGTAAAAATAATACCACCTGAAATCACCCAGAAATATGATCGAATAAAATAACTGAACTGCAAAAGTATTCTAGTAAAAAAAGGCAGCTGCGCCCCGGCTTCCACAAAAGTTCCTGTAATAGAAGGAACTACAAAAATTATTAGAAAAGCCACCACAAAAATAGAACATATGGTCAAAATGGCCGGATATACGGAAGCTGCCTTGATTTTTTGCCTGATCTGCCGGGATCGTTCAAAATATTCAAGATATTCTTCAATGGCATCGGGCATATTCCCGCTAGCCTCACCAGATCTAAGCGTGGCAATATAAAGAGAAGAAAAAATATTCTCATATTTTTCAAACGCATTGGGAATGGATTCACCTTCTGAAATATCATCCCGGATATTTTTCAAAATCATAGAAAAAAAACCTTTATCCTGTTGTTCAATAATACCGTCAAATGCGAGAACAACCGGAAGCCCGGCTCTTAACAAAGTTAAGAATTCCTGGTTAAAGGAATAAAAATCTTTTAGTTTAAGTCTTTGCTTTTGGAAAAAAGATAAAAAAGGGGTTGAACCACTTATCCTCTGCGCTTTCACAAGAAAGCCCCCATCTTCAGCAATCTGTTTTTTAATTAAATTCACAGAACCGGATTGAATTACTCTTTCAATGATTTTACCATCATTAACGGCAATCTTACATTTATATGAGGGCATACAAAATCTCCTCCGGAATTCTTCAGATAATATTATTCATCGGCTCAACATACCATTATCAGAAGAAAGGGGACAGATTTATTTTGACTTTACGGGTGCCTGTCATATTTATGACATAACCCATGATAAATGACGGTTTAAGATCAAATTTAAATTCCCTCCTTTGTATAATAAAAAAAATTTTGCTTGATAACCCTGTACAGCAATGGTTGTTGGTCTGAAATAGTTTCCTTTCTGATCCTTTCCGGATATAGGCACCAATCTTGCAAAATTCCTGCTTTTCAAGGATGCAGGGCAGAATATTGCAGATTCTGTTCTATAATTTTAAGGATACATTAATGGCAGACACATTTTTAAGTCTTGATATAGATGCAGTCGGCATAGCTGCTATGATCGTTACGCGTGTGTCAAAAAAATCATATGTTAAGAAAATCTGCCGTATCAATTATAAAGATCTGCCTGAAACCCAAAAACCCGAAAACCTTTTAGATTCTGCTTTAATATACCTTGAAGACCACATGGATATGGCTTCATGCTCTGTAGCTACCCTTCTAATACCGTCATCCTCTGTTAGTTTCAGAAATATTGAACTGCCTTTCAGGTCTGCTAAAAAAATAAAACAAATTTTGCCAATAGAGATTACATCGCATCTGCCCGTGCCTGAAGAAAAATATATTTCAGATTTTCATATACTTAACAGCCCCTATAAAAAAGACCAGGTGCCTGTTTTTACAGCATCTATTATTGAATCGGTTATTGAAAATTATATTGATGCATTATCCCAATATGGTATTAAGCCAAAAATTATAACACCAAAAGGCTATGCCGCTGCAATCTGCCTTTTAAAAAAAATTCCATCCATCACTAATTTTATTTGCCTTGACCTTGGTCTTTGTGAAAACACGATCACACTGGTTCATCACAGGGAGCCTGTTTTTGTTCGCTCATTTTCAGCCTTGCAATACAAGGCTGAAGAGTTTGCAGATACCGTTAAACAAGCCTTGCTCGGATTCAGACAAACCACAGGGTCAGATACGTGTTTTGATCTTTTTATCACTGCCGGCAATGGATTTAAAGACCTTGAAAAAGTATATTATGCTCTTGAAAACTTATTAGATTATCAGACCAGGTATCAACAATCAGATGATAGCTCCCAACATAAACCGGAACTAAAAAAAATAAACAGCACAAATCTTATTTCTGCACTTCATCCAAATAAAAAGACAGGCCCGATTTTCAATTTTTATAAAATTAAAACCGAGTCTGATCCAATTTTCCGAAAAAATATTAAAGCAATCGCCACAATAATTTTTCTTGCCTGCATTCTTTTTGCTTCTTCTCGTTACAACCTCCACCTGGAGATTGCAGACCTTAATGAAAAGATAGATAACAATCAAGCTATAGTCCATTCAATTTATAAAACAAGTTTTCCTGAAGAAAAAAATATCAAACACCCTTTTCTCCAGATGCAATCCCTTGTAAAAAAAGCAATTAAAGAATCAAATTCAGCAAAAAAAAACGAGGCGTCATTCATAAAATCAAACCATAAAGCAGCCCGGGTCATGGCTGCATTGTCTGATAGCATACCCAGGACAATTGATATGGAGATATCCAGGTTCCTTTTAAACCGGACAACCCTGGTGATTTCAGGAACAACTGACAATTTTAAAAACGTTGATAGAATAAAAAGCTTTATTGAAAAAGCAGACCTGTTTAAACAAATCTCGATAAATAGTGCATCAGCCGATAAAAAAACTGATCAAGTACTTTTTAAATTTACAATTCAACTGCAAAAAGGAGCTTTATGAAACCATTATTTTTATTCATAAATACTCTTTTATTAATTTCCATTGCCTATTTTTGTGTTCAGATCTTTTACAAGCATATTGGTAAGGGTTTCTTTGAAGTTGATATGCCACCGCCAAAAAAAGTGCAGCCCATCGAAAAAACCCAAAACTCAAAGAAAAATTCTTTTAATAATCAATATAAAAAAATAAAAGACCGCAATCTTTTCAAAGTACTGGTTGAAAAAAAAGACCTCGAATATCAAAAACCTTTAATGAATAATTTTAAAGATCTCAAATTGACAGACCTTGATTTAACTCTATGGGGTACTGTAACCGGTACTAATAATACCTGCGCTGTTATTGAAGATAATAAAAATAAATTACAAGCCTTATATCAAATTGGAGATGAACTTCAGGGGGCTGCCATAAAAAAAATTTTAAGGGATAAGGTTATTCTTACATATCATCATAAGGATTACATCCTTGAGATGGATATAAAACAAATGCCTGACACATCTGTTTTTCAAAAAAACACCACTTTAAAGGCTAAAGAAATTGCTGTGAATAAATCTTTAATTAATTCATCTTTAAAAAATATTGATGATTTAAAAAGGCAGGCAAGAATCAAACCCATGATTACCAAAGGCAAATCTGACGGTCTTTTACTTTACAGTATTAAGCCGGATTCACTTTTCCATACATTGGGCCTGCAAAATGGAGATATCATCAGGCAAGTCAATGGAAGACCGACACTGTCATTGGAGGATGCCGTTAAAATCTATCAAAATTTTGGGAATTCCTCCAAAGTAAAGGTGTCGATATTCAGGAATGGAAAAAACCAGGAGATTGCATACCATATCAAACCTGATGAAAAAGCAAATTAAAGGAGACCCATCATAATGTTACATAACAGAAAACTATTGCTGACAATCTTAAAAACATTTTTTTTAGGGATTGTTATATGTTTTTCTGTCTCCATATGTGCTGCAAAAACAACATCTAATCCGTCAAAAATAAAACCCGACTTTGTCTCCATTGATTTTAATAATGTTGATATCAGGGTATTCATCAAATTCATGAGCAACCTGACAGGAAAAAATTTTATTGTGGATAATCGGATTAAAGGAAATGTTACGATTATATCTCCTAAAAAGCTATCTATTAATGATGCCTACAAAGTATTTGAGTCTGTACTTGATATTCATGGATTTGCAACAGTTCAGTCAGGAAAAGTGATTAAAATCATCCCTGCCCCCAATGCAAAAACAGACAATATTAATACAAGACTTGTAACAGATTCTGAATTGCCCCGGGATCAGATTGTAACCAGAATTGTACCCCTTGAATATGCCAATGCCGATGAATTAAAAAATCTTTTAATGCCGCTTATTCCAAAGGGAAGTGTTATTATTTCCTATAGAGATACCAATATGCTGATTGTTACAGCTACACTCTCAAGCATTAAAAGGCTTTTAAAGATTATTGACACCATTGATATTCAAAGCATTGGAAAAAAAATATCCATCATACCCATCAAGTATGCTGATGCTAAAAAACTTACACAAAGCCTGTCCATGATATTTGCAGCTAGAATTAAGGAAAAAAAAAATAAAGCAGACCAAGATCTTATTGTTAAATTTGTTGCAGATGAAAGAACAAATTCTGTGATATTGCTTGCCAGTAAGGTTGAGACAAAAAGAGTTGAAAACCTGATAAACATTCTTGACAAACAAGTCCCCAAAGGTGAAGAAAAAATCCGGGTATATTATCTTGAGCATGCATCAGCAGAAAAACTTGCCAAAGTGCTTCAAGACATCCATACCAGAGGAAACATAAATAAAAATGGACAGCAGAAAACACCTCTTTTGTCTCAAAATATTAAAATTACAGCAGACAAATCAACAAACAGCCTTGTCATTTTAGCTGACAAGGAAGATTATCCCGTTCTTGAAGAGGTCATAGCAAAACTCGATATCCCCAGAGCAATGGTCTATATTGAATGCTTAATCATGGAGGTCAATGTTACCCGCGGGTTGAACATTGGTACTGAATGGCGGGCAGCCGGAGGATATAATAATGACACAGGCGCGGTTTTCGGCGGATTTGGTGGCACAGGAGATTCCGGATATTCCAATCTTAATGCCATCTCATCCGATGCAAGTCTTCCAAAGGGTTTTTCCATTGGTGTGCTGGGAAAAAACATCAGTATCGGAGGGTTAACATTTCCTTCTATCCATGCAGTGGTCCAGGCATTTCAAAGTGATAAAGACGTTCATATTTTAGCAACACCACAGGTGCTGACCACAGAGAATGAAGAAGCAATCATCACGGTTGGTAAAAATGTACCGTTTCAAACAAGGTCTGCAGCTGAATCCGGTGTGGAAACCTATAATTCTTTTGAATATAAAGATGTCGGGATCACTCTTAAAATCACGCCCCAGATAAGCAAAGGAAGACTTGTTCGATTGAATATTTTTCAGGAACTAACCAAATTAGACAGTGCCAATCAATCCAGCCCGGACAGACCCACAACCCTGAAACGCAAAATAGAAACAAGCATCATTGTTGAGGATACCAATACGGTTGTCATTGGCGGACTTATTGATGAAAGCTTAACACAAACTCAAACCAAAGTGCCCTGTCTTGGAGATATTCCTTTCTTAGGCTATGGATTTAAAAATGTATCAAAAGGAGAAGATAAAACAAATTTATATGTCTTTTTAACGCCCAAAGTAGTCCAAAATCCCCTTGAGGCAACAAAGATATATGAAAAGAAAAAGTCTGAAATCGAATTGATCCAAAAAGGGGCTATCAACCTGTATCATCAAAAAATTCAAACCAATCCCATACAGCCCATTCTTATTGAACCTCAAGATATGCCTGAAACCATGCCAAAAATTATGCCAAAGTTATGATTGCCGAGTTTATAAATATATTAAAAAAACGCATAAAGCTCTCGGATGAGAGTGTTAAAAAAATCATCACTGCTTATAAAAAAAACAAAACAAATCTTATAGAAGCTGTCTTGAAAACCAGAATTATCTCTGAAAAAGATATCCTTGAAGCATTAAGTATCTTATACTCGATTCCATTTATTGAAACCCTTGTCACTGAGGATGCAAAAAATGATTGGATTGATCGCGTATCCAAAAATTTTTTAAAATTATTTTATGTTGTACCCATTATCAAGAGAAAAAAAAGTCTCATTGTTATAAATGATCCATCCAGATTAAGCCATATACATGATCTGGCCAGATTAGTGGATATAAAAAAATATCAACTTGTTCTTGGACCCAAAAACCTGATTTTATCCTCGATTAACACTTTATATGAGAAGCGTGATGAAAACACACAAAAAATTGTTGATGAAATAGAAGATAATGAATCTGTGTTCCTGCAGGAAATGGAACTCATTGCAGATCTCTTGGATGTTACCAATGATGCCCCTGTTATAAGACTTGTAAACCATATGATTTCACAGGCTGTTAAGGCCGGAGCCAGTGATATTCATTTTGAACCGTTTAGAGATATTATCAATATTCGATACCGGATTGACGGTATTTTATATAATATACTGCAACCGCCCAAAATTGCCCAGGCTTCCATAATCTCCAGAATAAAAGTTATGGCACAAATGGATATTGCTGAAAAAAGAGCGCCCCAGGATGGCAGAGCCCAGGTCAGATTGGGAGAATATGAGATAGATATCCGTATTTCAACGGTCCCGACCAATTATGGAGAACGTGTTGTCATGCGTCTTCTTAATAAATCCGGGTATTTTCTTAAACTTTCACAACTGGGCCTGTCAAAAAAGAACAATTCAATTTTGAACAGAATCATCAGGCAGAACAGCGGGGTTGTATTGGTAACCGGCCCAACAGGATGCGGTAAAACAACAACACTTTATGCCGGATTGTCGGAAATCAACATTCCTGATAAAAATATCATAACAATTGAAGATCCTGTGGAATACAATATACAGGGCATAGGACAGATCCAGGTGAACCCCAAAGCAGGTGTAACCTTTGCAAAAGGATTGCGCTCGATTGTGAGACAGGACCCGGATATTATTCTTGTGGGAGAAATCCGGGATCTTGAAACAGCCCAGATTGTTATCCAGTCCGCCCTTACCGGTCACCTTGTTTTTTCCACACTGCATACCAATGATGCAGCAGGAGCCATCATAAGACTTGCAGACCTTGGAATAGAGTCTTATCTCATTTCCTCGTCAGTCAACACAATTATTGCACAAAGACTTGTAAGAAAACTGTGTAATAATTGCAAACAACAAGTGTCTCTCAATCTTGATGACATTGTAAACCTTGGGATACTCAATAAACAATTGAATGGGAAAAAAATATTCAAATCAAAAGGATGTTCAAATTGTTTTAATACCGGTTATTCCGGCAGGGAGGCCATTTTTGAAATCATGGTTTTGAATGATGAATTAAAAAGCCTGGTGAGCAAAACAACTGATGGAAATATCCTCAAAAAAGCTGCCCAGAAAATGGGAATGATAACACTTCGCCAGGATGGTGTACAAAAGGTCTTAAAGGGGATTACATCTATCAAAGAAGTTTTTCGTGTTACCCAAACGTAAATGCTTATGTCTCCTTGAGGTACGGATGACTGCCATTGCCGTCATACTGATTATCAAAAGAAAAATTACACTTTGCTCAAAAGGTGATGTATGGATGACAACATACCCGAACATAATGAGAGGCATCAATCCTATCCTGACAACAGCTCTTAACACGCCATGCCTGGCAATGACATCTGCCACTGGTGGTGAATACCGGTAATAGGCTGTTACAAACGCTTTTCCAAGTTTAGATTTCAAAAGACAAA
>NZ_JAIOSW010000446.1 GCF_021107415.1 Desulfobacula sp.
GGAATGATCGGTTTCCTGCAGCAGGGCTGTGGCCTTTTTCATATCTGCTGCGTCAATAGGTATAGTGTTTGCCGGCACCATTTGGCCTGGTATGCTGATAAGCAGAATATATATAAACAATTTAATATATTTCATTGGTTTTCTCCTTTGTTTAGACATGGGTGAGTGAATTGACAACATTCTGCCTGGCAGCACGCCTTGCCGGAACAATGGCACTGATCAGGGCTAAAAGGGTCATAAAAATGATCAATTGGGCGATACTTATTGGCAAAAAGTCCACATTCAGTGAAACCGGTGTGGAGTTACCCGGTGGTATGTAAGAGGGTTGTGCATAGTTGATCGCTGCCCAGACCAGGGTATGAATGCCAAGTCCGAAAAGACACCCCGTTAACCCTAAAAGCCCTCCTTCGGCGGCAAATAGAAAGCTGACTCCTCTTCTTTTTAATCCAAGTGCTCGAAGGGTGCCGATTTCCCTTGTCCGTTCTATAACCGCCATGCCCATGGTATTGGTGGTACTCATGATGACAATGATAAATACAATGATAAAGATGAATAAAAAGATCATATCCATCATATTCCGGACGTTTTTATAAAACACGGATAATTGCTTCCAGGTTTTGATTTCAATTTCAATACCGGATGAAGCAAGCATGTCTGTCAATTGCTGTTTCACAAGATTGGTATGATTCCAATGGTCCAGCAGAATAACGATACTATCAGCCTTTTGGGTGTCATAAAAAGACTGGGCAAAGGAGAATGGCACTTTTATAAATTTATCGTTTGTATCTGCAACACCGGTATTATAGGTTCCGGCAATATTGATATCCAGAGCATTCATCTGACCCTCAAGGCTTGTGCCCATGACCACCCCGTCACCTCCTGGTGCAAGTTCAAGATGTTCGGCAAGAGCACTTGCCATTTCAACACCAAACTCGTTTTTTGCATTTAACGGGTTTCCCGTGATAGGTTGAAACTCGTAAAACCTACCTTTAACGGCTCTTTCATGTTCGGGCATAACACCTGTTGCAATAAAGATCGTAGAGTTCTTGCCGTTAGACACAAGGCCTGATATGGAAAGCCTTGGACTTGCCAGGATAACATGGTCGTTTTTAAGAGCAAGCCGTGTGATTTTTTCAATATCTTTACCCGGGATCATATAAGCTTCGGGATCAGATTTTCCATGGGCTTCCCACCCTTTTGCATAAATGGTCAGATGCCCGATCCCGGACCCGTGGATAGCCGATCCTCTCAGACCTTCATAGATACTGTGTATATATCCCTGGAAAAGGGCAATGGCTGCAAATCCAAATCCTATTGCCATCAAGGTGACTATGGTTCTTTGTCTGCTTTTAATAATATTTCTGAATGCGATTTTAATCCATTGTATAAATTGATTCATTTTTTATTCTCCTTTGATTGTCTCAATTAAACCATACGGCCGTCTTCAAGTTGTATAAGCCTGTTCATCCGGTCCAGCAGTCTTTGGTCATGGGTGGAAAACAAAAAGGTGGCCTGATCTTTTTTGTTCAGTTTTTGCATGATTTCGATAATGTTAATTGAGGTGACAAGGTCAAGATTTGCTGTGGGTTCATCTGCTATGACTACATCAGGGTCAGTAACCAGAGCTCTTGCAATGGCAACCCGCTGTCTTTGCCCGCCTGACATTTTATCAGGCCTGTTGTTGGCCAGATGCTCAAGCCCGACTTCTTTTAACCGGTCCATCGCTTTTTTTCTGGCAACGCCTGTTTTAACATTCCTGATCTGCAGGGGCAGCATGACATTTTCAACAGCGCTGAGGACGGGAATCAGATTGAAGTTTTGAAAAATAAATCCGATCCGATTGTTACGGTAATCTGATTTTTGATTGTCTGACATTTTAGATACATCTTCACCGTTAAGAAGAATTGTCCCGGAACTGGGTTCATCAATGGTTCCGATCAAGTTCAGCAAAGTTGTTTTTCCTGATCCGGACGGTCCCCAGACAGCAGTAAATTCACCTTTATCAAAACTTAAGTTGATATCTTTCAAGGCACAAAGCTCTGTCTGGCCAAGTTTATATTTTTTGTTGACGGATTGAAGCTCTATTAATTTCATATTTCCCCCGGATTAAATTGTTTTTAAAAGCCTGTCTTTGAAAAAGATTATAAATAGGAAAAGAGAAAACAGACAAACCCTTTGAGACGAGTTGACATAAAAAGGGTATGAATTGAATTTTATTAGGATAAATAAAAAAGTGCAGGCAACTGTTTATTTATAATCCAGGGCATGGAATGTTTTTTGCATAATTTAATATTCAGGATATCTGTTTGATCAACCCTTTTCTTCTTTGGAGGGTAAAATGGGCCTTGATAAAAAAACAATAAAAACACATCAAAATCTTGGAAGAAAGGTCCATAAACCTGCAAGTGAATTGGACAAAGCAGCTAAAAGCCGTACAATGCAAACTCAAAGGAATCAATTAGAAGAAAAGATCAGACGGGTCAATAGAAAGGATTGGGAAAGAACAGTTGATGCTATTGACGATTGGATTGCAATGATCGATCTTGATTCAATAATCCTCAGATCTAACCGTACAGTGGAAAAATATTTTCAGATAAGAGTACAAAAGTCCATTGGGATGAAATGCTGCCAACTGCTTCATGGTACGGATACGTTTATAGATGAATGCCCTATGCCTAAAATGCTGAAAACAAAAAAAAGGGAAAGCGCTGAAGTTGAAATTGAGGACGGATGCTGGATGCTGATAACTGTTGATCCCATATTCGATGACAATGGAGAAATGGTCAATGCGGTACATATAGTACGTGATATTACCGACATGGTATTAATCAGGCGGGAAAGACAGATACTTGTCAGGGATCTTAAAAAAGCCCTGATTCAGATCAATACGTTAAGCGGCCTTCTTCCGATTTGTTCACATTGCAAAAAAATCAGGGATGATAAAGGGTATTGGAACCTGATAGAATCGTATATTGAAACTCATTCTGCTGCAAAATTCAGCCATGGCATGTGTCCTGAATGTTCAGACCGGCTTTATGGCAAAGAGGACTGGTACATTGATATGAAAAGAAATAAGAAAAATAAAAATAAATAAAAAGATTATGATCAGCTCGATGTTGATATGAAATCCGTAATATAGATGTTTTCCTTTATTTCACGTCCAATGGTTGAAACAGGTGTGTCACCATAATCATGCCCGGGATAAAGTATGGTATCCGGTGACAGAGGAATAATTCTCTTTTCAATGGAGTGGATCAGGGTATCAAGATTACCACCAGGCAGGTCTGTCCGGCCTGCATTCCCCACAAAAAGGGTGTCCCCGGAAAAAAGACTATTGTTTATATATAGACAGACAGATCCGGGTGTATGCCCCGGGGTATGAATAACTTTTATTTTAAGAGTGCCAACTTGAAGAATATCATTGTGGTGAAGGTCTATGTCAATGGTATAGGCAGCTCTGGTTCCTGAATCCTGCAATGAGGATAATTCCTGAAAAAATAATTTATCGTCAATATGCATACAGATGGGAATGTTGTAATGACTGGATAGAGAGACATTCGAGAATACGTGATCACGGTGTCCATGTGTGTTGATAATATATTTTGGGTTAATTTTTTTTTCATCAATGGCTTGAATAATTCTTTCGTCTTCGCCACCCGGATCAATAATGATGCCTTCTAATGTTTCAGGACAGGCTATGATATAGGTATTGACCTCGAATGGTCCGACATTCAGACACAGTATGAAAAATTGTTTGTTTTGCATGGTATTCTTACTTTAAATCAAATAGTTTTGGTTGGCAATAATTCAAAAATTTAAATAAAATCCAATCTGCCAGTGAAATATCATGTTGGTTGGTGAAATATCCCCATGCTTATAAATAACATCTGGGTTGAAGATCGTTTGTTCCACGAGAAAACCCTTGCGGGAAGGGCATTCTGATTCTTTATTTAAAAAAATGAATTCTTTGCATGGTTCTTGCTATTTATAGATTTAAAAAGATAAATTTAAAAAAATATATTTAAAAATAAAAATAGAGATAGAGTGTACGACAATGGAGGCAAAGACCATGAAAAAAATAATTAACCCAATCAAATATACTCAAAGACTCATTTTTTTCTCCCTGTTTTTTATCATCACGCTCACTTCGATGTCTTTTGCGCAGGATTCTGAAAATATAGCTGGTCAGGATTTAGTCATTTCGGCCAATATTTTATTTGTTGCGGCCAATGTTAATTCTGAACGAATGTCAATTTCTTATAATGGCCTCTCAATCGGCAGCGGATACCTCTTTCAATCTGACAAGCATTTATATGGGTTTGAATCTTCAGAGCCATCTGAAGCGGATTTTAAGGAATTTGATGAAGATGACTATCCATTTAAACTTGGTAGAAAACTAAAACAGATGACCCATTATTTTTTAAGATTTTTTAATGTTGATGATTTTTCAAATAATGATTCTGATTCAAAGTTCTTACTGAAAAGTAAAGTGGATACAGACCAAATGAATCCTAACAAGATGAATCTCAATGATTTTGAATTTAATTTATCTTTAAATATTGGTTATGATGATGATGCTATCCTGAAAATGAATGCAATAAAACTGGAATCCTATTGGCTGCACACTTATGTTAATGCAGTTTACCATTATGAAAAAAATGAGTTTGAGCTTGGTTTGAGCTGTGCCTATATAAACGATTGTTTTTTAGATGGAATGAAGTTGGAATTCCAGGCAAACCCCATCGCTGGTACAGGGGCAATTTTGTTGACAATGAATTTATAGCCATCCAACCTTAAAGATCCTTCAGGTCCCTACCTTCCCAATATTTTCTGTAAAATATCCTTTCAAAAATAAATTGTGAAAAAATAAATTGTGAAAAAATAAAAAAAAGTGTTGCAATTTTTCATCATCTATGGAAAAAAGAAAACAAGTTAAACTGAATGGATAATTGAAAGGCTCGTATGACTGAGAATAAAATAGATGTATTAATGAGGAGAATCCTTGATGCGACGGGTATCAGTTCCCAGTCAGAGCTTGCAAAGGAGCTTGAAATTAACCGATCCGGAATAACTCATGCAAGAAACAACAATAAGATCCCGGACAAATGGATTGTCAAGCTATATCGGAAATTTGGTTTTAATCCCCAATGGATTGAAACCGGTATTGGAAACGTTTTTATTCATACCCAATCAGCCAATGACATCGAATTTAAATATATCCCAAAAGTGGCAGCACGGCTGTCTGCAGGCACCGGGTCTTTTGACTGTGAAGAAAATATAACGGATTACCTCTCTTTTCCAACAAAGTGGCTGTCAGGGAAGGGATCTGCCAACAGCATGGTTGCCATGGAAGTTTTCGGACAGAGTATGGAGCCGATGATTAAAGAGGGCGATACCGTTTTGATTGATCAATCTCAAAACAATATACTTGCCGGGGCCATATATGCGGTGGGCGTGGAAGATACGATTTTGATAAAAAGGTTGGAAAAACATCCCAATAAACTGGTACTTTGCAGCGATAACAGAGACTATGAACCCATCTATCTTTTGAAAGAAGAGATGGAAAAAGTAAGAATTATCGGTAAGGTCATCTGGAGCTGTCGGGAATACAGATAGATTTTTTTTGAGCATTGTGTTTAGTTTTTTCAACAAGTAGTGGAATATATAAAACAGGGAGTATAAAAAATGCAACTATCCAAAAAAACAATATATGAAAAAAGTTTTATCGGGCTTACCGGAACAGCCTGGATTGCAGGCCTGCTTATTGCCGGCAGTGACAGCCAGTATATGCCTTGGCTGAATGGAATCGGATTGCTCTTATTCTTTGGTGCAAGTATCTTACTGGGAAAACTTCTTAACCCATTGCATTCAAATCCCGGCATTAAATGTGCCGATAGCATTTCTATAGTTAGTGCCCGATCGAAAACCGCCCATTTTTCCAATTACTGCGATGGACTCAATTAATCTTATAAAATCGGGTTAATCCTCGAAAAAATATCAATACGCAGAAAATAATTTTTGGTTTTTTCTTGTCATTAGGATAAAAAACAAATAATCAAGTGAGAAATAATTTAATGTTTTTTAACCGACAGGGATTTCTCGTGGAGAAAGGTTTAAAAATTAAAAAAATTGATCATCTTAATCTTGTTCTGATGACCATCAGAGATGTTGGAAGGTTATTGATCACTGAAAATAATCGGGAAAAATTAATTAAAGGTATTTGTGATATCCTGGTTGAAAAAAGAGGATACTATAATGCCTGGATCGGGTTGTTCGGAAATGATAAAATCATCAATTTGATTGCAGATTCCGGGATCGAATCCCCGTTTGAAAACATTAAAAAGAATATTAAAAAACAACTATTTGCCCGGTGCGTTGAGCAGACACTCTTTTCAGAAAAAGTTTTTGTGGTCAACGATCCTGTAAAGGAATGTACCCAGTGTGTTCTCTCAAAAAATTATTCCAATAGAAGCGCTCTGGCCGTTCGATTGGAATATGAAAATAAAAACTATGGTTTTATGGTTGTGTCCATACCCAAAGAGCTTGCTTCGGATAACAATGAAAAGAATATTGTAAAAGAAATTTCAGATGACATAGCTTTTGGTTTGTATCGTCTTGATCTGGAAGAGAGAAGAAAATTTACAGAACAAGACCTTGAACAAAGCAGGATTCGATTTAAAACCTTGATAGAGAACTCATTAAATAGTATTTCTATCATACAAAACCATCAGATTGTATATGAGACTCCAGGTATTAGAAAAATTCATGGTTTAATGAGTAAGGTGTTTGAACCTCCTGAGTTTTTAGATGTGTATTTGGAAGATCGAGCCCGGATAAAACAATTATATACCCAATTGCTGTCTAATAAAATCAGGCATATTGAGACTGATTTCAGATATTGCCCTTTTGGGAAAGATAAGGCAGACCAGGAAATCCGGTGGGCACTTCTCAGTGCGACCAAAATAGATTACCTGGGGGTTGAATCGATATTAACCAATATCATGGATATCACAGATTCAAAAGAAGTGGAGAATTTTTTAAGAATACAGGATAAAATGACCTCCCTTGGGAGGGTAACCGCTGGTATTGCCCATGAAATACGGAATCCCTTATCCGGAATATACATTTACTTAAAGGCCTTAAAAAAAATCTATAATCAAATGGGAGATATTACTAAAGTCGTATCAATTATTGATAAAATAGAACTTGCCTCATATAAGATTGAATCGATTATTAAGCGGGTAATGGATTTTTCAAAACCGAGCCAGCCCCAATTTATTATGACCAATTTGAATGATTATATTGATGAAGTAACAAAGCTGACATCGGTTACATTAAGGAAAAGTGGGATTCAGTTTGAAAAATATCTAAATCCGAATATTTCGAAATGCTTTGCAGAGCCTCATTTAATAGAGCAGGTTATATTAAACTTGATAACCAATGCAGCCGAAGCTATGAAGGAATTTCAGGGTGAAAAATTAATTATTCTGAAAACGTTTAAAAATGACAATCATATTGTTATCAGTGTCAGGGACACGGGTCCTGGTATTCCATTAGCAAGACAAACAAAAATATTCGATCCTTTTTACACGACCAAATTCAATAGTTCCGGTATTGGATTAAGTATTTGTCATCGTATTATTTTAGACCACGGAGGATCGTTAAAGTGTCATACACCGGAAAACGGAGGGGCCAAGTTCATCATTGAGCTGCCTTTGAAAAGTAAAGAGGTGTAATCAGGTTATTATGATCAAGTATTCCATTGCCATTGTCGACGATGAAGAGATCATCAGGGATGCGCTTGATATAACACTTTCCAATGAATTTGATGTAATCCTTTTTGAAAATGCGGAATCATTTTTAGCTTCTATCGAGAATAGAACTCCTGATCTGGTTTTAATGGATATTGGCCTTCCCATGATGAGCGGTATAGAGGCTCTTGGAATCGTAAAAGAAAAAACCAATGATATACCCGTCATTATGATCACTGCCTATGAAGATATCAACATGGTGATCCAATCTATGAAAATAGGCGCATTTGATTTTATTTTAAAACCCATTAATCCGGATATCCTGGAGCTTACCATTAAAAAAGCGATTTCATCAATTGTACTTATTAAAGAGGTAAAGATTTTACAGGAAAAGTTTCTTCAGGAAAACGAACCTTGTTTTATCGGAGAAAGCAAAAATATTGAAAATGTAATGGATTTCGTTAATTTAGTAGCAAAAAGTTCTGATACGCCGATTATGATTCTAGGAGAGACCGGCACAGGAAAAGAGCTTATTGCAAAGGCTATTCATGCCAGAAGCCCTGTTTTTCAAGGACCATTTATTCCCGTCAATTGTTCGGCATTTCCAGAAGATCTGATTGAATCCGAGCTGTTCGGGTATGAAGCCGGTGCATTTACCGGTGCAAATAAACAGGGAAAGAAAGGTTTTATAGAAGAGGCCGATGGCGGTACGCTTTTTTTTGATGAAGTTGCGGATTTGAGCCTGGCAGGTCAGGCAAAGCTTTTGCGTTTTTTAGAGAGTGGTGAATTTTATAAGGTTGGCGGAACAAAAAAATATCATGTTCAGACCCGGGTTGTTTCTGCAACCAATAAAAAGATTGAAGAGCTTGTTAAAAAGGAAAAATTCAGAAAAGACTTATATTTCAGGCTGTGTGTGGTCAAGGCTGAAATCCCATCCTTAAATGAGAGAAAAGAGGATATCATGCCCCTTGCCAAACACTTTCTGTATGAATTTAATCAGAAGTTTTCAAAAACATTAACAGGATTTTCAAGAGAGGCTGAAGTACATCTCTTATCATATGAGTTTATCGGCAATGCCAGGGAACTAAAAAATATGATCGAACGGGCGGTACTCATTGCAAAAACCGACAGGGTTGAACTGGACGGGTTAAAGGGCTCATCAAGTTCGCTGGGTGATAAAAGCAAGTCTCCACCTAAGCAAGATCAGGGTCTTAGTCCTAAAGGGATTAACCTTGCCAAATTGCTTGAAAGTACGGAAAAAAAATTTATGGAACAAGCCCTGGCACTCTCAAAAGGCAATGAAAGTAAAGCCGCAAGATTATTAAATATGAATCACCACACCTTTAGATACCGGTGGAAAAAGATATCTAAGAAATAATTTTTTACATACCAGTGATTCCAATGGGTTGTTTCACTACAGTTAAAAGCATTTTTAACTGAGAGCGGGCCGTTACGGAATGGGGCACATTTGCTGGCATGACTACTACCTGTCCTCTGGTTGCTTTTATTTTCTTTCCGTCAATGTTAATAAGGGCTTCACCATCCAGAACCTGAATCATTGCATCGCCCGGGGAAGTGTGGGCACTGATTTCTTCATCCTGATCAAAAGCAAACAGGGTGATGTTGACGTGGGATTTGCTCGAAAGGGTTCTACTGACAACCCTTCCTTCTTCATAATCAACAAGATTAACAATATCTACAGGTGTGGAAAAAGGGATATTTTTAATTAACTGGGTCGCTTTATCTGTCATAATCCGGTCCTTTCAAAAGTTAAGGCTTAAATGTTTTGTGCTTATTTTCGTTGAATATAATCATGATTCGGCAATCTTGCAAAGATTTCCATAATCATTTTTTTGTTGGCAGCTACTTTATAAAAGATTTGGAATTAACCCTTTGGATGATAGGGGCAGGTGTGGTCACCAGCCTTCCATTGCTGTGGTTTGCAGCAGCTGTGAAAAGACTTAACTTGTCCACCATTGGAATTTTGCAATATCTGGCCCCTTCCATTGCTTTTATACTGGGTGTGTTTGTCTATAAGGAAGCATTCACCCATCACAACCTGATCACTTTTGGATGCATCTGGGTGGGCGTAATTTTATATGTCTGGGAGTCCATGCTGAAGAATCAAAGGCCATGATCAATAGAATTCCAGATATAATAGGATTTGTAAATTGATTAATAATAACCCACTGTTTGTCAGATTTGATTTTGTCAAACGCCTTATTTGATATCTGATATAAATGCATCTACAATCTCTTCTTTAGTCGCCCAGGAAGTGACTATTCTGATTGCTGAATTATGATCACTAATTTTATTCCAGACATAAAATTTATATTTTTTGCTTAATTTTTCGATTAATTTGTCTGGTAAAATAGGGAAAATCTGGTTTGAAACAGGTTCTGTTAAAAATTCATAATTAAATTTTTCAATTCTTTTAGATATTTTTGCAGCCATTGAATTTGCATGTCTCCCCAATTCAAAAAATAAATCATCCTTAAAAAGCTCTAAAAATTGAATTCCCAGTATTCTCCCTTTAGCAAGCAGCGCTCCTTTTTGTTTCAAATGGAATCTAAAATTTTCTTTCAGCTGTTTATTATTTATGACTATTGCTTCTCCAAGCAGTGCACCATTTTTTGTTCCGCCAATGTAAAAAATATCAAGATATTTTGATAATTCAGGTAGAGTAAGGTCATTTTGTTCCGATGTTAAAGCGGAACCAAGGCGAGCCCCATCAAGATATAAAAATAGATTATTCTGTTTGCAAAAAGAGGATAATTCTTTTAATTCTTTTTTACGATAAATATTGCCGGTTTCTGTTGAATTTGAAATAAAAACTAATTTTGGTTTTACCATATGTTCATCTTCGTGCAAATTAATGACTGATTCTATATTTTGAGGGTTTAATTTCCCATTTCTTGTCTCAATAATGTTTACTTTATGACCAGTTGCTTCTATAGCACCCGCTTCGTGAACTGCTATATGTCCATTGGTAGTGGCAATTACAGATTCATAGGGTTTCAAAATTGATGCGATAACGATTAAATTTGCTTGTGTCCCGCCAGACACAAAATGTATATCTGCATTAGGATTTTTAATTCTTTGACGAATAATTTCTATAGCTTCAATGCAATAATTATCCTGGCCGTATCCTTCTTCCTGCATAAAATTTGTTTTACCAAGGGCTTCTAAGATTCTTGGGTGAGCCCCTTCACAGTAGTCGTTTTTAAAATTATATTGAGTCATAGCTTAGGTTTACTATTTAGAATTATAAAATTACTTATTCCCAAACTGTAAGGAAGCTGCATTTTGTTGCCCTGCGTTTATATTCTGGTTATGGTTGGCACGCATTACAAAATGAAATTTATACTCAAGATTCTAATTTTTATCAACTATTTTTCAAAATCTGATAGAATGTGATCTATATATTATAAAAAATAATGTGGACAATTCGGTAGTGACACCGGTGGTGGGTCATATAGTTGAATAAAAAACTCAAAACGGGAAAAGTCCTATATACCATATGTTGGGGTGTCCAAATTTTATCTGGACTGAGTCTTTAAAATACCAGTAACCGCTCCATAATACGGACTCATTCTGAACGATTATAGACATAAGGCACGCCCTCACGTGTGCCTATATTTTGTGCTAACTTGCTATAAAAAAACGCCTGATTCCCACTAATTTGGAGCGTAAAAGGACCACTGTTGAGAGAATTACTACCCCTGAAGTTGTCTGATCAACTGCTCACACATCCGTAAATTTTCGGGGTCAATCCCAGGCTTCTGCCTGCCCAGTTCCAGGCTTTTTTTAGCGGACAGCAGTGCCTTCGTTCTTTGGCCTGCCTTCGCCAACTCGGTCGCTTTCACAAAATACAAACTGTCTTCCCGCGGAAAGGTCCTTATAAGCGAATCCAGCAAGCCAATCCCTTCTTGAATCTGTCCGATCTGGCACAGAAGCTGGGCCTTCATAGTTGAACTCTTGAAGCCTGTATTGTTATGTTTCATTCCTATGTCACAGAATTTCAGGGCGCTTTTAACATCCCCCCGAGAAACATGCAGACGTATCAGGTTTTCTATGGCGAAGGCATTATTCTTTTCCAATTTGAGAAGCGTGGTAAGCGGACCGATTGCGTCATCTGCCTGATCCGTTGCGATAAGAGCCACAGCCAAGTTCTGAAACCGACCCGCTTTAGGCTCCCCAATCTTCACCAGGGAGTTAAAAACCTTCGCCGCCAACACCAACTTTTGTTCACGAAGCAGTTCCTCAGCCATGGCCTCGCATTTCAATACCAGGGTCATTTTTTCAGGAAACAGTTCCAGCGCCCGAACAGCGGCCTCAACTGCCTCCGAGTGATTGCCCGTCTCGAAATAAGCGCCTATCAGATTCAGATACGCCCCTGAATTCAGAGGGTCGGCCTCGGTTGCTCTTGTAAACGCATTCCAGGCGCGCTTGTACTCGTCGACCTTTTTGTACGCCAGCCCCAAGTTGTTCCAAGCGACTGAATAATCCTCATATATCGACACAGCTTTCTCGAGGTGCTTTATCGCCTGATCCCAATTCTCACTCTGGTAATAAATAAGCCCTAATTCATTGTAAATACCGGGATCAGTCGGATCTTCTTTCTGAAGCTCCCGTAGCAATGCTGTGCTTTCCTTGAACTTCCCATTTTCCCTGCACACCATGGCTCTTGCGTAACGACCCCGATAAGCCTCATCTGACGATGTCCGTGGCACAGGCATCAACGCTAAGTTATGATTTTTAACGACTTTTAGGATGTCCGAACGAAATGCATCAAAGGTTTGATACCTTTTCGCGGGATTCTTTTGCATACATTTTTTCACTATATGGTTCAGCGGCGTCTGCTGAATTTTTACTTCTGCGTTCCGATGTAACTCGGAGTATGTCCTGAATAGATCCCGTGCCCCAGGTGGTATTATGTATGGGTATTTACCACAAGAAACCAATTCATACAGGATGACTCCGAAGGCATATATATCTACGCGATGATCGATTGGTTGGTCCAGGCTGAACTGTTCAGGGGCCATATAAGGCAATGTTCCGCCGCGGTGGCCTTCTTCCCCGACCATTGATGCCATTCCAAAATCGGTGACCTTCAAAACCCCATTTTGATCGATCAGCAGGTTCTCTGGCTTGATATCACGGTGAGACTGCAGGCCCGACTTCAAGGCAAACTCCATTGCATCACAAAACTGCTTCGCCCAGGAAACCGCGATCCCGATGCTGATATGCTGGAATGAAATGGCATCGCGCAGCGACGCAAAATCGGTTCGTGGTCCGACAATAAACTCCGAACCTACAAACAGACGAAAATCAAGTTCACCGGTAAACCGGACTTTCACAATATTCGGGTGGTATTCCAAGGATGCCCATACATTCACTTCCTGGCGAAGCGCTTCCGTCGCCTCCGCCGAATAGTCACCTTGGAATGTTTTTAGCGCCAGGGGCAGTGGTTCCTTCTCGTGTATGACCTTGTAAACGATGCCCATCCCTGACTTACCTTCACCTCCAAAAATTGCCTCCACCAGATACTTGTTGTCAATTTTGTCACCGATTTTGTAGGTATCTTTTCGGCCAAACGCACCCAAGCCTCCGCCTTTGGGCTTGGACTTTACTTTCTCTTCACGTCCAAATATGCGATCAAATAGCGACATGAAGCCCCCTTTTTATTTGAGGTGTTTGAAAAATAAAAGCCACCACTATCATATCCTAAATAGCAAGGGATATTGACAGTTCATTTTTCAATACCTTTCATTCGTTATATCTTTCTTAATTTTTGCGTGGCCTTTTTAGTCAACTTAGCACCTTTTTCAATGCTATCCCAGGATTATCTATTCCTTTTGTTATAATCATCCCCCGAAAAAATGGCGACTGGTTAAGCTATTTCCAATTTTCCATGATATGCCATTTTTACAAAAAAAAGAGAGGAATAATGGTATCATTAGGGACGAGTCAAATCAAATAAATTACCGAGCGCTTCTTTCACCAGTCAGAGCTTTTTGAATATTTCCAAAATACCACATCTGGTATAGACAAATTTTTCATCCCCAGATTTAAAAATAAATTATATGGAAATAAAAAAAATCAAATTGAACATGGCTCCATTAAAGCATATTGGAGACCAACTTGATTTTTATTCAAACCGGAAAAATAAATTTCTGAAATCTGTCAAAATAATTTTTGTATATTATAAAGAACACTGTGGGAAATTGTCTCAAATGAAACTTGTCAAAAAATAAAGTTGACTTTTAACCCGCTCTTCTCGTTGACGTCCCCTAAGTTCCGTTTCGCCTGCAGGGAGCACCACGCTCTTCGAAGGTCTTATTATTTGTAAATCTCCAGCCGCAGATCACAGGTAAACTCGGTGAACACTGTTCCAGGCGGGCACTGTTTCCGGTAGAGTGCTGCGGCCTCCAGGGGCCAATTGAGGAAATTGAAGAGTAGGTTGTCGGGCCCCCTATTGATGTATGCCATGAGAAGGTGCTTACCCCTGGGTTGAGAGAACGCGAAGTTATGAGTCTTTTTGTCCATGGGTAACACCAATCTGCCCGGGAGCGCATACCAACCTGTCGACTTGAACCAGAGATGCCCCTTCTCTGCTGCGGGCGGGTTGCTCAATAGAAGTTTAGCGCCGCGACGATCGATGGGTTTCACTTTTCCGTCCGCCCTTTGGTGCTTGGCAATCCAGGTACCTAAATCCTCCTTCCGTTCAAAGGCGGTCACGCGCAGGATGAAGTGGATACGCCGTGACCAGTGATCGATGGTGAGCTTGTCGGCCTCCGATTTGAACGCCAAAGGTTTGCCGTCTTTCAGCTTCTCCATGGCCCCGTCGTACTTCTGACCTTTTCCTTTCGCACCCAGGAGTTTCACGGGGTTGTAGCGCATGGAACGGCGTGAGACGAGACGCTTGAGTCGCCACGTGATGGAGGGTTCAGAAACGCCAATCAACTCGAAGGTATACCCACTGTGATCGCGTCCGGATTGGACGATGTATTGCTCAACCGCTTTGATTATCCGTTTGGGCAAGGTGTGACTTGCCGGTAGTATCCGATCGGGATCGGGAGAGGTATGGACAGGATTATTTATGAACTGTTTAAGCAGACGGCCTTCTCCTGTGCGCACCACCTTGCGCTCTGTGCTGAAGGCATTCGATTCGACCGGGAGCGAGAAACGACTCCTGTATTGATGTTTCCCCATGAAGTCGCGTGACAGGAGAACGCCCAAGTTGACGCGCCCTCGGTATAAGACGGTGTGGTAATCGCACATGATTCCCTCCCCTATTAAACTGATAAGAATTCCTTTTTCAAGGGCGGAATAAGAGAAAATTTAAGTTGTGCGCCGTAACTAAATAATTATACCGCTCTGTGCATCTTATAAATTTTAATGATCCGGCCAGATTTACTGAAGATCTGGACTAAAAATTAATTATCAATTTTTTTAAAGACTGTAAAGATATTTTAAAAATAAACTTTGGTGGAAATATAATTGATACAGATAAAACTACTGAAATGTTCTTTATTGAAGATACATCTTACTGTACGTTGAAAACCAGGAAAATAATTTTTAGGATTCTGCTAAAATGTGATCAATATCATCTATGGTAGTAGGGAGGGATGCCTTATGATGCAGTTTTTACCTTAGATTGATTTATCCAGTCAGATACAAATCTCGCTATTTTTTTCCAGCCTGGTTCACCTATTAGCTAATGAGCATGATTTTTAAATTCTTTATATGTTGAAACCGTTTTATTTTTATTGGCAACTTTTCGACACACAGTAGCAGGAGTGATTCTGTCTTCAGCTCCGGAAACGACCAAAACTGGACAGGTAACCTTTGATTCATCAACTCTTGATGCTCCCTTTGAGTCAAATAACCAAAATCCAATTTCAGCGGCTGCCCGCCCGGACTCGAATGCGAATCTTTCATAAGCGGCTTTTTGATCTACCTCCGAGAGTAAATGCATCATAGAATATACGGCCGTATTGAAAGATATGCGGCTTGGATTTCGCCAAAATCCCCACTTTGTGAGAACGCTCCAGAAGCTTTTGATGACTGAAAATTTTAATGCATTTATTCCGCTTGGAGATGCTGGGGTCAACATCATGATATCGGAGGGTTGGGATATAACACTGATAGCCTTTTCCCTACTATGGATAGTGGTGCAAGACAAATAATTTTTTAGAATAGTAAATTATTAAAACTGGCTGACAGTTAAGTAAAATCTTGTTTTTTTAATAACTAATTATTAATATATTTTTTTGTATAAAACAATTTAAGCAAAAATGCCGACAAGTCCCTTCAAGGAGTGCCGTGTACTCTTGCTTTAAATATTGGAAAGAAAATAAAAGGAAAAAATGGATATTCAATCAATAGCTTCTCACTGTAAAAAGGCTGCAATTTTTATGTCAGCACTTTCAAGTGATATAAAAAATACTGCACTGCAAAATATTATCAAGGCATTGGAAGATAATATGCATCTTATCATTGAAGCCAACAAAAAGGATCTTGAACAAGCCCGAAAAGATAATCTTGAAGCACCTTTGATCAAGCGGTTGAAATTTGATCACACCAAAATATCAGAAGCCTGTGAAGGGATTGCAAGTCTTATCAAATTGGAAGACCCGGTAGGGAAAACATTGAGAGCCACACAATTGGATAAAGGACTTACGCTTTTTAAGGTGAGCAGACCCATTGGTGTGATCGGGGTGATTTTTGAATCCCGTCCCGATGCCCTGGTGCAGATTGCTGCTCTTTGCCTGAAAAGCGGCAATTCGGTATTGCTTAAAGGTGGCAGTGAAGCTTCGGCCACCAATCAAATTTTGGCAGCCATTATTTCCAGGGCCGGTGTTGAGTCAGGATTACCGGATGGCTGGTTGGGACTGCTTGAAACACGCAGTGAGGTGGACCAGATGTTAAAGCTCGAAAATTCAGTTGATCTGATTATTCCAAGAGGCAGTAATGAATTTGTGCGCTATATCATGGATAATACGGTCATTCCGGTACTGGGCCATGCAGACGGGATCTGCCATCTTTATATTGACCGGTTTGCCGATCCAGAGATGGCCATTGATCTGTCCATAGACAGTAAATGTCAATATGTGGCGGTTTGTAATGCCATAGAAACCATCCTGGTTCATGAATCTCTGGCTCGGGACATACTTCCTGGTTTGAAAAGCAAATTGGAAGAACGGGGGGTAAAAATTTATGGGTGTGAAAATACGGGTGGGATTATTGATGTTGAAGCAGCTTCAGAAGCGGACTGGAAAACCGAATACCTTGATTTGATTGTTTCTATTAAAGTCGTTCCTTCTCTGGAAGAGGCGGTTGCCCATATTAATCAATACGGATCAGGCCACACAGATGTGATTGTTACAGGAGATAAAAAAAGAGCCCTTTATTTTA
>NZ_JAIOSW010000509.1 GCF_021107415.1 Desulfobacula sp.
ATAGGTACGGGCCCGGGAGACATTTCCTACATGTCCCGGCGGGCAATTGAAATTATTAAACAGGTCGATTGTATAGCAGGCTACACCACTTATATTGATTTAATTTCTGACCTTGTCAAAGACAAACAAATTATTTCAACCGGCATGATGAGAGAAGTTGAAAGGGTTGAAAAAGCCATTGAAACGGCCATGTCTGGAAAATCATGCGCCCTTGTTTCAGGTGGAGATCCGGGTATTTATGCCATGGCAGGCCTTGTCTTTGAAATTTGCAGGCAGCGCGAAATAAAAATAGCCCGCACCCAGGATAAAAACAATAAACCTGATAAAAACACAGATTTGTTTCTTGAAATTGTTCCGGGAATTCCGGCTCTGGCAGCAGGCGCAGCATTGGCTGGCGCACCTTTGACCCATGATTTTGCAGCGATTTCTCTCAGTGACCTTTTAACCCCCTGGAAAAAAATTGAAAAACGATTAACTTGCGCAGCTATGGCGGACTTTGTCATAGTGTTGTATAATCCAAAAAGTAAAAAAAGGAACTGGCAGTTAAAAAGGGCCCAGGAACTTATGTTGGAACACAGGGATACAACGACACCTGTTGGAATTGTCACAGGGGCCATGAGGGAGAATCAACGTGTCTCATTTAAAACCCTGGATCAAATGGATACGGCCGAGGTCGGGATGCAGACGGTTCTGTTTATCGGTTCCAGTGCCTCTTTACGGTATTTGGATTTTCTGTTTACACCTAGAGGCTATTCAAAAAAATATGATATTTGAAGATACTAAAAAACCGTCAGGAGACAATATATGAAAGGATGTGTTCAAATATATACCGGCAATGGCAAAGGAAAAACAACAGCGAGCTTCGGGCTTGCGCTTAGAGCTGCCGGAGCAGGTCTTAAGGTATATATTGTTCAATTTTTAAAAAAAGGAAATTACTCTGAAATCAAAGCCTTGTCCAGATTTAAGAATATAACGATCAAACAATATGGCCTTGGAAAATTTATTAAAGGAAACCCGTCTGATGAGGAGAAAGCTGCGGGCATTGAAGGATATCAAAAATCATGTGAGATTCTAAAAAACAATAAACATGACGTGGTAATTACTGAAGAAGCAAATGTCGCTGTGATGTGCAATCTAATATCGGAAAAAGAACTACTGGCATTGATTGATATGAAACCTGCGAATGTTGAGCTGGTAATCACAGGGCGGGGAGCGACTGCCGCAGTGATAGAAAAAGCAGATCTTGTTACGGAAATGAAAGAAATCAAACATTACTTTAAAAAGGGTGTGACCGCAAGGGTTGGAATCGAAAAATGATGAAAAAAAATATTGCTATTCTTGGGACCGGCTCTGATGTTGGAAAAAGCATTATTGCCGCAGCTCTTTGCAGATCCCTTGCAGACAGGGGGGTGAAGGTCGCACCTTTCAAGTCTCAAAATATGTCCAACAACTCAGGCATTACCCCGGAAGGTCTTGAAATGGGGCGCGCCCAGATTGTCCAGGCAGAGGCCTCAAAAATTGTTCCCCATGTCAATATGAATCCCATTCTTTTAAAGCCGACAGGGGAAAAGCAGTCCCAGGTTATCCTCAACGGAAGGGTATATGGGAATCATACTGCCATGGATTATCATAGAAACAAAGGCTTCTATTTTGAAAAGGCTTGTGAAGCCTTTGACCACCTTGGAAAAATCTATGATCGAATCATCCTTGAAGGCGCCGGCTCGTGCGCCGAAGTCAACCTGATGCCCAATGACATTGTGAATTTTCCCATGGCTGAATATGCGAATGCAGATGTTATCCTTGCAGCGGATATCCACAGGGGAGGTGTGTTTGCACAGATTGTCGGCACCCTTGAGTGTCTCCCGCAAAAATATCGGGACATGATAAAAGGGTTTATTATCAACCGGTTCCGGGGAGATATTGCCCTGTTCAAGGATGGGGTTGACTGGATTGAAAAACAGACCCACAAAAAAGTATTGGGTGTTTTGCCCTGGTATACCCATTTTAAAATTGATGCAGAAGATTCTGTTGAAATTGAAGAATGCAATAATTTCAAAGGGTTCAATCCTGATATCCCGGCAATCGGTATCATCCGGCTGCCCCATATTGCAAATTTTACAGATTTTCATGCCCTGTCAAAAATAAAGGGGATTCAAACTATTTTTATTGACCGGCCGGATTATTTATCAAAATTTAATGCCGTGATTATACCGGGCTCCAAAAACACCCGGGCAGATCTTGAGTGGTTAACAAGCAAATTCAAAAATCCTCTTAAAGAATATTACCAATCAAAGGGATATATTTTCGGAATTTGCGGGGGATATCAAATGCTGGGTGAATTTGTCGATGACCCTGACGGGCTTGAAGGAATAGCTGGGAAGACAAAGGCTCTAAACCTTTTGCCCGTTCAAACCGTACTGAAAGCCCCAAAAACGACAACTTTAAGTGGCTTTCAATGGGGAGATGCCAAAGGCAAAGGATATGAAATCCACATGGGATATACAACCTTACGTGCGGGTACATCTTTACTTGCCGTCAATTCCAGAAACTGCACCCCCTGCTCTGACATAGATGGCTGCATGTCAGAAGACCGCAGGGTTGCCGGAACCTATATGCATGGTTTCTTTGATTCATCGCAAATTTTGTCAAAATGGTTAAAAACAATAGGATTAGATAATTACCCCTGTGATGACATACTTTCTTCAAAAGAAAAAGATTATATGCTTTTAAAAGAACACTTTGAAGCCCATATT
>NZ_JAIOSW010000070.1 GCF_021107415.1 Desulfobacula sp.
ATGATCAGGATGCAAAACCACCCTATGGTATCTTTTTTATTAATCTGGACACCAAGAAGGAGGTGGCTGTTAAACAGACCTGGGAAACCCTACCACTGCCTCCCGGGCGATATCAACTTGACTGGTGGGAAACTCAGCATCAGTCAAAAAGACAGACCCTGGTGGAAGAATTTGAGCTTGAACCGGGTAACTTGTTAGAACTGGAAATTTAAATTTTGGGCAGTATACCAATAATTTTTTTCACTTTTTACTTTGGAGAAAAAAGATTGATAAATCAAATGAGAATAAGCTTCTCCTACTAAATAAGATTAGCTTTAAATTTATTTATTTGTACGTATAGATGGTATTATTAACCACAAGCAAAATTGAAAACTGGGGTATGACTTCCAAAAGAAATACTCGGTGCTCAGGCTCATAACGGCAGTGATCATAGCAACGTGAAGTCAACGTTTTACTTAAAAATTCACCGAATACAAAATATTGTATCTGAATCAAGATCAGAAAAATCCAACAACATGATTTCAAATGATCATCGGCAGATGCAGAGAGCAACAGTTTTACCTGTTCACCGGACATGGGTTTCCGGTGAACTTTAGGTACCGCCTTTTATCTCTGCCGGGATATCTGAAAAATCTCTAATTTACTTGCGATCACCCTGTGTTTAGCCGCACACTATTTTTTACAAAAATGTCATTTCCCGCCATTTCATCATTCTAAGCAGGCCTACCAAGTTTTAACAAGGATTAAAAACGGTATAAAAATATTTATAACATTTTTGTAGTTAAATTTGATAATAAAAAATACAAATTTGGAATAAAAATCTAATAAATCAATAAATGAGTTAAAATTATATCATATTATATATCAAACTTATCTTATATTTTCAGCATATTATAAGGTAAAGCAAAAATTATAGCATTTCATGGCACACGGTTTGCTTTAAAGAAAGAATAAACAATAAAACATCAACAAACTAAGGAAACTTAACATGTTACTAAAAAAAATATTGCTGCTATTGGGAATCTTCTTTTCAACCACTGCCTGCGCCTTTGCCGAAGATGGAATCATTGATACGGGAGATACCGCCTGGGTAACCATGGCGACCGCTTTGGTCATGATAATGACCCCGGCAGGCCTTGCCCTGTTTTACGGTGGCATGTCAAGATATAAAAATATGCTGAACACCATAGCCATGACATTGGTTGCCTATTGTCTTGCCAGCATTGTCTGGGTTGGCTGGGGATATTCCCTTGCTTTTGGTGAGAGCTCAAACCTCTTTATCGGGAATTTAAAACATCTTTTCCTTAACGGCATTGATATTCACTCCGTATCCGGAACCATCCCCACCATCCTCTTTGTGCTTTTTCAGATGACCTTTGCCTGCATCAGTATCGCCCTTATACTGGGCTCTGTAGTTGACAGAATGAAATTTTCATCATGGATTATATTCACCATTCTCTGGGTCACTTTTGTATATACACCGGTCTGTAATTGGGCCTGGGGCGGTGGATGGATGCATAAAATAGGTGCCCTGGATTTTGCCGGCGGTAATGTTGTTCACATTAATGCAGGGGTTTCGGGCCTTGTTCTGGCACTTTTTCTCGGGAAAAGACACGGATATAAAAAAGAAGCCATGATACCATCCAGTGTTGCCTTCACTGCTCTTGGCGCGGGCTTTTTATGGTTTGGATGGTTTGGATTTAACGCGGGCAGCGCACTTGCTGCGGATGGAATAGCAGCTTCGGCATTTATGGTTACTAATACGGCAGCAGCCATGGCTGGTCTTGCCTGGCTGCTTGTTGAATGGCAATACAGCAAAAAGCCAACCCTTTTAGGACTTGCATCAGGTGTTATTGCCGGACTTGTCGGCATAACACCTGCAGCAGGATTTGTCTCTTTAACAGGCGCCCTGGTAATTGGGGTTGTTTCCGGCATTATTGGTTTTTTTGGTGTTGCAGTTCTTAAGCACAAACTGGGTTATGACGATTCCCTTGACGCTTTTGGAATACATGGCCTGTGCGGCATGTGGGGAGCAATTGCCACAGGATTTTTTGCTAATCCTTCCATTACTGAAGGAGCAGCAGGCCTGTTCTACGGAAACCCCAAACAGGTCTGGATTCAATTTCTATCCATTATCGGCACCATTGTTTTTAGTGCCACCGCGACCTTTATCGTTGTTATGACAACCAAAATACTTACCAATGGAATTCGAGTGGACAGTGATGATGAACTTGCCGGATTGGATAATGCCCTTCATGGTGAACGTGCCTTTGAAATTGAGTAATCACAACACCACATAATATTTGTAATCCCATCAAATATACGATAAGTTACTCTAACTGAGGAGTAGCTATCTATGAGGTCTGTTAAGTTATATCTTTTAATAATTTTTTCTGTTTTTATAGTGAGCCTTCCTGCGACTGGAGCTCAAAATCAGATTACTTTCTGGACCACTGAGATGGAAACAGAAAGACTGGAAATACAAAGAAAGATTGCCCAGACATTCACCGCAAAAACTAAAATTCATGTCCGTGTGGTACCTGTGCATGAAAACCGTTTAGCAAAAAAAATCACTGCTGCCAATGCAACAGGGGCTCTACCCGATGTGCTCTATCACCCGATAGATTTTACCCTTGGATGGGCAAAAAAGGGACTCCTGGATGTCCAGTCTGCAACGAATATTGTAAATCGTCTGGGCAAAGAGACTTTTAGTACAGGTTCTCTGAACCTTGTCTGGTTCTCGGATGGCTATGCTGCTGTACCGATGGATGGATGGCACCAGCTCCTGCTCTATCGCAAGGATCTCTTTAAAGAAAAGGGATTGCCTGTACCTGACAGCTGGGATCGTATCCTCCAAGCCGCTCAGGTTCTTCACAATCCACCCTTGATCTGGGGCTTTATGGCAGCAACTGACCCCGACCAGATATATACTCAGCAAGTTTTCGAGCACTTTGCTTTGTCCAATGGCGTCAGGCTGATAGATCCATTCGGAACTGTCGACCTTAACACCCCGGAAATGATCCAGACCCTGGAATTCTATAAAGCACTAACCCGATTTTCCCCACGCGGTAATATCCACTGGCTCCATACCCGGATGGACTATGTGTCAGGACGAGCGGCCATGATCATGTGGTCGCCTTATATCCTGGATGAACTGTCAGGGCTTCGCAATGACCTGACAGTGATTCCCGATATTGTCAAAGGAAAACCAGGATACCTGGCTGAAAACACCGGGTTTGTGTCCATTATTCACGGCTTAAAAGGGACGGCTCAATACAGCCAGATAAACTGCCTGGGTATTACACGAGATGCAGACAAGGCTCCAGCCAAACAATGGATGGAATTTCTCCTGACCGATGGATACTTGAGCTGGTTGGGTATGGCCCCGGAGGGTAAATTACCCGTGCGCAAGGGAACCCGGCATGAACCTAACTGCTTTATTAAAGGATGGATGGGACTTGAGTTTGGCGTTACAATACGGGCCAAAATCTCCGAGTTCTATGGAATGGATGTGATAAAAACTATTGTAGAGAGGATGGATGGTTTAAATCACTGGGGAGTCACTGAAAATAAAGGAGCCCTTATCGCAAGGATTTATGAAACAAAGGTTATTCCCAGGATCCTCAAACGATTTCTCGACGACGGATTGAGTGCCAGGCAGGCAGCGCAAATGATGAACGATCAAGTGAAGGCTCTGGAAAAATGACAGGTACCCCAAAATGAAGAAATCAATTTTTATTGCTCTATTAATAATTTTTTCGTGTCTGTATTTTGCCCTGTCGTATTTTTTTATCTCAACTAGTGCCAATAAACCTCAACCGGAAATTATAGTAAATACCTCTCCAACTATAAGCAGTTTAACCTGGTATACTTCAATACCGCAAAGACATGCCGACAGGATTGCAAATGCATTCAGAATAAAGAAAGGCATTGATGTTAAAATCGTCAGAAGCTCAACTTTTTTAATCAGAGAAAAATTATTGTCGGAAATTAAACAGAATGCAACCAAAGCAGATGTGCTGACAATTGCTGATATCGGTACGTTTATTGAGTTAAAGAATCAGGGACACCTGATGGAATACGCTTCCCGTCATTATCAAAATTTTCCCGAAAAATATAAGGACACGGGCTACTGGGCGGTATTTGCGGGATTTGGAGTGTGCATGGCCTATGATAAAACCAGGATAGATACACCGCCGAAACACTGGACTGACCTTTTAGACGAAAGATGGAAAGGGCGAATCGGACTTGAGGATATCAATACAGCAGGCTCCCAATACGGTCAATATTACATGCTGCGGGAAAAACTGGGTGTTAAATTCTGGGAAAAGCTGCTTTCTATTCAAAAGCCTAAAATCTATTACAGGACTGAGGCGCTTGCCAATGCGCTTCTTAAAGGAAAAATTGATATTGCAGGCCAATTCAGTATACACATAGTTCACGATTACAAGATAAAAAGAAGAACACCCATCAAGGGTATCTATCCTAAAGAAGGTATTCCTTTTATTGTTAACCCGGTTGCCATTATAAAACAGACAGCACATGTGAAAGAAGCAAAGGTATTTTTTGATTTTCTTATTTCTATAAAAGGCCAAAAACTCATACAAGGTTTAACTTATAAATATTCTGTGTGTGATGGTATAACTCCTTTGAATGGGATACCTTCCTTAAAAAGTTTAAATGTTTTACGTCCTGAAAACAAAACAAAATATGCCGAAAAAAAAAGTGACTATATCCGGGAATTTAACAGTTTGTTTAAAAAGGGAGAATAGAAAAATGAGGATCGACAGTTTAAATAAAAAAACAATCCTGTTGATTTTTATCCTAACTATTGTTTGCATCTCCGGTTCTGTTTTCATGGTTTCTCAAATCATAGAGAAACAAGCCATGAATAAGTATAAACTTGATAAAGAGACGTCAATTGAAGTCCTGTCTTATTCTCTGGCTCCCATGTTGGATTTATATGACTACAAGCAGGTTGAACACTTGATAACATCATCTCTAAGTTATGAAAAAATTGTATCTGTTGCAGTTTTTGATGACAGCGGGACGCTTATAAAATCCGCTGCCAAAAACAATGTTACTGCAAAAGATTTAGATATGGAAAAACGTAAAATAACCACAAGTCTGGAAGGAATAATTGGAAGCATAGAGATTGGTTTTTCAAAAAAATATATTCATGACCGTATCCGAGCTGTGACTGCAGCCTTGATTTTTGGTTTAATGGGAGGCTTTGTTCTTTTAGGGCTTGGCCTTTATATACTCATGAGACACTATATTATTAAACCACTTGAAAGCTTAACAAATACGGTAAAAGAGATGACTTTTGAAAATCTGTCATCAAGGGTAAAAATTTTCAGAAAGGATGAAATCGGTACGCTGGCAAAAAGTTTTAATCACATGGCGGATAACCTGGAAAAGTCGCATAGGGTGTTGCGGGAAAGCGAAAATAAATATCGTTCAATGATGGAAGCCATGAATGATGCAGTTTATATTTGTTCTTCAGACTATAGAATCGAATATATGAATCCAGCCATGATCAAAAAGACAGGACAAAATGCCGTAGGAGAGCTTTGTTTTAAGGCCATATTTGATTTGAACGAACAATGTCCGTGGTGTCGACACAATAAAATACAACAGGGTAAAAGCCTGGCATTTGATGTTGTTGATCCGCAGGGCAACCAATTTTACCATGCTTCCAATGCAGCCATTGTCCATAGCAATGGAACTATTTCAATGCTGGCGGTTTTAAGAGATACTTCCGAGCTTAAAAACCTCGAAGCCCAACTCCTACAGGCTCAAAAGATGGAATCCATCGGTACTTTGGCTGCCGGTATTGCCCATGATTTCAATAATATCCTGTCTGCTATCTTTGGATATACGGAAATCGCTCTTCGGAAAATTCCAAGCGATTCAAGCCTGGAGAATAGTTTGAATAAAGTGCTTCAGGCAGCCAAACGGGCCAGAGACCTGGTGAAACAAATCCTTACCTTCAGTCGCAAATCTGAAAAAGAGAAAAAACCGGTACAGGTACACTTGATTGTCAATGAGATCCTTAAATTCCTTCGCTCATCTTTACCCAGTACCATACAGATCCAGCAACAAATTGAAATCGACAATGATATAGTTTGGGCTGATTCTACACAGATTCATCAAATCCTAATGAATCTGTGTACCAATGCAAGCCATGCCATGATGGAAAAAGGAGGAATATTACAAGTAAACTTAGAAAACATGGAACTTAATTCGGATTTCACTGCTCAATATCCGGATATCAAGCCTGGACCTTACTTAAAAATAACTGTAAGTGATACCGGTCACGGCATGTCTTCTGATGTTCTTAACAAAATTTTTGAACCCTATTTCACTACCAAGGAGAAAGGTTCGGGAACCGGGCTGGGAATGGCTGTGGTACATGGTATCATCAAGAACCACAGCGGCTGCATCAAAGTAGATAGCAAACCGGGAAAAGGCGCTGTTTTTTATGTTTATCTTCCTGTAATTAATGAGGAGGAAACATCGGAAAAAGAGACTGACCAGCCCATCCCTACCGGAAACGAACGTATTCTATTTATTGACGATGAGGATATTTTGGTGGATCTTGGAAAACAATTGTTAGAAAAATTGGGTTATAAAGTTGTTGCCTTGACCAGCAGCGTTGAAGCCTTAGAGATATTCCGTGCAGAACCTGATCGATTCGATCTTGTTATTACTGATATGACTATGCCCAAAATGACGGGAGACAGCTTAGCTAAAGAACTCATGAAGATCAATACTGATATCCCCATCATCCTTTGTACAGGATACAGTAACGGAATATCTGAATACAAGGCAAAAAAAATGGGCATCAGAGCATTTGTCATGAAACCTTTTGTCATGAGAGAGTTGTCCCTCATTGTGCGGAAGGTATTGGATGAAGCATAATCCTTTGCTTTAGATAAGAGGAAAGATGATTTCTTACTTAAAACCCATGAAGTATGGTTCTTGGAACATCACAGGCCTTTGACACACCGGTTAAAACCATTGCCTGTTCAAATTCTGTTCTGATTTTATCAATATATAGTTCCACCCCTTTTTGAAGACCACCAACCGCAGCAACACAAAAGGGACGTCCTATCATAACTGCATCTGCCCCAAGTGCAAGCAGCTTTAAAACATCACCACCCGTTCTGACTCCGCCATCAGCAAGAATACTTATTTTTCCTTTAACAGCATCAGATATGTCCGGAAGCACCATGGCAGCACCCGGTGTAAAATCCAGAACTCTTCCGCCATGATTTGACACCACAATGGCATCTGCACCGGCATCAACAGCAGACATAGCATCATCAACAGTCATAATACCTTTTAAAATGAATTTGCCTGAAACACTTTTAACGATCTGACCCAGTTTTTCGACAGTTTTGGGTGAGACCGGCCGGCCCATTTTCTTTAAGGTAATCAGTCCTGCCGCATCAATATCCATGCCCGTGATATCTGCATTGCTTTCTTTCGCCTTATCCAGCTTTTCAAAGAGCTCCTTATCCTCCCAGGGCTTTATAAACGGAATGCCGTGGCCATCGGCTTGTTTGATAATACTCAATCCGATTTCATGGACAAAATCGGGGACGCCGTCACCGGTACACCCGATAATTCCTTTTTCCCTGCATCCGAAAATAATGGACTTTATATAGGCTTCTTCAGAAATAGCACCCCCCATATTAAAGGACACACCGCCAATGGGCGCAGCCAGCACGGGGATAGAAAGTTCTTTTCCTAAAACAGAAATTCTGGTATCCGGTTCAAGCACATCATGAACCAGGCGCATATTAAAATTAATCTTTTTTAAGGCATTGATATTTGCCTTAAATGAGGATGCCGTACCAAGCCCTCCCATACCAGGGACTTCACCGGCACAGGCATTTCCATTACATTCTTTGCATACTCTGCAATAGCCTTTCATTAATTCTTTTGCATTTTCATATATCTCTTGCATAATATTTATTCCTTATCATCACATCAAGACCACACTGATTATATTTATTTCTTTAAATCGGATATCATATTGATCGTGCGATTTCTTCGGCTTCGCTGATGCAGTACATCAAATGTCTTGGAGATTTTGCATCGCCGATCAGATGGAACTTTGCCTTGGTCTTTTTCTCAAGTTTTTTAGCATCCCGGATAGAACTTTGCTTTTCCGAAATCACTACAGAATCAAAACCGGCTAATATCCTTTCATCCCCGTTGGCCTTAAATACGACCCCGTCATCTGTGACTTGTTTAATCGACACATTTTTATAGAGAGAAACATTTCCATTTTTCAGCCGTTCCCTCAGGTAATACCGGTCATTGCTGGACATTTCCTCTGCAAAACTATTTTTCCGGTTCAAAACAATGACCTGTTTCCCCAGTTCTGCCAGAAAATCAGCTGTAATCAAACCCGTCATGCCGCCACCCAGCACAATGACCTTATCACCAATCTGTTCTTTGCCTCTGATCACATCAACATTGGTAACAAGATCCATTTTTGTTTGAAAAAGCCCTTTAATCACCGGCATATCCGGCATTGATCCTGTGGCAAGAATCACCTTATCAGGATTGATTTCATTGATCAGATCCAATGAAAGCTCTGTATCATACCGAACCTCAACATCGAGCCTATCCATTTCCTGTTTGAAAAAATCCAAAATATCATTGAGTTCCCCGCGGCCGGGAGCTTTTGATGCAAGGGACAGCAATCCGCCTGTATCTTGTTTTTTTTCACAGACAATGGTCTTGTGTCCTTGAAGTGCAAATTGCCGTGCCGATGCCATCCCGGCAGGGCCGGCACCTGCAATAAGTATTTTCAGTGATTGAGAGGGCTTTTTTTCATCTTTTAGTTTATATTCCCTTCCCACATCAGGATTGACTACGCAGGAGCCGGGCTCTTTGGCAAGCACTGCATGAATACACCCGAGACAACAGCCCACACAGGGACGAATCTGTGAAGACTCTCCTTTCCTGGCTTTTTCAGGATAGTAAGGATCTGCCAGAAACGACCGACCAAAGGCCACCATATCAGCCTTGCCCTCTTTAATAATCTCATCGGCATGGTCCGGATATTTAATCCGTCCCACGGTAATCACGGGA
>NZ_JAIOSW010000055.1 GCF_021107415.1 Desulfobacula sp.
GCCCAGGGTTAACATCATGGCTTTCATCTGCCAGTCGGAACGTTTTCGCAAGGGAGCTACCAGGCCTTTCTCCAGGAGGTACCCCACAATAAAGAGAAAGGGAATCGCTGCCAGGAAAACCGTATAATAGCCACCCGGTATTCCCAGAGAAGACAGAAGGACCCAGGCAAAATAGCCGCCCATGGTGTAGAAAGACCCATATGCAAAATTAAAGGCTTTTGTTACGCCGTAGACAAGTGCAAGACCAATGGCCATAAGGGCATAAACCGACCCATTCAATAAACCGCTGATAATAACGTCAAGAATCTCTATCCACATTTAGTGTTTTCTCCCCGGATAAGAAAGTTCAACCCGCAATCTGTTCACTCTAATCCTTAATTTCTTAAATCTCTTACATTCCCAAAAAAATTTCTTTTAAATTCTCGTTGCTTATGGCCTCGTCTTTACTCCCCTCAAAGGTGATGCGGCCCTCTTCCAAAACATAGAGCTTGTCGGCCAGATCGGTTATCTGAGGAATGTTCTGCTCCACCACCAGAATTGTTTTACCCTGATTATTAATCTCCTTAATAATCTTAGCCACCTCTGTCCTTAGATTCGGCTGCAATCCCAAAGAAGGCTCGTCAATGGCCAGAAAATCCGCATTTGACATCAATCCACGGGCAATCGCCAGCATTTTGGCTTCACCCCCGCTCATGGTGGAAGCATATTGTTTCTTCCGCTGGGCCAATCGAGGAAACAATGTAAAGACTTTTTCCATATTTTCCTTTTCATGTTTCCGTGCGTTTTTTGAATACGCCCCCAGCTTAAGGTTTTCCATGACCGACATATAGGGAAACAGTTCTCGGTTTTCAGCAATGTATGTAATCCCTAAGTTGACGATCTTCTCAGATGAGAATTTAATAATATCCTGATCCTTGTAAAATATTTTACCCTTCCTGGAATCCACCATGCCGCAAAGGCTTTTCAGCAAAGTGCTTTTGCCGTGACCATTCGGCCCCAGCATCACCACCACTTCCCCTTTGTTAACATTAATGGAAACATCCTTGAGTACGTGGGCTTGTCCGTAATAGGCGTTCAGGTTTTCAATACTAAGCATCATGTGTATCTCCCAGGTAGCATGCAATAACTTCTGGATTGGAGGTTATTTCTTCAGGAGTCCCGATACAGATTTCTCTTCCATTTTCTATAACCAGGATAGGATTGGCAAGCTCTGTTAAAACTTTCATAAAATGTTCGATGATGATGACGGTGACGTTAAGATCCTGGTTGATTTTTTTTATGAGATTTGTCATTTGCTTAATCTCTAAGACATTAAGTCCTGCCATGGGCTCATCCACCATTAGTATTTTGGGCTTTGTGGCCATGGCAGCAGCTATCATCAGTCTTTTTTTACCCAACAGGTTCAATAGATCGGTTTTATTGCCGCGCTCTTTTTCGAGACTGGCAAAAGAGATCATCTCATCACAATAGCCAGAATCGAATTTACCTGAGCTGCCGAAGCGGCCGCCCAGATTCACGCTTTCTTCCACTGTCAGGCTTTCAAAAACTTGGGGAATCTGAAACGTTCTTGAAATTCCCAGGCGTGCAATTTTGTGTGTGGGAAGTCCGGTTATATTCTGACCGTCAAACTCTATTTTACCTTCATATTTATAAAATCCTGTTATGAGGTTGTATAAAGTTGATTTACCCGCACCGTTTGGACCGGCTATTCCAAATACCTGACCCTCTTTTACTTCGAAGCTCAGATCGTCTACAGCTGCCAACGCTCCAAACTTTTTGGTAATATTGATCGCCTTGAGCATCTTATCTGTTCCTTTCTTCATATTGAAATTGAGCAGAACTTTACTATCACATAGTATGTAATATGTGATATGTAATCCAAGCCATATCATAGCTTTTTTTTAAAAGCAATAAAAAAATAAAAAAACGCTTTACATAGTACATAATATGTGATATTTGCATATTTTAAGAATAGAAAACTTTATTGGGAGAAAGCCATCAAAGCCTTTATTCACACTAACTTTGACAAATGTACAGGCTGCAGTATCTGCCAGCTGGCATGCAGCATGGACCTGATCAAAGGATATAACCCCAGGCGGGCCCGTCTTTTGATCCTTCCCAAAAATGAAAACCTCTACCATATACCAGTGGTCTGTAATCAATGTGAAAATGCCTATTGCATGAATGTCTGCCCTTCCAAAGCTATTTTCCGCGGGGATGACGACATTGTCTGCATTGACCCGGATAAATGTATCGGCTGTGGACTGTGTGCTCAATACTGCCCCCTAGGGATGATTCAACTGGATACTGACACCAAAAAAGCCGTTAAATGTGAATTGTGCCAGGGAAACCCTCTGTGTGTTGAGGCCTGCCCCACAGGAGCCCTTGAACTTGCTTATAGAGGAAAAATCAATGACTGAAGCCTACACAAACAAATTGCTGATGATTGATTTATCTTGTTCATCCTTTGAAACCCTTTCG
>NZ_JAIOSW010000368.1 GCF_021107415.1 Desulfobacula sp.
CAAAATCTGCTAATAGACCCCGATAAACAGCAAAGCCCCCTTAAGTAGGGGGCAGTGTAAAATCGTGGTAGCGACGCAGGGACTTGTACCCCGGACTCGGCGGATGTGAGCCGCAGGCGCTGACCAACTGAGCTACGTCGCCAAAAAACCCGGAAAAGATATCATGGGTGGGTCTTAATTGTCAATAATAAATTAACTGTCTTTTGCCTTTTCAAACTTGATCACTTTAACGGTAAAATTTTGTAATTTTTCAGGAAGATCCGAAAATACAACCATGAAAGGAACACTGGCTCCAGGTTTTACATTGACATTTGAGTTATGGTTTCCCGTCTTTACAGCAAGGAGCTTATTAATGTCTGAGATATTTCCCGTTTTGAGCATTTCTTCTGTTATAATATTTCCGCAAAAGGCATTTTTTGTTTTTGCTTCCTTCTTGCCTTTTGTGATCAATGCCCCTCGAATTTCGATATGACTGTAAGCAATATTTGAAGGATTTTCCACTCTTCCTGTAATAACAAACAGGGTGCCGGAAGTTGAATTGGTGACAAATCTTCCATTCACACTTTTTTGATTGGGAACAGGCTTGGCTTCTGATGCTTTCGGAACATCTTTTTTAAAGTATTGTTCAATAAAAGGGATTTGAATGTCAGATATGTAGGGTATTTTATATCCGGTCATGACACTGGCAATATAGGCCCCGATAACCAAAAAAAAGATCAGCAGTATTACGAGAACAGGTGTGCCGACAAGAGGTTTCTTTTTTCTTCTTCTGGATCTTGGTGTCGTGTCCATAATAGGGTCCGGTTTTTCAACGGGTACTTCTTCTTTCTCCTGAATATCTTCTATTTCTATGGTTTTTTCTTCAATAGAATCATCATCCGGTTCGGTTTCCTGTTCCAACACTTCATCATATTCTGAAAAATCCTCTTCCGGTGTGATAAGGGGTGGCTCCTCTTCTTCTAACTTGCTTTCTTCAAGAAAAAGGTCAGCATCCTCTTTGTCAGGTTCTGGTTCTATTTCAAGAGGTATTTCATCTGTTTTTTCACCTGTTTCTTCATATGGGATATCTGAAATTATTTCTTCAGGATTGTCCTCAACATCGAACTCAAGCTCAAATTCATTTTCATCGGCTAATGCATCATCCTTAGGACTTTCCTCGAGAGGCTCAAAATCTGTCTGGAAATCTGTTTCATCATCTATCTCCAAAGATGGCTCACTGTCTTCACTAAGTAAATTAGCGGGTTCATCGTCTTCAATGGTTTCAAATTCAATTTCGTCTAAATCTTCTTCAGAGTCTCCAAATTCAATGCCGTTATCCTCAAATTCCAAATGGCTTTCTTCCAGTTCAAGCTCTTGGGATTCGCCATCTTCATCAATTTCCAATTCACTGTCTTCAAAGGAAAAATCATCATCGACTTCAAGGTCAGTCTCATCCATCTCAAGATCAGAACTTTCGGTTGCAAGATCGGAATCTTCTTCAAAAGAAAAGTCGTTGTCTTCCAATTCAAAGTCAGACGATTCTTCAAGGGTGTCGCCATCATCTATATCGGATTTAAGAGTCAGGCTTTCTTCAGGCTCTTGTTCCGATTCTAAGGGCAATGGATATGCTGTGAAAATATTTTTACAAACACTGCAACGGACTTTTGAGCCGTCTTCTTTGACAAGAGAATCGTCAAGGTTGAAACTAGTTGAACACTTATTACAGGTAATAATCATTGGATTCCCCTTATTCCTATAGTTTTAGGTCGTATATGGCAGGCAGGTTCCTATATTTTTCATTATAGTCCAGTCCAAACCCGACAATAAACCCTTTATCAAGTGAAAAGCATGAATAGTCAACATTAATTTTTACCTCACGTCGCTCATGTTTGTCAATTAAAGTGCAAATTTTAATGGATTTAGGATTTAATAATTGTATAAATTCAATTATTTTTAAGAGTGTATTCCCTGTATCCACGATATCTTCCACAAGCAGAATATCTCTGTTTTCAAGCTCTAAATCCGGCTGCTTGGTGAAAACGATTTGTCCGGATGAGGACGTCCCTTCATAGGAAGAAGCGCCAATAAAATCAATATCATGATCAATGGAAATCTGCCGGGTAAGGTCTGATAAAAAAATAAATGATCCTTTTAATACACCCACTAAAACCAGATCTTTTTTTTTATAATCACTGGAGATCTCCTGCCCGGTTTTTTGAATTTGTTTATTGATTTCATGTTCTGAGATTAAGGGAATGAATTCAGGCATAATATAATTTACGTGTGACCTTTAGGTTATAATCCTGTTTTTTCTAATTGTTGAATAATCTCTTTTTGTTTTGTTGTCAGCGTTTTGGGCATGGTTATATTAATCACAACAAAGAGATCTCCGCAACCATTTCCTTTTATTTGGGGAATTCCGTGTTTGGGTACTCGCATTTTTGCTTTGTGATTTGTTCCGGCAGGAAGCTTAAGATTGATGGCTATTCTGTCCGGTGTTTGTACTTCTATCGTATCCCCGAGCAGTGCCTGGGTGAGCAAAACCTTTTTTGAAAGCAATATGTTATTTCCTTCAATGGTATACCCGTTTGAAGGGATGGGGTTGGATTTTATATAGAGATTGCCGGGAGGGCCTCCATGGGGACTTATTTCACCTTTCCCGGTAAGTCTGATTTTTTTGCCCCGGGTCAGTCCTTTGGGAATTTTTACCTGGATTGCCTTGGCAGTGCCGCCCTGGTTGATGGTAATCGTTTTTTGAGTACCATTGATAATTTCATGGAGGGTTAAAGGGATTTCATATTCAATGTCTTTGCCTTTCATCTGAGGCTGTTGCTGTTGTCCAGAGCCACTGCCCCCCATATTTTGAAAGAAAGGGCTGCCTCCCATGCCGGAACAGCCACCTCGTTGCCTACCTCCTCCAAAGGCCGAAGAAAATCCACCGCCCCGGGAACCGCCAAATCCAAAGCCCTTTAAAATATCACCCAGATCAAAGTTCCTGAAAATATCTTCCTGGGAGAATCGTTGCTGGAAATCGGCTGATCCATAAGTGTCATACTGGTTTCTTTTTTCAGGATCACTTAAAACAGCATATGCTTCACTGATTTTTTTAAATTTATCTTCCAGTGCTTTATCACCTTTTGTTTTGTCAGGATGATATTTCAATGCAAGTTTTCGATAGGCTTTTTTTATCTCAGATGCACCGGCTTTTTTATCAACACCTAATATATTGTAATAATCATCGGCCATGTGTTAATCCTTTTATGATTTTAATTCAATCATTTTAATTATTTATGTTTCTTAATAGTAAGATTATAATTATTCAAGTCAAGCTTTGTTTTTATTTTGAAATGCGCAAATTGCAACCATTAATACAGATATGGCCGCCGGTGTCATCCCGTCAATCCTGGATGCCTGGCCCAATGATTTGGGAAGGATTTGGCACAGCTTTTCCTTCAGTTCGTTTGAAAGACCATGGGCTTTGGAATATTTAAAATTTTGCGGGATGTTTATTTTTTCAAGGTTTTTATATTTTTTTATTTCATTGAGCTGCCGCAGGATATATCCTTCATATTTTATCTGGATTTCAACCTGTTGCTCAGTCCTTTCCAAAACAGGCTTTGGTGGCGGGCAGATTTCTTTTAGGCAGATATAATTAAGTTCAGCTCTTTTTAAGAGCTGCTCAAGTTTCACCCCGTTTGAAATTTGATTTGTGCCGTTGGCCTGTAAAAAATCATTCACCGCCTGGGTGGGTTTTACGATGGTTTTTTTAATGCGCTGGATTTCTTTTTGAGTCTGGGCCTGGATTTCAATGCAGAATTTTAAGGTATCATCATCAACAAGACCCAGGTCATTTCCAATCATGGATAACCTTAAGTCGGCATTGTCCTCTCTGAGTAACAGCCTGTATTCAGCCCTTGAGGTAAACATCCGGTAAGGTTCATTTGTTCCCCTTGTTACAAGATCATCCACCATAACACCCATATACGCCTGGGAGCGATCAAGGATAAAAGGTTTTCTTTTCTGGACAGTACAGGCGGCATTAATGCCTGCCCACAACCCTTGAGCACCGGCTTCTTCATACCCGGAGGTGCCGTTAATCTGTCCGGCAAAAAAAAGGCCTTTTATCTTTTTTGTTTCAAGAGCGGCAGATAATTCCAGAGGATTTACATAATCATATTCAATGGCATAGGCAGGTCTCATGATTTTGGCTGCCTCAAGACCTTGAACAGATCTGACAACCTTATACTGGATTCCCAAAGGCAGACTGTTGCCAAGTCCTGAAGCATAAATTTCCTTTGAGTCAATGCCTTCATATTCAAGGATGACATGGTGACTCTCCCTGCCTGGAAATTTGACGATTTTATCCTCAAAAGAAGGACAATACCTGGCAGATTTTCCCTTGATATGACCGCCATAAAGTGCTGAATGCTTTAGATTCAGTTTGACAATTTCATGGGTTTTTTGATTTGTATTGCCCATAAAGCTTGGCAGCATGGGATTGGTAATATGAGTTGTTGAAAAAGAGAATGGTTTGGGATGGCTTTCTGAATTATGGATCTTGAATTTGGAAAAATCAATGGTATCTGCATGAAGCCGTGGCGGTGTCCCGGTTTTCATTCTTCCGATGTTAAACCCAAGCGTTGCAAGATTTTGTGCAAGGCCGATAGATGCAAATTCTCCGGCCCTGCCGGCTTCAATTTTTGATGCCCCGATGTGAACCAGTCCTTTAAGAAATGTTCCCGTTGCAATGACAATGGTTCTTGTTGAGTATTCAAAACCTGTTTGATCAATAAGACCTGTCACAGTGTTGTTTTCAAGCACGAGTTCCTGGGCCATGGCTTGTTTTAAATCAAGGTTATTTGTTGTTTCAATGACGGCCTTCATATTTTTTGAATACAGGGCTTTATCATTTTGAGTTCTTGTGGAATGAACCGCAGGGCCTTTGCGTGTATTTAATGTCCTGTATTGAATGGCTGAAGAATCTGTTATTTTTGCCATTTGTCCGCCAAGGGCATCAATTTCCTTAACCAGCTGTCCTTTTGC
>NZ_JAIOSW010000503.1 GCF_021107415.1 Desulfobacula sp.
CTATCAGCGTCTATTGTAACGAGGATATCACCTTTGGATGCCTCAGCTCCCTTGTTTCGGATATGGCTCAAATTTCGGGAGTCGTCAGTTATAACCTTTATACCAAATTGAGTGGCAATCTCTCCAGTTCTGTCAGTGCAACGGTTCAGCACCACAATATGCTCAACTTCTTCGGACACCACTTTTGCTGCAGCTTTAACGGAGAACAGGCATTTCTTTATAAATAGTTCTTCATTGTGAGCTGGAGTAATTACGGAGATCATTGTTTTTAACACCGAACAATTAATTATGCGGTTGTCCGCATATTTTCTTATTTTGGGTTATCGTATTTTTTCTATCCGCATATCATATATATTGACATACTATTCTTTTAGTCGTTATTCCCGTTTATTGTTGGAAATATTTTTGAGCGCAAGGTTCGGGAATTAACGGCATCAATTCTATAACGTTGTATTGGTGAATACAATAGGTAAAAATCCCTATTTCGAAAAATTTTGAGAAAGGCTCTTATGAGCTTTGCCGGTATTCTTGAAAAAAACAAGGGTCGATCTGAAAATCAAATTTCAGACCGGCCCTTTTATGTGAAATGTTAAATTTTTAAGCTAATTACTGGTTAATTCCTTATGGTATTCAATCAGGTTGCCGACCACCTCCGGGTCTGCCAGAGTGGAAATATCTCCCAAGCTGTCAAACTCATCATTTGCAATTTTTCTTAAGATACGGCGCATGATTTTTCCTGAACGGGTTTTGGGTAATGGCATAGGGCAGCGGAGTGATCATGATACCGCCGGTTTCAGTCTGCCACCATGTAACCACCTACATCGTGTTGTATGCCCTTGGGTGTTCCGGTTGACCCGGAGGTATAAAGGATAAACAGAGGGTCTTCTCTCCTTCTTTTGATTAAAACCCATTTACAAAATTAACTTCAAAACTTTTAGCTATAGCAAAAAAGTGATTCTTAAATTTCTTCAGGTACGGGATTGGCTATGAATTCAAGTTGTTTCCGGATTTCAGTAACAGGAGATTTGGTCATCAAGGCAAAAACCGCTCCGATTAGAAGAAGCCCTGATGCAAGAATATAAGCTATTTTGGGACTATTGGTATACGCAACAATCATTTGAGAAACCCTTGGGAAGATGAACCCTCCCACACCCCAGGCACTGAAAACCAGTCCGTAATTAACGCCAAAATTCTTTAAACCGAAAAAATCTTTGGTTGCAGATGGAAATAAAGAAAGATTTGTACCGTAATTAAATCCAATCAGTACTGCTGCAAGAACCAGAAGCATCACCTGTGCCGGTGGTATAAACAAAAGAGAAAAGATGACAATCGACTGAAAAATCAACATGATAAAAAGGGTGTTTGCCCGTCCGATGCGGTCTGAAAGGATCCCTGCAATAACACGTCCCGAGGCATTTCCCACTGCCATTAAGGCCACAACGACCCAGGCCATCTGACCCATTCCCTGTTTTGCCATTCCTGCCACACCGCCAATGATCATAAGGCCGGCACCGGATGCAATACAGAAAACAATCCATAATTTATAGAACGCCGGCGTGCGAAGCATTTCGCCCGGAGCAAAATCAATTGAGCGGCTTGCAGCAGGATTATTTTTTTTATTCGTTTCTTCCGGATGAACATATCCTTCCGGGGGATTTACCAGAAATTGTGCAAGGGCAGAAACAATAATGAGAAAGGCAATACCGAAAACAAGCATGGCCTGGGAAAGCCCCATCCTGTCAATTAAAAATATTGCCAACGGCGCAATATAAACAGATGCCAGTCCGAACCCGGCAACAACAATACCGGCAATCATGCCGGTTTTGGCAGATGGAAACCATTTGATGGCAGGCGGTGTTGCCGATGCATAACCAAAACCAAGACCCATTCCAGTGAGAATGCCGAATCCGATTATCCAACTGATCCATGCAGTGGAAAATGAAATAAGAATCAGTCCAAGCCCTGTGAGAATGCCGCCAATGACAGCTGTAATCTTTGGGCTGATCCTGTCCTGAAGACGGCCGGCAAAAATCATGGTAAACGCAAAGACAAGGCAGCAGACGGCATAGGGGTCATTTAAGGAAGCCAGACTCCAGTTAAAAAGACCATCGCCCGCCACAATTGACTCTTTGATGGTCATTTTAAAAATACTCCATGTATAAAGTATCCCCAAAGCCAAGTTTATACCTAATCCTGCCATTGTTACGCGCCAGCCAAGACTTTTAATCTGATTCATAAGAGATTCTCCTTTAATAAATAATTGTGATTCATTACAATTTATTTATTGTAAGAGCAATCATTGTGCCGGACGACATAAATAATTCTATCTATTTGTTTTTATTGAATTTTAAATAAAAAATGAATTTAAGTAAATTTCACAGGGGTACAACAAAAGTTGTAGAAGACGATATTGACCCGAACAGATATTCGATAGAACAGGCCAAAAGGAGAGTTTCTACAACTTTTGTTGTGAATACAATTTTTGTTGTAGGTTAAGTATCTTTTTTCTCGAATTTTAATTTCTGCAGTCTTTTACTCAGGGCCTGCTGGGAGATGCCAAGAATCCCGGCGGCAGCAGACTGGTTGCCGCAGGTCTGTTTCATGGCTTTCTCCACAAGTTCTTGAGAGGCTTCTTTCAGGGTGGGTAAAGAAAAATCCGGGATATCTTTTGGCCCGGAGCCTGATCCGGATACGCCCGGGCCTTTGAACAGGTCTGCTGTGATGGGGCCTTTCCTGTATCGTGAGATAGCGTCATACACCATGGATTTAAGTTCCCTGATGTTGCCCTTGAAAGGATAGGTTTCCATCTGCTCGATCAATATTTTTGGAAGTTCGGGAATCGGTTTATCCAGTTCATCAGCTGCCTGGCAGACAAACCGGTCCAGCAGCAGCGGCAAGTCCAGAAGACGCTCCCGCAGGGGCGGTAGAGTCAATATATGGGTGGAAAGACGGTAGATCAAATCTTTTCTGAAAATTCCTTTTTTTTCAAGAGCCCAGAGATCCAGATTGGTGGAAGCAATGATCCTTGCATCAGAATGTCTGATCTTGTCAGACCCCAAAGGAAGGTATTCCCTTTCCTGGAGCAGCCTGAGCAATTTGACCTGGGAAGTTAAGGCAAGATCTCCGATTTCATCCAGAAAAAGCGTGCCGCCGGCAGCCTGTTCGATCAGTCCCTGCCTTACTTTTTGTGCTCCGGTGAACGCCCCGGGCACATGGCCGAAAAGCGTATCGGAAAACACATTGTCATCTAATCCTGCAACATTGACTACAATCAGCTTTCCCTTTCTCCGGCTCAAAGTATGGATGGGCCGGCCAATGAGTTCCTTTCCCACTCCGGTTTCCCCGAGGATAAGAACCGGCTGTGAAGAAGGAGCAACGGCTTCGATATAGTGAAAGATGGAATGCATCTTTTCATCCTGGGTGATAATATGTGCAAATGCCTTGGGATTTTTTATCTGGGAAAACAGATCGCCTGCAGGGGAATCCTGAAATTTATTTCCAAAATCTCCATAGGCCAGTGCCTGCTTAACGGCTGCTATAAGCCGATCTTCCTCCACCGGCTTTACCACATAATCCATGGCCCCTATTTTCATGCATTTTACCGCCGTATCCACATCAATGGTACCGGTGAGTATAATCACGGGAATTCTGGGATAGGTTTTGCGGACAATTTTAAGCAGGCGTCCACCGTTGATATGGGGCATATTCAGGTCCAGAATGATGAGACAGGGAATCAGCCGTTCCATTTGCCGGATCACGTCCCTTGCGTCACCAATGGTGATGATATTGTCCATACCGGCCATTCTCAGAGTGGTATCCACTGCCAGAAGAATTTCGGGTTCATCATCAACAATGAA
>NZ_JAIOSW010000326.1 GCF_021107415.1 Desulfobacula sp.
AGTCTTAAATTTTCATACCATTGATCCTGCAAACGGATTTGAGATCCTTCAAAAAATCGGCGGTTTTGAAATTGCCGGCATTGCAGGGGCTGTTCTTGCTGCAGCTTCTAAAAAGACCGCTGTTGTTCTTGATGGCGTCATCTCAAGTGCAGCAGGACTTGTGGCTTATGTCATAAACCCGGAAATTAAAAAATATCTCATATCCGGCCACAAATCCGTGGAAATAGCCCAGACAGCCGCACTCTCCCACATGGGTCTTACACCGATAATTGATTTAAATATGCGGCTGGGGGAAGGCACAGGGGCTGCCCTTGCCATTGACATGGCAGATGCGGCCTGTAAAATTATGACCCAAATGGCATCCTTTGACGAGGCAAAGGTCGCCAAGTCATCCATAAAGTCATAATATCATTTTAATCAGACCCGCCAGTGTCGATCCTCACCAGATTAAAATCCGCCAGGATGGTGTAAAGGCAAGGCACCACTAACAGCACCAGTATAGTGGACATCAGCAGCCCGAACACAATGGAGCAGGCCAGAGGAATCAGGATCTGGGCCTGCATGGACCTTTCAGACAAAAGGGGCAAAAGACCTGCTATAGTGGTTACCGTGGTCAGCAGAACTGCCCGGAACCGCTCCCTTGAAGCCAGTTTCCCGGCACGATCTACGGCCATGCCCATTGCCGTATGCTGCCTGACAAAACCGACCAGGAGAATGGAGTCATTCACCACAATACCGGCCAGGGAAACAAATCCCAGAATACTGGGCATGGAGATGTCAAGTCCCATAAACAAATGGCCCCAGACAACGCCGATGAATGCAAAAGGGATGGTCACCATGATCACGAAGGGTTCCTGAAAGGATCTGAACTGGAAACTCAAAAGGCAGAACACACCAAAAATACCGATGGCAAGGGCCTTTGCCATCCCCCCTATGGAGGCTTTCATTTCTTTAGCCTGGCCTTCCAGCCCAATTGAAATATCGGGAAATTGTTTTTCCAATCCAGGCAGAAATCTGACCTTTGTATCGGCAATGATATCTCTTGCATTGGCGACCCGGGTATCCACATCCCCGGTAACCGTGACGGTCCTTTGACCATCCACCCGTCTGATCCCGGTATATCCCCTGCTGTGGGTAATGGATGCCACGGTATTCAAGGGAATCCGATCCCCATTGCCGTTCATGAGATAAAAATTTTCAAGATCCCAAATGCTATGTCTGTCAGAAGCTGCCATCCTGAGATTCACCTCATAGGATTCGTCCCTGACAATGATCTCACTGGCAGTGGTTCCATAAAATGCCGCCCTTAGCTGTTTTGAAACACTTCCGGCATCAAATCCCCTGGCCTTTGCCCCTTTTTTAAGCTTTACCTGGATTTCTGGCTTGCCCGGCCGCAGGTCATCATAAAGATCTGCCACTCCCTCATATGCGTAAAGCCAGTTTATCAGTCTTGTGGAGGCCATTTTCAAATTATCAAGGTCATTCCCCGCAAGCCGGATTTCAATGGGAAGGCCACCCGGACCAATAGTAGGTTCTTTATAGGCAATGGCAATGGCATCAGGGATATCTCCTGTCAGGGTCCTCCATTTATTGATGATATCATCCATGGAACCGGATCTGTTTTCAGCACCTAAAAGGTCCAGGGAAACTGTGGCCACATGGGGGCCTCTTTCTCCGGCATCGACATTGATGTTATACAGCACGCTGATATATCTCACCAGATCCGCCTTACCCGGCTGTAAGGGGGATAAGGCAGCATTCATCTTTTGAGCCGCCTTTGCAATCTTTTCCACATAGTGTTCGGTTCTTTCCAGGGGAGTCCCCTGGGGGAACAGAATACGGGCCTGGAGCACATCCCCTTCTATTTCAGGAAAAGCCAAAATTTTCAAATGTCCACCAACGACCATGGAGATAGAGCCAATAAAGGCAAAGATAACCAGGCCGATAAACAAGTATCTGAAATTAACGGCCATATCCACAACCCGTCCCAGAAGCTTTTCCCGGATCCAGTCCATGCTGTTATCAATTTTCCGCCGGAACATGGCCTTAGGTCTGCCTGCGGAATGCCCGGCCAGAGAATGGGACAGGTGATTGGGGAGAATACCGAAGGCTTCCACCAGGCTCACGGAAAGAGTTATGATCAAAATCACGGGAATCACGTAAAGCACTTTTCCGATATCCCCTTTCATGCTCAAGGCCAGTGCTCCAAAAATAAACAAAGTGGTCAAAAATGAGGAAAACACACCTGCCGCCACTTCGGATATGCCGTCTACAACGGCGTTAAAGGCTTTTTTCCCCTTTTCAAGGTGGGCGGCAATATTTTCAGCAATCACAATGGCATCATCCATGAGCAGACCAAGCCCGATCAGCAGACCGACCATGGACAGCATGCTCAGGGACAGTCCCAGATGTTTCATAAAGAAAAAGGTCAACAGAAAGGAGACCGGCAGACCCATGGCCACCCAGAAGGAAAAAGAAAAAGGGAAAAATAGCAGCATGGCAAAAAATACAAGAATCAGTCCTTGTATCCCGTTTACAGTCAGCATTTGAAGTCGGTCCCGGACCACCTTGGACACATTCTGGGTAATGGTAAAGGAAATGCCTGAAGGGGCTCTTGCCTGCTCTTTTTCAAAAAAGGCTGTCACTGCATCCAGGACTCTTAAGGAATCTTCGGACTTGGTTTTGCTGACCTGGAGCAGTCCGGCCCGTTTTCCGTCAAACAGGATTTTATCTTCGTCCTCCATGAATCGGTCTGAGATTCCGGCAATATCCCCCAATCGGATTTCCGCACCCGTTTTCCCGGATACCACAATGAGGTTCTCCAGAGCATATAGGGTTTTTCTTTCTTCGGAAAACCGGATCAAGATGTTCGAATCCCTTGTTTCCAGGCTTCCGGCCGGCAGGTCCAGACTCTGAGCTGCTACAGCTCCTTGGATATCAGACACGGAAAGGCCCAGACGCATCATAGTGTAAAACGGGATCTCAATTAAAAATTCGTGGCCGGAAAACCCCAGGATATCCACCTGGGAGACCATGTCCATGGCTTTAAGCCGGTCCTTGAGGTCCTCGCAGTAGAACTTTAAATGCAATGGGGTCATGGGTCCTGTAACCGCTACGGACACTACCTGGTCGGTCCGGTTGACCCTTTTGACAATCACATCTTCCACTTGGGCCGGAAAATTATTGATGGCTTCCACCTCGGTTTTGATATCATTGAAAAATTCGATGATATTGCCTTCTTCCACCATTTCCACCACAACTATACCCCTGTTTTCCATGGCTGTACTCCGGACCTCGGCGATATTGGTCACACTGTCAATAACGTCTTCGATACGCCGGCACACGGAAGATTCCACATCTTCGGCAGTGGCCCCGGGATAGGTTATAGTAATTTCAACCGCATTGATTGAAAAATCAGGAAAGGTTTCCCGTTTCAGGTCGGTGACCGAAATCAGGCCCAGGGCGATAAATAAAAACATGAGAAGATTTGCAGCCGTGGGATGGGCACTCATGAATGAAATCATCCTCTTAAATGAATTCATGTTACAATGCCTCCCCAATGGCCTGCCGTTTCAGCTGTTCTGCAATGTCACCGGCCTGAACAGGGTTCAACAACATCCCCTCCACGGCCGGCACAAGATCGGTCAACACCAGAGTCTGCCCCTGTTCAAGTCCTGTGGACAGCACCGCTATATCCTCCATATAAAATTCAACTTTCACCGACTTGATTTCGAGTCGATTTTCAGGAGTGCAAATATAAATCTTTCCTTCATGCACTGCACTTCTGGGGACAACAAACCGTTCCGAAACCGATACCCCCCGAAGTTCAACCTCCACATACATGTTGGTGACCAAAGGCGGCCGTATCCCCGGAAGCACTTTGTCATAAGGCTTGTCCACGGTCACATAAACGGTAATAGCCCCGGTTTTTAAATCCATGGACTCACTGGTTCGCGAAAACCGGCCGTCCCATTCAATCCGATGATTCCCATCCATGGGAAGCCTTACCTTTGCAGTGATACCAATGGCCCGGCGGAGAGTCTCCATATCTGTCATATCCGGGAAAAATGAAACCTGTTTCCTTGGCATGAGTCTTAGAAAACTTACCGGTGTCAGCTGGACCGGTATTTCAGCCCTGTCAATACTTTCTGCTTTAACCAACACGCTTCCGACAGTCGCATATTGGTCCATTTCGACATTAACGGCAGACAACCGGCAATTAAAGGGAGCATAAATTTGAGTCTTAGCCACATCCAGCCGACGTTCCGTCACTGTGGACTCCCCTGATTTTTTTTGAGCCAGCAAGGCTTTTTTCCGTGACGGGATCAGATCCAAAGTATTCTGGAGATTATTCACCGCGGTCTGATGGGACAGGAAAATTCTCTCTTCCTTTTCCAGGTCAGAGGCGGAAATATACCCTTTATCAAACAGCTCTCGTTTTCGCTCCAGTTCCTGGGCAGCACTGGCCAGGGATTTTTTTTCAATGGAGAGCAGACGCTGGGTATTTTTCCGGGACTGTGCAAGCTCCTTGAGTTGAGCATCAACACTCATGAGATCAGCCTCCCCCCGTTTTTCGGCAAGCCCATAGGTGGTGGTATCAATTTTGAGCAAAGGCTCACCTTCCCGGATAAAATACCCTTTTCTCAAATTTTTGTTCATATAAACAATTTTACCGCTGACCTCGGAAACGGCTTCCCAAGACCGCTCTGCCTTAACATATCCATACCCAATGGATCTTGGCACAACCCGGGTCTTTTCCAGAAAGATCACCCGGACAGTCTGAACCCGCTCTTTGTGGTCAAAACGAACAGGCGGCTGTTTTGTGCTTTTCATCCATACAAAGAGGATAATTCCGCAGATAATGGGAATAATGATCAATATTTTTTTTAAAAGTTTCATATGGCCTTCCTGATATCTATATTTAATATATGTTTACAGTATCAGCTCAAGATACTCGATGTACATCTGTCTACCCCAGTTGATTTCTTTTTTAGAAGAAATCTGTCTGAACCCGAATTTTTCATACAGCAACCTTGCCGGCTTTAAAAAGTCCGTGGTCATCAGAATAATTTTCCGATACTGTTTTTCCCGTGCAAAACTCACCGCTATTTCCACCAGTTTTTCACCAATGCCATATCCCCTCGCAGATGCTTCAACCAGCAGCCACCGAAGCTGTGCAACCCCTTTGTCATTATTCACAATCGCCACTGACCCCACTCTTTGCATCCTATTTTCAGCAATCCACAGATTCTCTTTTTCAGGATCAAACTGCTCCCCAAAGGCCATGACATCGTTTCCAACATAATATTCAAAGGTATTATCAAATTGATATTCTGCACCATAAAGCGCCATATGGCTTGAGGCCACGTAGCCAAGGTCCCCGGGTTTCATGGTTCTTATGGTATAGATCGTACTTCCCCGGTCTTCCTCCATCAAGGCCTGAATTTTCTGCATGGAAGCAACCATCTCCCAGGAAAAGAGTTCTGCCCGGGATAGAATACCGGAAACTTTAGCCGCATTTACAACTTCATGGTTCAAAACATCCATCAAGGCATAATCAAGACCTGCCGCTGCCAGCATGGCAATATAGCTTTTCTCCACAAGCCTCTTTTTGACTTTATCCCCTGCCCCTGTGGTCAGGTTGGAAAGTCCTGCAATGGTCCTCACAGGAAAACCCAATAAATCTGGTAACATCCTTATAACATTCAAAACAGCCCTTGCCTGAACAATCCCGTCTTCCCATGCCAAAGGTGGTACAACCGGATCAATAATGATCCGCTCTTTCGACACCCCGGCCGCATCTGCCTGAACTAACAGCTCAAGAGCAATCTCAAACCGCTCTGCCTCATCCTTTGGAACCCGGCTGTCAGGATACAGAAGAAACCCGACAATATCCGCATCATACTCCTCTGCCAGGGGTAAAATTTCCTCAAGCTTATGGGATTCAAGAGAAAATCCGTTAATGATCACCTTGTTGTCTGCGGCTTCAAGTCCCACCCTCATGGCAAGCGGATTGGAAGTATCAATGAGTAATGGCAGATCTGTCACACTCTGTACTGCCTCAATGAAAAATGCCATGCCCTTTTCAGGGAATTTGCCCAAAGGCCCGGTATTTACATCAATGGCCC
>NZ_JAIOSW010000004.1 GCF_021107415.1 Desulfobacula sp.
CACAACTCACAACTCAAAATTAAAAATTTTAGATAGCAGGTTCAATCTTTATAGCACAGACTTTAAACTCGGGTATTTTGGCTATTGGGTCCAGTTTTGCATTTGTCAGTTCATTGGCTGCGGCTTTGGCAAAATGGAAGGGGATAAAAATGGTTCCATCTACAGCTTTTGAGGATACTTTGAGTTTTGCACTGATTTTACCCCTGCGCGAAGACACATCCACCATAGATCCTGTATCAAGTCCGAGTTTTTGAGCATCATTGGAAGATATCTCCACAAAACATTCAGGTGAGAGCATGTTGAGTCCGTCTGTTTTCATGGTCATGGTTCCGGTGTGATAGTGGTATAATACTCTTCCGGTTGTGAGGATATAGGGATATTTTTTATCCGGCTGTTCAGCCGGCGGGGTATGGTCAATGGCATGGAACATCCCCCTGCCTCTTGTAAATTGGGTGGTATGGAGGATGGGTGTTCCTTCATGGGTTTCATCGGGGCAGGGCCAGTGGATGCCGATTTTATCGATTCTGTCCCAGGTAATTCCTTTATAGGAAGGCGTGACAGATGCGATTTCCTTGAAGATATCCTGGCTGTTTTCATAGGACATTTCATATCCCATTCTTTGGGCAATTTCACAAAGGATTTCCCAGTCCTGCTTTGCTTCTCCCGGTGCTTCAACTGCTTTTCTGACCCGTTGAACCCGTCGTTCCGTATTGCTGAATGTCCCATCCTTTTCAGCAAAACAGACTCCCGGCAGAACCACATCCGCTATCCTTGTGGTTTCTGTCTGAAAGATATCCTGAACAACAAAAAATTTCAGATTTGCAAGTGCTTTTCGCACATGGTTGAGGTCCGGGTCAGAGACCAGAGGATTCTCGCCAATAATATAGAGTGATTTAAGTTCTCCCTCATAGGCTTTTTGGATCATCTCGGTAACGGGTAATCCCGGGTTTGCCGACATGCCTGTGGTGTTCCATGCCTTTTCATAATTATTTCTGGCTTCATCATTGTTGACCAGTTGATATGCGGTAAACACATTTGGCAGTCCGCCCATATCACAGGCACCCTGAACATTGTTTTGACCGCGTAGCGGGTTCACTCCGCCACCTGGTTTTCCCAGGTGTCCGCAAAGCATGGAAATATTTGCAAGGGATTTTACATTGTTCGTACCACAGGTATGCTGAGTAATTCCCATGCAGTATAAAATAGAGGCTACCCGTGCTTTGGCAAACTCTCTGGCAACGTCGACAATATCATCAGCCTTGATTCCTGTGATGTTTTCAACATATTCAGGTGTATATTTTTCAACGATTTCTTTGAGGGCCTCAAGATTTTCGGTTCTGTTTTCAACAAAATCTTTGTCATGAAGCTCTTCTTTGATGATAACGTGCATCATGCCGTTGATCAAGCCAATGTCGGTACCGGGCGAAGGCCGCAGCCATTTATTGGCATGTTCGGTAAGCTTAACCCTTCGGGGATCAATCACATAGAGTTTTTTCCCTTTTAAAACAGCACGTTTAACAAAACTTGAGAGAACCGGATGATTTTCCGTTGTATTGGAGCCAATTACCAGTATCAAGTCAGATGTTTCAATATCGGCGATGGTGTTGGTCATTGCACCGCTTCCAAATGCTGCAGCCAGACCGGCTACGGTGGAGCTATGTCACAGGCGGGCGCAATGGTCTATATTATTGGTTTTCAGAACGGCACGGGTAAATTTCTGGGCAACATAGTTTTCTTCATTGGTGATTCTGGCAGAGGTCAGAAAGCCCTGACTGTCCGGACCGAATTCCTCTTTAATAGACTCCAGTTTCCGGGCCACAAGATCCAGTGCCTCATCCCAGGAGGCTTCGACCTGTTTGCCATCCTTTTTAATTAAAGGTTTGGTTAAACGTTTGGGAGAAGCAACAAATTCGTATCCAAATCTGCCTTTGACACAAAGGCTTGCATTGTTTGGCACAAGATCAACATCAGCGCCATCAATCTTAACAATTTTATTGTCCTGGACAAAGAGATCAATCTGACATCCGACTCCGCAGAACGCACAAGTGGTTCTAACTTTTTTTGTATCTGTAAACCTGCCGTCCCGAAAAGCTTTATCCGGTACCAGAGCACCGACAGGGCAGACCTGGATGCATTCACCGCAAAAGACACAGTCAGAATCTTTTAAAGTTGCATCATTTTTTGCTATAATTTTAAGATCTTTTCCACTGTAGCCAAACTCTATGGCATTATTCACCTGGATTTCTTTGCAGGCCTTTACGCATCTTCCACAAAGGATACATCGTGAAAAATCCCTGATAATAAAAGGATTGGCACGCTCAGTTTCATATTTGCATCCATTTAGCGGCAACCCACGGGTTTTGACCTGGTACCGGTAGGCAAGATCCTGGAGCTCGCAATCGCCCCAAACCGGACAAAGGTCATCTTTGCCGTCACTTTTAAGGACATCCAGTTGAAAGGATGTCCAGTCATCTGCATCAAAATTTCTAATGGCACAATTATGATTGCCGGAAGCTAAAAGTTTGCTGATGTTTTTTTTGCGTGCCTGGATAACCTTTGAAGATTCCGTAAAAATGATATAATCTTGTTTTGCTTTTGTTGCACAAGATTCAACCAGATCTGATTCACCCTTTATTTCGACCAGACATATCTTGCATGTCGTGGTTGGAACCGTATTTTTTAAATGGCACAGGGTGGGAATATCAAATTTATTGCGCTGTGCAACTTCAAGAATTGTCTCGCCGGATTCAAAGGTCAGCTCATGTCCGTTTATTGTTATAATATTGCGTTCCATGGTTATTTCCCCGGATATAATTTTATAACTATTTCACTAATTTACCCTGACAATGAATAATTTTGTACACTGTCGGCGAATTATTGTCAATGTGACAAATAAAATAAATTTTATTGATATTATTGACTTTTTATTTTTCAAGTGCATATAAGTAGGGGTTTATTATAATATTTAAGTAAAAGAAAATGCAAACCGTAAGGATATAGTCATGTTCCAATCTATTTTAATGATGGGTGGACTGGGTGTTGCCATCGGTACTGTTTTAGTGATCGCTTCAAAAGCTTTTTATGTATATGAAGATCCAAAAGTTATCGCAATCGATGATGTTTTGCCGGGAGCCAATTGCGGCGGGTGCGGGTATCCGGGATGCAACGCCAATGCTGAAGCTATTGTAGAGGGAAAACAGGATGTCAATTCCTGTGTGGCTGCAGGGGATGATGTGGCCTTGGCGATTGCTCAGATTATGGGGGTGTCGGTTTCAGATAAAGAACCTGAATTTGCAGGGCTTGGATGTTTTTATGGTAACGATGATGCAGATATGGAATATAAATATCTGGGTATTACAGATTGTAGGGCAGCGGTATTGTTATTCGGAGGGATGAAGGTTTGCAGGATTGGGTGCCTGGGGCTTGGGACCTGTGTAAAAGCGTGTATGTTTGGTGCGTTGTCCATAGGCAGTGATGGCTTGCCTAAAGTTGATCAGGAAAAATGTACAGGATGCGGGGCGTGTGAAAGGGTCTGTCCTAAAAATATTATCCGACTTACATCAGTGACCCGGAGGATTATGCGGGAATATACACAGGAAGAGTGCATTACACCCTGTCAGAGAGCCTGTCCCACCGGTATTGATATTAAAGAGTATATCCGGTTGATTAAGGAAGGGAATTTTGAAGGGTCTGTCCAGGTAATAAAAGAAAGAAATCCTTTTCCAACCGTTATTTCAAGGATTTGTCCGGCTCCATGTGAATTTAAATGTAGAAGGCTTTTGCAGGATGAATCGGTTGCCATAAATCATTTAAAACGATTTGTCTGTGATTATGAAATGAATCAGGACAAGCGAATATTGCCTTATAAAGCACCGCTAACCGGGAAAAAAGTTGCAGTCATCGGTGGCGGGGTTGAAGGATTGTCAACTGCATTTTTCACTGCAAGACTCGGGCATGCCCCCACAGTTTTTGAAGCAACCGATTCTCTGGGTGGTATTCTTCGTGTGGCTATTGCCAGGGAAAGATTAGCCATGGATGTGCTTGACTGGGATATTGAGGGCGTGAAAGAAATGGGTGTGGATATCCAGACCAATGCCAAGGCCGGCACGGATTTTACCATTGACGGGCTTTTAAAACAAGGTTTTCAGGCAGTGTTTACAGCCACCGGTGGTTGGGATTCCAGGCTTGCAAGGGGGGATATTGATCAGGCACAAATGGTTTTCCCCGGAGCGTATCTTTTAATTGATCTTTTAAGAAGTAAATTAGATAAGAGTATCCGCATATCATCAGGGGAAAATGTCGTGATCGTCGGTGGCGGTATCAGGGTGCCGGATGCTGTTCATATTTTAAAAGAAAACGGATCAAAGAAAATAATTGTTATTTCGAGAAAACATCCGGATGAATCTTCTTTTGACCCGGAAGCAATTGACGAATTATCAATTGATAAGCTATCAGGGGCTGGAGCAACGATTATTTATCATACCGGGGTCACAAAAGTAATCGGTGAAGAGGGGCAGTTAAAAGCAATTGAATATATAGAACTTGACACAGGCGTAAAACATGTTATTGATACGGATACATTAATTATAGGTTCAGGAAGATTTCCAGAACTTGTGTTCATTCCTGTAAGAAATGATGAGCAGGATGGAGAAGAAGATCTGATTATAAATAACGGGCCATTAGTTTGGGAAGGTGTTGAACTGCAGAAAAAACCTGATGCAAACAAAGAACTGGGATTGCTTTCAAATCAAGATGTCATCAGTGAATATTCTTCTGCTGTGGCAGCGATTAATGGCGGCAGAAAAGCGGCTGCAGCAATTCATAACCTGATGTATGGAATTGAGTTCCAGGAGTCTTTTAAGTTTATTACAGAACAAACACTGCTTCAGGATGTTTCATTTCTGAATGATGTTGATACTTCTCCTCAAAATATTATGGAATTGGGGAAAATTAAAAAAAGCTCTAAAGATAAATTTTCAACGGGATTTTCAGCTGAACAAGCCCGGGCTGAGGCAGGCAGGTGCCTGAGATGCGGTCTTATCTGTTATGAAAAATCTACGGCATTCAGATAAGATTTGGATTTATCATTACGGTAATAATATTAATTATAATTTTTGGATAGCATATGAGCTTGGAACAGATACTTGTTGTTGATGATGAAAGAAGAATCGTTGATAATATTTCTCTTTGCCTGAAAAGAGAGGGTTTCCAAACAACAGGCGTTTATGACGGTGATGAGGCAATCAGAATTTTTGAACAACAAAAATTTGATCTTGTATTGCTTGATGTGAGTATGCCCGGAATGAACGGGTATGAAGTCATGGAACATATTTTTGGTATAGATGAAGATGTCTCGGTTATTATGATCACAGGCAATGCATCTATTGAGTCTGCCATCCGGGCGCTTAAAATTGGTGCATGGGATTATCTTAAAAAGCCTTTTGAATATGCAGATCTCATAAAAACTGTAAAAAATGCACTTTCCCAAAAGAAATTAATAGCAGATAAAAAAGCCGTATCTGCGAGGCTTGAAGCATCTGAGAGACAATATGAATACATGGTGAATAATTCTCCCGATCTTATTTTTACCTTGGATCAAAATGGATGTTTTACATTTGTGAATCATCAGTTTGAACGGGTACTGGGATTTTCAAGAAAAAATTTAATCGGGACCTGTTTTAAAGATATTATTCATAAGGGAGACCTTTCAAAAGTTGATAGCCTGACCCGGTTTGAAAAATATGAACACCGGATCAATGACGGGCAGGATATGAATTTTCGATTTAAAAAAGCAAACAATAAAAGGTATCAGTATGATCCATACGAATCATTTGCTTTTATGGAACTCAAAGCCACAGCCATGCATCTGCCTGCCAGTGACAAGAGGGATGAATTCAACGGTGTATATGCTGTAGCCAGGGATGTGACGGAAAGGGTGAGGTTAGAAGATCAGTTGCGGCAGGCACAAAAGATGGAAGCCATTGGGACACTTGCCGGAGGTATCGCCCATGATTTCAATAATATCCTCATGGGTATCCAGGGGTATGCATCTCTTGTAAAAAGTGGGTTTGAACGGGACAGTAATGAATATAAAAGGCTTGCCAGTATTGATGAATATGTTTTCAGTGGCGCTGAGATGGCTAGGCAATTATTGGGGTTTGCACAGAAAACATGCCAGGAGACCTGTCTCCTTAATCTGAATTATCTTTTAAAAATGTCTGCAAAAATGTTCGGCAGGACAAAGAAAGACATACTGATTGAGCAATACCTGGATAAAGACTTGTGGGGAACTGTTGTGGATGAAGGGCAGATCAAACAGGTGTTGATGAACCTTTTTGTTAATGCCTGGCACGCAATGCCGGATGGCGGTAAAATTATTATAAAATCTGAAAATGTTATTGTGGATGAATCAACAAAGGATGAATTCGGACTTGAAAATGCCGGTACATATGCAAAGGTGACGGTGTCTGATACGGGTATAGGAATAGATGATGAGGTTATCACAAGGATTTTCGACCCGTTTTTCACTACAAAAGAAAGAGGTCAGGGCACAGGCCTTGGACTTGCCACAGCTTATGGGATTATCAAAAGCCATAAAGGAATATTTAAAGTTGAAAGTAAGCCTGGACAAGGCAGTTCTTTTATGTTTTTTCTGCCGGCCAAGCGAACCAATGTCGACTCCAGTAAAGTGGTGGAGGAAAAGAAAAGAATTTTCAATGGAAAAGGCACTATTTTATTGGTTGATGATGAAAAGGGTGTAGTTGAAGTCTGCTCTGAAATGTTGGAAACCCTTGGATATGAAGTTGAATCAGTTTCAAACGGGCTGGACGCATTAGAAATCATAAAAACCAGAAATGGGGAAATAGATCTTGTCATTCTTGATATGGTTATGCCCAAGATGAATGGAGAAGAAACCTTTGAAAAAATCAGGACGCTTGATCCGGATATGAGAGTATTGGTGTCCTCAGGCTACAGCCGGGAAGCGGAAATAGAAAAAATGATGAAAAAAGGATGTAATGAATTTATTCTGAAGCCATTTGATGTGGCAGCATTGTCTGAAAAATTGAATACAGTGTTTAAGACACCGGAAAGAGTATAGATTTTTTAAGTTTTAAATTGTGAGTTTTGAGTCGTGTGATATAAGGGCTTGGTATATACCAAGCCCTTAATATTTATTGTTTATCCAAACGTTTTTTCAAGATCAGGAACGATCTGTTTTTTACGGCTCATGATGCCGGGCAGCCAGGCTTTCCCATCAGCCGGAGCAACACCAAATGCTTTTTCAACAACCGAAGTGTCATCTGAAGCAATCAAAAGTTCTGTACCTTCTTTCATGATATCGGTCAGCATAAGGAATACACTGTGATGACCTTTTTCTTCTTTAAGGGCCTGAATATCTTTTTCAAGGTCTGCTTTGATACCGTCAACAATGGAAAGATCAACCAGTTCAAGCTGTCCAACACCAATACCTTTTCCGCTCATATTAAAATCTTTGTAATCACGGAGAACAAGGTCACGGATCGGAGTGCCTTCCACGGCAGATTTAACCTTAAACATTTCAATGCCTAAAGTTTCCAAATCACTTTCACCGCAGATTTCAGAAAGTTGGGCACATATTTTTTTATCAGTATCCGTACAGGTAGCTGATTTGAAAATAACCGTATCGGAAAGAATTGCACAAAGCATGATACCTGCGATATCTTTTGGTATTTCAATATCAAAATAATTATACATGGACGTAATAACCGTGCAAGTGCAGCCAACAGGCCATATCCAGCATTCAAGAGGCTGACTGGTAGTTACATCGCCAAGTTTATGGTGATCGACAATACCAAGAATGTTGGCATCAGCAAGATCATCAGGGCTTTGGGTAAGATCGGAATGATCCACGAGATATACATCTTTCCCTGCATAAGAAGTAATAACCTCGGGTCCTGCAACATTAAATTTCCCAAGTACGAAACTAGATTCAGGATTTAATTCTCCCTGCATTGCAGGAACGATATCTTCACCCAGTTTTTTCTTAAGATCTGCAAGTGCAATTGCTGCACAAACTGAATCTGTATCTGGGTTTTTGTGACCAAATACTAAAGTTGACATAAAACCTCCTAAGTTTTTTATTCTTGTTTTTATTTTTTGATGACTCAAACCTATTTGATCATCTTAAGTTTTTTTCAATCCCCATACAAAACCGCAATACCTTATAAAATTAATTGGCAATATAAACAAGGAAAATTTTAAATTCAATTTGCCTTGCACCCCTGTTTTTTGTATGCTGATTTTCATCAAATCAATTTGATATAGCTTTAGTTTGTTTAGAATAGGAGATTTTTAATGACGAAAAAACCAACTTATGAAGACTTAGAACAAAGGATTTCAGAATTAGAGAGTGAAGCTAAAAGATACGCTGTATACAAAAATAATGATAAATATCGTGTTTTATTTGAAAAATCCAAAGATGCTATTTTGATAGTTGAAAATGGAAAATTTATTGACTGCAACCGGGCAGCAGTGGACATGTTGGGACATAAAAACAAAACCCAACTCCTTTTAACCCATCCTTCAGCAATATCCCCGGACACTCAGCCGGATGGCAAAGACTCCTTCACAAAAGCAGAAGAGATGATGGATCTTGCTCTAAAAAACAACAGTCATAGATTTGAATGGAATCACATAAAGGCAAATGGAGAAGTTTTCCCTGTAGAGGTTCTTCTAACGACAATTTCTCACCAGAAAGACAAGCGGATATTACATGCTATTTTGCGTGATATCACCCAACGCAAACAGGAAGAAAATGCCCGGCAAAAAGAGAAAGCAACTCTTTTAACAATTCTTGAAAGCACACCCCATGGGATTGCTATGATTGATAATAACGGTCAATATCTCTACATAAATGCTTATTTTACAAAAATTACAGGGTATATGCTTAAAGATATTCCCACTAAAGAAGACTGGTTCAAGAAAGCGTATCCAGATAGGGATCATCGGATGAAGGCATCCAAGGCATGGGGCAATGACAGTAATCATCCCGGTCATGGAAAGAATCGCGAATTCAGAATAAAATGTAAAAATGGCAAGTTCAAGCACATTGAATTCAGATCTACTTTTTTAAAGGGCCTGAAAATTTCAGTATTAACCGATGTCACCACCAGAAAACAATCTGAAGAGACGATCAGAGAAAAAGACAGACTGCAAGGGGTTCTTGAATTATCCGGTGCGGTTTGTCATGAGATGAACCAGCCTTTGATGAGCATTCAAGGATATTTTGACCTTATCTTAATGGATATTTCAGAGGATAATCCGCTTTATTCAAAAATTGATAAAATCCAGATACAAATAGATAGATTGTCAAATATAACCAAAAAACTGATGGAAATTTCAAGATACGAAACTAAAGACTATCTCAAAGAAAAGATTGTAGATTTAACAAAAGCATCAACCAATAGAAATTTGTAGCTCAAGTAGTTGCTATCTGTTTAGCGAAAAGGAGATATGGGATGAAGACGACCGCCAAAGATGTTATGATAACTGATTTTAAAACATTGAATCCTGATTCTCCCATATCTGATGCATTAAAGATTTTTAAGGCATCAAAGGTGAGTGGGAAAACAATTTTTGGTATTATGGTAATTGATAAAGATGGCTCCATTGCCGGAATGATATCCATGTATGATGTACTTCTCTTTCTTTTGCCCAAGCATGTTAAAATTTGGGGCAATATCAGTGACATTGAGATAGAGGGGATCATTGATCGTGCCGCCGGCAAACTTAAAAATCTTTTTGTCGGAGACATCATGACACCAAAAATTATATCCGTTACCCCTGATACACATTTGATGATGATACTCGACATCATGATTAAAAAGCATGTTAGGAGACTGCCGGTTATTTCCAATGGTACAGCCGTCGGCATGGTTTATATTTCAGATCTTTTTAACCATCTTCTTGAAAGGGTATGAAAGTGGGAAAAGATACATTAACCGGGTTAAAAGTGCGACATGCCATGAGAAGCCAGTTGATTGTACTTGAACCCGATGACAGCATCGATTGCTGCATCCAGTACTTAATTAAATATAAGGTTAATGCGATTATCGTCGGCAAAGATTCAGAAAAACCATTGGGTGTTGTTTCAAAAACAGATATAATGGGGGCCTGGTATGCAGGCCTCCCTTTATCAACACCTGTTGAAATGATAATGAATTCCCCTCCGCTTTTCTGCGGGCCTGATGAACCACTTGATTCGGCACTGGATACCATGAAAGCCAATAAGATTTATCGGCTATATGTATTGGAACAAGAGTCCGATAAAATGGTCGGTGCTATAGCATACCCTGATATCGTTGGATTGCTTTACCATTATTGCAGCAATTGTGATCAGGGCATTTTTAATAAAAGTAAAGAGACGGCGCAGGACAGGGTCAAAAGATATAAAGCTAATGAAATCATGACAAAACAGGTTGAATCCTGCCGGGAAGATGCTCTGCTTGAATCTGTGGTGGAGATCCTTTCTGCCTCAAGATTCGGTGCTATTCTTGTTTCAGATGATCAAAACTATCCAAAAGGGGTTATTTCCAAAACAGATATCATCCTGTGTTACAGACATGCTCAGGACCTGTCTGTCACTGCAGGAACAATTATGTCAACTCCCGTGGCCCTGTGCTATGAAAAAGATCCTGTAGAGAGTGCGATCAAATCAATGATCTTAAAAGATTTGCACCGCTTGTTTGTCATTCCGGAAAAACATCAGGCAGTTTCAGGTGTCATCTCTCTTACAGATGCCGCTGCCTTAAGGTCAGGCAGTTGCCATGCATGCATCAGCAGTAGAATAAGAGTCGATAAAAATTAAATACAGATATTACATTTGTTACAGTCAATCATGGGACAGGAAGCAGATTTTTTTTCTTGTTTGGCTCTTTTGAATTCTTCTGCAAGGAACTCTTTTTTTACACGGTTATCAAGAAAGTCCCAGGGCAGGGGAGTATCAGCGGTTTTTTCCTGATAAATAATTGAATGACAATATGCTTTGTTGTTTCTTATAGCTGAGGCCCACCCAATTTTTTGTGCAGACTCAATGATGTCCGCAGTTTTTTGGTCACCACAGGAAAGAAGGGCATGAATTTTTGCCTTTCTCAATGATTCAAAGTTCACCTTTACATTGGCAACCTTTTTTAGCCCTTGTTTGATAATATTCACCCTTTTTTTTAATGCCTTTTCATTTTCCATGGCTGCCCATTGGAATGGGGTGCCGGGTTTAGGAATGAACGGGTTGATACTTTTTTTTTCTTTTTTGAGGCTTTAAGAAAAATCGCTTTTATCTTTTTTGTTAACTCCACTATGGCATGAACATCCTGATCCTGTTCAAAGGGAAGTCCGATCATAAAATATAGTCTTAAATTCATGATGCCGGCATTGACCAGCCTCTGGGTCGCAAAAAGGACGTCCTGTTCTTTGATTTTTTTATTAATAATATTGCGCATCCGTGCAGAACCTGCTTCCGGGGCAATGGTTGCCGTCTTGACCTTTGAGGCTGAAAGTGCACAAATAAGTTCATCTGTCAGTTTATCTGCTCTGAGTGATGAAAATGATAATTTGAAATTATTCTTCAGGCCATAGTCACAAATGTTTGTAATCTCAGGATGATCTGCAATGGCTGAACTGACAAGCCCGATTTTATCTGTTTTACCCAAAGCTTTATCCATGGCCGCATAAATATTTTGGGCAGGATAAATTCTGGGGGGCCTGTAAATAAAACCGGCGCTGCAGAACCTGCAGCCATGGGGGCAGCCTTTGAGGGTCTCGATAAGGAAGGTATCTTTAAAAGCTGTGCCGGTGGTAAGAATGGTGGTGGCAGTTGTAACCGTGTCTAGATTTTCAAGGTATTGCACCTTGATTTGAAATGGATTTTGATCAGTATGAAGACAGGGGACATATGCACCGGGAATTATTTTTTCCAGGGTTTGTAAAAAAGAGTTCTTGTCTTTTTTTTTTGAAATTGCATTAAAAAAATTTTCCAGCAGACACTCTGCTTCTCCCAAAAGGAAACTATCTATAAAGGGAGCAATGGGTTCAGGGTTTAAAAAACAGGCGACTCCCCCTGCAACCACCAGGGGGTGGATGTGGTTTCGATCAGATGATCGCAAGGGGATGCCTGCTTTTCCAAGGAGTTGAACAATATTTGTAAAGTCATTTTCAAATGATATTGAAAGCAGAATGATATCAAATTGATCAAGACTTAATCCGCTTTCAAGGCTTTTGACCTGAAGGTCAGACCTAACCCGCTGTGCTTTTTGTTTTGGCTCTGGCCAAAAGATCCTTTCACAGGCTATATTGTCTATTTGATTTGCAATTCTGTAAACGGTTTGAAATCCTAAGTTTGACATGCCTGCTTTATAAGTGTTGAGATAAACAAGAGCTGTCCTTATCAGCCCTTTGCCTTTTTTAATAATGGCCCCTTGTTCAACAATCTCATTTTTTTTTGAGCCATAATTTCTTGCAGGTTTGAGCCTTTTTTTCATGTATCAGTCAGCTTTTCTTCTAAGAAATGTCGGTACCTCCAAATCATCGTTATCAAACGCAACAGTACTGTAATTATTTAGAATGTCATCATCTCCAACCACTTTTTTATGTTGAATGGTGACAGGGTTGTCAAATTCATTCCAGTTTGCAAGTTCTTCTTGCGTCGGGGTTCTTAAGTGTCCCCTGGCAATGGGCTCGTTGTGGTGTGCAATAGGCTGGGGGGCAACCGCCGGCGGTTGGCATGCAGTCGGCTGAACCTGAGAATCAAAATGGTGGATGTTATTGGATACCTGGGGTTCTTCAATTCCAATACCCGTTGCAATTACCGTAAGTCTTATTTCATCTCCCAGTTCCTCATCAAATGTCTGGCCCCAGATGATCTCTGCATCATCTCCCACTTCCTTGTAAATTCGGTCGGATGCTTCCGTCATCTCATCAAGGGTGAGATCAGAACTGGATGTAATGTTCATCAAAACCCCTTTTGCACCGGAAATAGAGATGTCTTCAAGAAGCGGATGTGAAATCGCTTTTTCAGCAGCTTCTATGGCACGGTTTTCCCCGGATGAAATACCGATACCCATCAATGCCTTGCCGGATTTCTGCATGGTGGTTCTGACATCTGCAAAGTCCAGGTTGACAAGCCCGGGCATCATGATCAAATCAGTAATACCCTTAACAGAATGGTGAAGAATCTCATCTGCTTTAATAAACATATCTACCATTTTGGCGCCTTTGGGTGCAATTCCCCTGAGTCTGTCATTGGGTATAGTAATAATGGTATCGGTTATTCCATGGAGGTTTTCAAGACCTTCAAGGGCTTGTTTGTCTCTTTTCATGCCTTCAAAAGAAAAGGGTTTGGACGCAACTGCCACGGTCAGTATCCCAAGCTCTTTACAGATTTCAGCAATAACCGGAGTCGCTCCCGTACCTGTGCCCCCGCCAAACCCTGCCGTAATAAAGACCATATGGCTGTCCTCTAAAGCTTCTTGCAGCTCATCCCTGCTTTCTAAGGCTGCTTCACGGCCAATGTTGGGATCTGCTCCTGCGCCGAGTCCCTCTGTCAGTTCCTTTCCAATTTGGATTTTTACTTCAGCTCTTGAATGTTCAAGAGCCTGGGAATCAGTGTTGGCAACAATAAACTTAACACCCTGGAGCTTTGCATCAATCATGTTGTTTACTGCATTGCCACCCGCACCGCCAACACCAATAACCTTAATTTTTGCTGAATTCTTGTTCTCCACATAAGAAAAAGTCATTTCCACCTCCCTAAAAATTAAATAATATTTTTAAACCACTGTTTCATTCTGTTTAATATGCTGGTAAAACCTTGAGCCTCTGAAATTTTAAAATCCATCTTGCAGCTTGCACTGGAACCAAAGATGATAAGACCGACACCAGTTGCATAGGCCGGATTTTTAACAATATCTTTCAACCCTCCAATTTTATTAGGTTCACCGATTCTCACCGGAACATTGAAAACAGATTCTGCAATTTCAACAATCCCGTCAAGAACCACGCTTCCACCTGTGAGGACAAATCCTGCAGGAAATGAATTTTCAAGACCATTGGAGAATAATTCTTTTTTCAAAAGAGAAAAAATTTCTTCTACTCTGGGCTCCAGTATTTCGGCCAGAATCCCCTTGGAAAGTTTTTTTGGCGCTCTTCCTCCCACAGCTGGAACTTCAATAGTTGCGCCATTTCTTACATTTTCAGGCACACAGGTCCCGTGTTCGATTTTTATTTTTTCAGCTTCAGGAAGAGGGGTTCGAAGGCCAATGGAAATATCATTGGTCAAATTATGTCCCCCCAGGGTAAGTTCATAGATAAATTTTACGTTATTATCTTTAAAAAGGGCCAAATCAGTTGTACCGCCACCCATATCGGCAATGACACATCCCAGTTCTTTTTCTTCATCTGTGAGAACGGCTTCGCCTGAAGCCAGAGATTCAAGGACGATGTCACAAACTTCAAAACCTGCCTTGTTACAGCATTTCACAATATTTCTAGCAGAAGATACAGCGCCGGTAACAATGTGAATTTTAGCTTCAAGCCGGATGGCTGTCATGCCCACAGGATTTTGAATGGATTCCATATCATCAACAATAAATTCCTGGGGGATTACATGAAGAATCTCTCTATCCGTTGGGATTGCCACAGCTTTTGCTGCATCGATGACGCGTTCGACATCCTGATCAGTGATTTCACGGCCTTTGATAGCGATAATACCATGGGAGTTAAATCCTTTGATGTGATTCCCTGCGATTCCCACATAAACAGATGAGATGTCGCATCCGGCCATGAGTTCTGCCTCTTCAATCGCTTTTTTGATTGAATCTACAGTTGATTCGATATTAACAACTGTTCCTTTACGAAGTCCGCTGGATGGATGGGAACCGACACCAATGACGTTGATCTCGTTCTCAAGCATCTCCCCGACAATTGCAGTAATTTTTGTTGTACCGATATCCAGGCCGACAATTATTTTTTCATTTCCCTGCAAATCAAACCCCCTTTTCTAAATTGTTGTGCAGAGCATCAGCAAGTTTTGTTTTGATAAATACTTTTTCAATATTAAAAAGATCCATGGCGCAGATTGTTCTCTCGGGAAAGTTTTTATCAATATACTCGCTTATTTTTTTGCTTTTTTTAGTTTTGCTTTAAAATTATTAAATCCCAATTTGATTTGAATTATTCCTTGCTCGCCAGATGGCAGCTGGTTATAGATATCGTTGGTTTCAACAGCAATACCTGTGTTTTGATCCCCTTTGATTTGCTTTATATTGCTTAAGCCATCAATTTTTAAAAAATCCATGATAGAGTTAAACAAAGTACCGTTGAACATATACCGGTTGTTAGAGCTGGTAAGATCAAGCCCGGTGATAACCGGCAAATTTTCTAAATGATCTTTAAGAGGATTGTATTCTTTGAAGGGTCTGCCTTGGGTATTAATTAGAATATCTGCCAGGTTTTCGATTTTAACAATGGCTAAGGGCTTCTGCTCAATAATGGATATGGAAAGTACAGATGACAGATTCCTTTTTACACAAGCCGACTGAATCCATGGATGAGAAGCAATGAGTTTTTCAATGGTAAATAAATTAAGCCCAAAAATATTCCTGTCACAGGTTAAGTTTGCAAGTTGAAGAATATCTTTTTTAATGACCCGGGTTGTGCCTGAAATTTTTATTTTTTTAATATTAAAAAAGTCTGATTGGGTAATAAAATCATAAACAAATATGGAGGCAAGGCTTAAGATACTGATAAATGCTACTACCATGATGCATTTGAGGCAGGAATCAATACCGACTCCTGAATTAGAGTTCAGAACCTCACACTCATTGGCCTCAGATTTATACCTGTTTGGTTTGATTTTTTTACTCACCTTCCACCCTCACTTCTGTTTTAAGTTTAATATGGAATTTATTTAATATGATTTTTTGAATTTGGCGTTTTAATAAAAGAATATCTTCACATCTAGCATTGTTGATGTTCACAATAAAGTTTGCGTGACTTTGGGATACCATGGCATCCTTGATCCTCATCCCTTTGAGTCCTGCTTTTTCAATTAGCTCCCCGGCAGATTTTTCTAAGGTTGGATTCTTAAAAAAACATCCGGCACTTGCAAAGGAAACAGGCTGTGTTGCATTTTTTCGGATAAGGTTTTGTCTAAAGGTTTCTTCTATTTTTTTTTTGTTTTCTTCCTTTAAAGTTAACCTTGCTGCCACAATAATACCGGTCAAATTGAGTTGCCGGTAGGAGAAATTAAGGTTTTTTTTCTCAATAGTTTCAAATATTAATGTCTTTTTGTTCAACACATCAATGGATTCAGCAATACCCGACATATCCCCTGATTTTGTCCCGGCATTCATCATAATCGCACCCCCGATGGTCCCGGGAATTCCTGCAGCAAATTCAAGCCCTGAAAGGCAGTGGTTGATGGCAAATTGGCAGACCTTTGACAACCGTTCCCCTGCTGCAACGCAAATGGTTTTTTTATCGGAATCTGTTTGAGTGATACGGATTTCAGATTTTAATTGTCTGGTTATCACCACAAGGCCCCGTATCCCTTTATCGGTGACTAAAAGATTTGTGCCGCCCCCAAAAAGGGTAACCGGTATATCAAGATCACTGGCTTTTTTTAACAGACTTTTTAATTCTTGTTTGTCTTTTGGCAGTGCAAGCATATCAGCAGGCCCTCCGACTTTAAAGGAGGTGTGGTTTTTCAACGGCTCATCAAACAAAAGATTAAACTCGTAAGCCAGTGTTGAATATGCTGTGTTGTCCCTTTTTAACATGCATTGCCTTTACAATAGTTCAATGAGTTTTTCTCCCAGGGTATAAATGTCTCCGGCGCCCAGGGTCAGAACGAGATCCTTTTTTTTAATTTTATGGGTAATCATGGATAAACCTTGTGTAAAATCAGGTGCATAGGAAACATCTTTATGCCCATGTTTTCTGATGCCTTCACAGAGGCATTGAGCACTGACGCCTTTAATCTCTTTTTCACTAGCCGCATAAATCGGGAGTACAATCAAGATATCGGATTGATAGAAAGATCGGGTAAATTCATGAAACAACCCCTTGGTCCTGGTATACCTGTGGGGCTGGAATACAACAATCAGCCGTCTTCCTTTATAACTTTCCCTGATGGCTGTCAGTGTTGCCATGATCTCTGTTGGATGATGGCCGTAATCATCCATGACAATGATTCCTTTTTTTTCTCCTTTGATTTCAAGCCGCCTTTTTACACCTTCAATCTGTTCCAATGATTTCTTAATTGTTTTAAAGGGTATTTTAAGCTCAATCCCTGTGGCAATCGAAGCAAGCGCATTGGAAATATTATGTTCTCCTGCAATATTGAGGTTGATTTCACCTAAGCGTTTTTCATGGTGAAAAACTTTAAAAAAGACCCGTCGCTTTCGTCTGCTTCGGCAACAATAACCTCTCCTTTGCCATGCAGTGCATTGGTGTCAAGCCCTTTGAGAAGTCCTCCAATAATCACGGTGGGATCAAGTCCGGCAGTATTGAGAATTTGAGAGATCATTGAAGTCGTTGATGTCTTGCCATGG